>DATLHA010000085.1:0-62292 GCA_035540095.1 Acidimicrobiales bacterium | reverse complement strand
CCTCGGAGGAGCCACCCTCGACAACGAGGAGAACTACCTCATGAAGAAGCTGTACACCGCGCTGGGGGCGGTGCAGGTCGAGAACCAGGCCCGCATATGACACTCCGCCACCGTCCCCGGTCTGGGGACCTCGCTCGGTAGAGGCGGCGCCACCGGCTTCCAGCAGGACCTGGCCAACTCCGACTGCATCCTGATCATGGGGTCGAACATGGCCGAGTGCCACCCGGTCGGCTTCCAGTGGGTCATGGAAGCCAAGGCCCGGGGCGCCCGCGTCATCCACGTCGACCCTCGTTTCACCCGCACCAGCGCCCTGGCCGACACCTACGTCTCCCTCCGGGCCGGCAGCGACATCGCCTTCCTGGGCGGCATCGTCAACCACATCCTCACCAACGGGCGGGAGTTCGGGGAGTACGTGGCCGCCTACACCAATGCGGCCACGATCGTCGACGACCGGTTCGCCGACACCGAGGATCTCGACGGCCTGTTCTCCGGCTGGGATCCTGACGCCCGGGGCTACGACACCGCGTCGTGGCAGTACGCCGGAGTGGGAGCGGCGCCCTCTTCGGCCGGCCATGCCGACGAGCCGGCCGGGGAGGCGTACGGCTACGGCGCCAACGCCGGAGCGGGATCCGGTCCGGCCACCGACCCCACGCTGGAGCACCCTCGCTGTGTGTTCCAGATCCTCAAGCGCCACTTCGCCCGCTACACGCCGGCGATGGTGGAGGAGGTGTGCGGGGTGCCCGCGGCGCAGTTCCTGGCCGTGGCCGAGGCGCTCTGCGACAACTCCGGCCGCGACCGCACGTCGTCCATCTGCTACTCGGTGGGCTGGACCCAGCACACCGTCGGCGCCCAGATCATCCGTACGGCGGCGATCATCCAGCTGCTGCTCGGGAACATCGGGCGGCCCGGCGGCGGCATCATGGCCCTGCGGGGACACGCCAGCATCCAGGGCTCGACCGACATCCCGACCCTGTACAACATCCTGCCCGGCTACCTGCCGATGGCCCACGCCGACCGCCACCCGACCCTGGCCCGCTACCTCGAGGTCAACACCGCCCCGGCCGGCCTGTGGGGCGACGCCGGCGCCTATGTCGTCAGCCTGCTCAAGGCGTGGTGGGGCGACGCCGCCCAGCCCGAGAACGACTTCTGCTTCGACTACCTCCCGTTCATCACCGGCGACCACTCCACCTACCGGACGACGGTCGACATGGCCGACGGCAAGGTGGCCGGCTTCTTCGTCGTGGGCCAGAACCCGGCGGTGGGGTCGGCGAACGGGAAGCTTCACCGGATGGCCTTGGCGAAGCTCGACTGGCTGGTGGTACGGGACCTGGTGGAGACCGAGACGGCGACGTTCTGGAAGGACGGGCCGGAGATCGACGCCGGGGAGCTGGAGACCCCCCACATCGGCACCGAGGTGTTCTTCCTGCCCGCGGCCGCCCACACCGAGAAGGACGGGACGTTCACCCAGACCCAGCGCATGCTCCAGTGGCACCACAAGGCCGTCGAGCCTGGCGGCGACTGCCGTTCCGAGCTGTGGTTCTACTTCCACCTCGGCCGGATCATCCGGGAGAAGCTGGCGGGGTCCGTCGAGCCCCGGGACCGGGCCGTCCTCGACCTCACGTGGGACTACCCGCTGGCCGGCGACGAGCCCTCGGCCGAGGCGGTGCTGCAGGAGATCAACGGCCGCGGGCCCGACGGCCTGCTCGGCGGGTTCGCCGGCCTCGAGGACGACGGCTCCACGGCCTGCGGGTGCTGGATCTACTCGGGCTGCTTCGCCGGCGGCGTCAACCAGACCGCCCGGCGCCGGCCCGCCGCCGAGCAGAGCTGGGTGGCCCCCGAGTGGGGGTGGGCGTGGCCGGCGAACCGGCGCATCCTCTACAACCGGGCCTCGGCCGATCCCGCCGGCAAGCCGTGGTCGGAGCGCAAGGCCTACGTGTGGTGGGACGCCGGCTCCGGCCGGTGGGCCGGCCACGACGTGCCCGACTTCGCCGTCGACATGGCCCCCGACTACCGGCCGGCGGAGGGGGCGACCGCGCAGTGGGCGCTGAGCGGCGCCGATCCGTTCATCCTCCAGAGCGACGGCCGGGGCTGGCTGTTCGCGCCCAACGGCCTCCTCGACGGGCCGCTTCCCACCCACTACGAGCCCCACGAGTCGCCGTTCACCAATCCCCTGTACGGCCAGCAGTGCAACCCGGTGCGCCAGACGTTCCACCGCAAGGGCAACCGCTACAACGACGACGACGCCGGCGCCTACCCCTACGTGATGACCACCTACCGGCTGACCGAGCACCACACCGCCGGCGGCATGTCGCGGTTCCAGGCCCATCTGGCCGAGCTCCAGCCCGAGATGTTCTGCGAGGTCAGCCCGGCGCTGGCCGCCGAACGGGGCCTCGAGAACGGCGGGTGGGCGACGATCACCTCGTCCCGTACGTCGATCGAGGCCCGGGTGCTGGTGACGGACCGCATGGCGGCGTTGAAGGTGCAGGGGCGGGAGCTGCACCAGGTCGGCCTCCCCTACCACTGGGGGTGGAAGGGCCTGTCGACGGGGGACGTGGCCAACGACCTGTTCCCGCTGGCGCTGGACCCCAACGTCCACATCCAGGAGGTCAAGGCGGCGACGTGCGACATCCGGCCGGGGCGAAGGGCTCGCTGATGGCCCGCATGGGGTTCTTCACCGACACCTCCGTGTGCATCGGGTGCAAAGCCTGTGAGGTGGCGTGCAAGGAGTGGAACGACGTGCCCGACGACGGGCTCGACTTCCTGGCCATGTCGTACGACAACACCGGAGCGCTCGGAGCGGATACATGGCGGCACGTGGCGTTCGTCGAACGCCCCCGGGGGGGCTCCGCCCCCCCGGGCTCCCCCCCAGCCAACGGCCCGGGCGCCGGCTGGTCGCCGGCGGCTGACCTCCTCCCGGACGCCGGCGGGGCCGGCGTCCGGTGGTTGATGTCCTCCGACGTGTGCAAGCACTGCACCCACGCCGCCTGCCTGGACGTCTGCCCGACCGGGGCGCTGTTCCGGACGGAGTTCGACACCGTGGTCGTCCAGCAGGACGTCTGCAACGGCTGCGGCTACTGCGTGCCGGCGTGCCCGTTCGGGGTCATCGACAAGCGGGAGGCCGACGGTCGGGTCTGGAAGTGCACCCTCTGCTACGACCGGCTGAAGGCCGACCTCACGCCGGCCTGCGCCAAGGCCTGCCCCACGGAGTCGATCCAGTTCGGGCCGCTGGAGGAGCTACGGGAGCGGGCGTCGGGGCGGCTCGGGGTCCTGCGCGAGGCCGGTGTGGCCGAGGCCCGGCTGTACGGGGCGGACGAGGACGACGGCGTCGGCGGGTTCGGTGCCTTCTTCCTGCTGCTCGACGAACCGGAGATCTACGGCCTGCCGCCGGCGCCGGTGGTGACCACCCGCGACCTGCCGGGTATGTGGCGGGCGGCGGCCGGCGCGGCGTTGGCCCTGGCAGGGGCGGTGGCCGTGGCCGTTCTCCCGCGCCGGTGACCGACAGCTACTACGGGCGGCCGATCCTCAAGGCGCCGGTCTGGAAGTGGTACATCCCCGCCTACTTCTTCACCGGCGGGCTGGCCGGCGCCTCCTCTGCGCTCGGGTTGGCTGCTCAGCTCACGGGCAACCGCCGGCTGCGGCGGACAGCCCTGGGCGCGGCGGCGGCCGGCGTGGCGGTGAGCGGGCCGCTCCTCGTGATCGACCTGGGCCGGCCCGGCCGGTTCCTCAACATGCTCCGGGTGGCCAAGCCGACGTCGCCCATGAGCGTCGGCAGTTGGCTCTTGGCCGCATTTGCGCCGGCGGCGATCGGCGCCGCGGCCAGCGACGTCACCGGGCGAGCGCCCCGGCTGGGGCGAGCGGCAGCCGCCGGCGCCGGCGTGCTCGGGCCCGCCGTGGCCACCTACACCGCCGTGCTGGTGGCCGACACCGCCATACCGGCCTGGCACGAGGCCCACCAGCAGTTGCCTTTCCTGTTCGCCGGCAGCTCCATGGCCGGCGCCGGCGGCGTGGCGCTGGCGTCCACGCCGGCAGCCGCCGCCGGGCCGGCCCGCCGGCTGGCAGTGATCGGTGCGGCACTGGAGGTGGGTGCGTCCCGGGTCATGGACCGCCGGCTGGGCGAGCTGGCCGGCCCCTACGAGGAGGGCCGGGCCGGGCGGCTGGCCAAGGCGGCGGAGGCATGCAGCCTGAGTGGTGCCCTCCTGGCCGCAGTGGCCGGCCGGCGCCGGCCCACGGCCATCGCCGCCGGCACCCTGCTGTGCGCAGGGAGCCTCCTCACCCGCTTCTCGGTGTTCCGGGCCGGGTTCGAGTCGGCCGCCGACCCGGCGGCCACCGTCGGGCCGCAGCGGCTCAGACGACCTCGATGACGCCCGATCAGCCCGCCGGTCGTGGTCGTCTCGGAACACGTGCCGGCTCGAGCAATGACCTCCACTTCAAAGGTGACGGCCTCCGCTGCCACCACCCGGGAACTCCGGGCAACGTGTCCCGAGGCGGCGGGCGGCGGGAAGGGAAACGTCGCCGGCACGGGGACGTCTCCGCGACCACCGAGCTGGTGGTCGCCTGAGCCCGGCGCACCGTATCGAGGTGGCCGCCGGCGGACCACACGGCGGCGACGGCGGCGACGGCGGCGACGGCCGGCAGCCACAACCACCGCGTCCCACGTCCTTCCACCAGCGATCCGGCCTGCTCGAGCGGTACCGTCGGGCTCATGACCGTCGCATCCGATTTCGAAGCCCGGCGGCAGGAGATCATCGCCGCCCATCTCAAGGCCGCGGAGGAGCGGCCGGAATCCAGCGCCCGGGGGGTCCACCACCTCGCCCTCATCTGCAGCGACGTGGAGACGACCGTGCGCTTCTACCAGGAGGTGCTCGGCTTTCCCCTGGTCGACGTCATGGAGAACCGTGACTACGCCGGCTCCACCCACTTCTTCCACGACATCGGCAACGGCAACCTCCTGGCGTTCTTCGACTTTCCCGGCCTGGGCCTCGGGCCCGCCGTCGAGACGCTCGGGGCCGTTCAGCACGTGGCCATCTCCGTCGACCGGGCCAACTTCGAGGCCGTCCGCGACCGCCTCGACGCCGCCGGCGTCCCCTATCTCGGCCCGGACCGGGGCCTCACCAACTCGATCTACGTCAAGGATCCCGACGGCGTGCAGATCGAGCTGCTGGCCGAGCCCCTCCGCATCATGGACGACCGCTACCTGGGCTAGTTGGGCCGATCACCGCCGGCACATGGGGCACTCGGCGACGGGCGTCGGGTGGGCGCCCAGACGGTGGTGGACCTCCAGCTCCTCGGCGATGAGGATCGAGACGTTGATGGCGACCTCGTCGAGCACGTCCTCGGCCATGGGCGGGATGTCGGCGGATGCCGCGAGTTCCTTGAGTCACGCCCCCTCGAGGACGACGGCGATGCCCTGACCGGCGCCGATGCACATGGCGGCCAGCCCGTACCCCCCGCCCCGCCGGCGAAGCTCGTGGGCGAGCGTGGCCAGGATGCGGGCCCCCGACGACCCGATGGGGTGGCCGAGGGCGATGGCGCCGCCGTTGGGGTTGAGCAGGTCGGGATCCAGCTGGGGCCATTCGGCCAGGCACGCCAGCGCCTGGGCCGCGAAGGCCTCGTTGAGCTCGGCGGCGACCAGGTCCGCCCACCCGAGGCCGGCGCCGGCCAGCGCCCGCCGGGCGGCCTCCACCGGGCCGATCCCGTAGAGGTGGGGCTCGACCGCACTGTTGGCCCGGGCGGCGATGCGGGCCAGGGGCCGCCGGCCGGTGGCGGCCAGCGCGTCCTCGCCGGCCAGCACCAGGGCGGCGGCGCCGTCGGCCAGGGGTGACGCGTTGCCGGCCGTCACCGTCCCGCCCTCGGGCCGGAAGGCCGGGCGGAGCCCGGCCAGCGCCTCGAGCGACGTGTCGCGCCGGATGCATTCGTCGACCGCCAGCGCCACCCCCGGCACCGGTACGACTTCGCCGGCGAAGCGACCGGCGTCCCAGGCGGCGGCGGCCTTGCGGTGGCTGGCCAGGGCGAAGGCGTCCTGTTCCTCACGGGAGATCTGGTAGCGCTCCGCCAGCAGTTCGGCGCCTTCGCCCAGGGAGGCGGTCCACCGCTCGGGCATCGCCGGGTTCACCAGCCGCCATCCAAGCGTGGTGGGCACCAGCTCGCCGCCTTCGGGGTCGAGGGTCACCCACGGCGCCCGGCTCATGGATTCGACGCCGCCGGCCACCACGACGCCGGCGTCGCCGACGGCCACGGCCCGGCTGGCCTGGGCCACGGCCTCCATCCCCGACCCGCAAAGGCGGTTGACCGTGGTGCCGGGGATGCTGACCGGCAGGCCGGCGAGGAGGACAGCCATGCGGGCCACGTTGCGGTTGTCCTCGCCGGCGCCGTTGGCGTCGCCGAGGTACACGTCGTCGATCCGCTCGGGCGCCACCTCGGGTACCCGTTCCAGGACCGCCCGAACGACCGTGGCGGCCAGGTCGTCGGGGCGTACGCCGGCCAGTGCGCCCCGGTGGCGGCCGATCGGCGTCCGCACCGCGTCGAGGATGAACACTTCGCTCAAACCGGCCCGTCGCCCTCCCACGCCGCCCGCAGGAGTGACCGCAGCCCCGCCTCCTCGACCGGCCGGGGGTTGGCCGGCGGGGCGGCGGCCACCTCCGCCGCCACCTCGTCGATGGCCGACTCCGGCATCCCCAGCCGGCCCAGGGCCATGGTCAGGCCCATGCGGACGGCCAGGTCGTAGACGCCGGTGGACGCCCGCCCCGTCCCTACGGCAACGGCCATGCGGGCGGAGAGGGAGCCGAGTGCCGGCTCGTTGAAGCCGACCACGTGGGGCAGCAGCGCGGCATGGGTCGGGGCGTGGGGCAGGTCGTAGCGTCCCCCCAGCAGGTGGCACAGCTTGTGATGGAGCCCGGTGCCGGCGCCGGCCAGGGCCATGCCCGCCTGGCAGGCAGCCACCAGCGCCCGCCCCCGGGCCTTGGCGTCCCACGGTTCGGCCACGGCGATGGGCAGGGAGGCGCACAAACCCCGGGCGGCTTCGAGGGCGAGGGGCTCGGTCAGAGGGCTGGCGGCGGCGGCCCACAAGGCCTCCAGGCAGTGGGCGACGGCGTTCATCCCGCTCGCTGCGGTGATGGGGGGTGGGAGGCCGTAAGTGAGCTCGGGGTCGTAAAGGACGGCCTTGGGCAGCACCCGCAGGTCGCGCCCGATCTCTTTGCGACCGGCGGTGGTGATGCCCCAGATGGGGGTCATCTCCGAGCCCGCGTAGGTGGTGGGCACCGCCACCAGCGGCAATCCGGAGCGGGCGACGGCCTTGCCAAGACCGGTGGCCGACCCGCCGCCCAGGCTGACGATCCCGTCGGCGCCGGCTCGCAGCGCGTCGGCGGCCACCGTCTCGGCCAGCTCGGCGGGGACGTGCTGGCGCACGCCGTCGACCCGCCACGTCAGCCGGTGATCGAGCGCCGCGGCCATGGCGTCGGCCTCGGTCCGCGACGACGCCGAGGCGATGAGCACCACCTGTCCGAGGCCCAGCCCGTCGAGCTCGGCCGCCAGGCGGTGACGGGCGCCGGCGCCGAAGACCACCCGCACCGGCACGCCCTCGTGGACGAACGGCATCGCCGGCCCCATCACCCGCCCATGCTCCGCAGCACGTCCAGCTCCTGCGGCGTCGGCGCCTCGGTGACCGTCACGTCGCCGGCGACGCGCAGCTCCCAGCTGGTCGCCGCCCGCACGTCGCCGACCGACACGCCGGGGTGCACCGCCGCCAGCACCAGCTCGCCGTCGTCGCCGGCTTCGAGGACGCCAAGGTCGGTGATCACCGCCGTGCCACCCCGCCCGGGCACCGACGTGCGGAAGTCCAGGCGTTCGACGAACGCCCGGCGGGAGTGGCGCAGGACCACGATGACCCGCCGGGCCGAGGAGGCGATCTCGGGGGCGCCGCCGGCGCCGGGCAGGCGGACCTGCGGTCCGTCGTAGGGGCCGATCACGGTGGTGTTGATGCAGGCGTAGCGGTCGATCTGGGCGGCGCCGAGGAACCCCACGTCGATACGGCCGGCCTGGAGCCAGTAGTTGAAGATCTCGGGAACGGCCACGACGGTATCGGCGGTCTCGGCCAGCTCACCGTCGCCGATCGACAACGGGGGCACCCGTGGCTTGGACCCGATGGTGCCCGACTCGTAGATGAGCACGCAGCCGGGCGCGTGGAGGCGCCGGGCCACGTTTGCGGCCAGGCTGGGCAGGCCGATGCCCACCAGGCACACGTCACCGTCGGCCATCCGGCGGGCGGCGGCCACGGTCATGCGCTCGTCGGCGGTGGGCTCAGCGGCCAAGGACGTGGTCCTCCATCCAGGCGGTGAAGCGGTCCCTATCCCGGCTGATCGGGTCCCACTCCCGGTAGAAGTCGTTGTCCCGCCGGCTGTAGCCGGCGGCGTAGGAGGGATGGGCGCCACCGGGGACGGCCGCCACCGCGGTCAGGGCCCAGCCGGGGAGCACCACCGACCCAGGGCGAGGCTCCAGCTCCTCGACCAGCTCCTCCACCGTCACCAGCGACCGGCGGGCGGCCAGCACGGCCTCCTTCTGGACGCCGGTGATGCCCCAGAGCATGACGTTGCCGGTCCCGTCGGCCTGCTGGGCGTGGATCACGGTGACATCGGGGTTCAGCGCCGGGACCGCGGTCAGCACCTCGCCGGTGAACGGGCAGGTCACGGTGGCCACCGTGGGGGTGACCCGGCCCAGGTCGGTCCCGGTGTAGCCCCGGAGCACGGCCATGGGCAGCCCGGAGGCGCCGGCCACGTACCGGTTCGCCATGCCGGCGTGGCTGTGCTCCTCGAGGGCCAGCGGCGCCGGCCAGCCCCGCTCGACGGCGTCGCGGAGCCGGTGCAGCGACCCCACGCCGGGGTTCCCGCCCCAGGAGAAGATCAGCCGCTCGGCGCAGCCCATGCCGATGAGCTGGTCGTAGACGACGTCGGGGGTCATCCGAGCCAGGGTGAGGCGCCGGCGCCCCTGGCGGATGATCTCGTGGCCGGCGGCGAAGGGGATGAGGTGGGTGAAGCCTTCGAGGGCGACCAGCGCGCCGTCGTGGACCAGCTCCGCGATCCCGTCGGCGAGCGTGGTGATCTCGGCCATCCAAGCAGTCTTTCGCGCCCCCGCTACGAGTAGGTTCGCGCTATGGGGGAAGTGGGGAAGCGGCGGTTGACGGCGGTCGTGCTGGTGATCGGCCTGCTGGCCGCAGCCTGTTCGGGGGGAGGCAGCGACGGCGACGCCGAACTGGGCCTCACGCCTCGAGAGACGGTCCTCCAGTTCGAGGCCGCAGACAAGGTCCGCATGGGGGGCACGCTGGCCATGCCGGAACGGACCGACGGGCCGGTGGGAGCGGTGCTCATCGTCCCCTCCCTGGCCCGCAACGACCGCAACGGCTACATCGACGTGATCCCCGGCGACCCGATCTACGAGGACCTCAGCAAGGCCATCACCGCCGCCGGCCTGGCCGCGTTCCGCTACGACCGCCGCAGCATGGGGGTCAGCAAGGTCGATCCCGGCCGGCAGTTCAGCTTCGAGGACACGGTCACCGACGCCCACGAAGCCCTCCTGTTCCTCTCCGAGCGCAGCGGCATCGACGGCTCGAACCTGGCGATCGTCGGCCACGACCTGGGTGGGATCGCGGCCATGAAGGTCGCCGCCACCGACGACAAGGTGAAGAGGGTCGTGCTTCTCTCCACACCGGGCCGGCCCCTGGTCGAGGTGATGGCCGGCCACTTCGAGAGGACGTTCGGCAAGGAGTCGGCTGACGCCTTCCGGACCGTGGTCGCCACCCTGGTCTCGACCGGCTCGCTCCCGGAGCGCTCCACCATCCGGCCCGAGCACCAGACGGTGCTGCCCACCGGCATGGACAGCCTGCTCAGGGACCAGTTCGTCCTCGACCCGCCGGCCGAGGCGGCCAAGGTCAAGGCGCCGACTCTCGTGGTGACCGGGCGCCAGTCGACCATGGTGAACCCCGCGGACGCCGAC
The DNA here is from genome assembly GCA_035540095.1 of Acidimicrobiales bacterium. Classification (GTDB taxonomy): domain Bacteria; phylum Actinomycetota; class Acidimicrobiia; order Acidimicrobiales; family AC-14; genus CADCTB01. Next base: position 52,308 of record DATLHA010000085.1, on the reverse strand, counting down.
CCGCTGAGAGCGGCGATGCCGTCAGCCCAGGCCTTCACCGCCGAGTCCACGGCCACCATGCAGAAGGTCACCGCCGCCCTCCCCCAGTCGTTCGATCCCAACGACCACCGCGCCCATGGCGGTGGTCGCCCGCCGGACACGGCGGAGCGGGACCAGGCGGCGATGAGCCAGATCACCGCGTTCCTCACGGGTACCCGCCGGTAACGTTGCCCGCCTGAGACACTTCGACGTCCTCATCGTCGGCGGTGGCTTCGGCGGCGCCACCGTCGCCCACCACCTCCAGGACCTCCTCGCCACCCGTGGGCGGCCCGGCGGTCCGCGCGTGCTGCTCGTCGCGCCGGAGAACTTCCTGCTCTTTGCCCCGCTCCTGCCTGAAGCGGCCTCGGGCACCATCGAGCCCCGCCACGCTGTCATCCCGCTGCGGGAGATGCTGCGGCGCACCCAGCTGCTCGTCGGCCAGGTGACCGACGTCGACATCGAAGCGCACACCGCGGTGGCCGAGGATCTCACGGGCGCCCGCCACGAGCTGTCGTGGGAGCAGCTCGTTCTGTCCCCCGGCTCCGTGCCCAGCGTGATCGCCGTCCCCGGCCTGGTCGAGCATGCGGTGGGGTTCAAGACGCTCCCCGACGCCATCTGGCTGCGCAACCGCGTGCTGCGCCAGCTGGAGACGGCCGACGCCACCCTCGACCGCCGGCGCCGGCGGGAGCTGCTCACCTTCACCTTCGTGGGCGGGGGCTACGCCGGCGTGGAGGCCCTGGCGGAGATGGAGTCGCTGGTCAACGACGCCCTGCCCACCTACCCCAGCCTCAGCCGCAACGACCTGCGGTGGGTGCTGATCGAGGCCCGGGACTCCCTCCTGCCCGGCCTCGACCCGAAGCTGGCCCGCTACAGCGAGCGCCACCTCCGCCGGCGAGGCGTGGAGATCCTCCTGGACACCTGGCTCGAGTCCTGCGTCGACAAGACGATCGTGGTCTCCAAGCCCGGGGTGGCGCCCTACGTGTCGGAGACCATCGTGTGGGCCACCGGCCAGCGCCCTTCGCCGCTGGTCTCCCGGCTCGGCCTGGCCACCGACGACGCCGGCCGGCTCATCGCCGACGACCACATCCGCGCCGCCGGCCGCGCCGAGGTGTTCGCCCTGGGCGACGCCGCCGCCGTCCCGGACCCCGACGGGGGCATCTGCCCCGGGACGGCTCAGCATGCCGTGCGCCAGGCCAAGGTCTGCGCCCACAACGTTGCCGCCAACCTCGGGGTGGGCCAGCCCATCCGGTTCACGTACCGGAACCGGGGGCTGGCGGTGACCCTCGGCCGCAACCAGGGCACGGCACAGGTGTACCGCTTCACCTTCACCGGCCTGGCGGCGTGGCTGATGGGGCGGTCCTACCACCTGCTGATGATGCCCGGACTGGCCCGCAAGGTTCGGGTGGTCGCCGACTGGACCACGGCGATGCTCTTCCCCCGCGACCTGTCACAACTCGGCGCCCTGGGCCGGCGCGCACCCCTCGTCGACGAGCCGGGTTGATCAGCCGTGAAGCCCCCGGGGCGATGCTGAAGAGGAACGCGACACCGGTGAACGGGTGGAGGGGCGCGTGGCGACAGGTTTGTCCGGGGCCCGGCCGACGGCGGGTCCCGACGCAAGGCCGCCAGTAGGTAATGTCGCCTCGCCGGACACCCGAGCGGAGGTAGTCATGTTGCGCACCCGCGTTGCCGCCCTTCTCGTCGCCGTCCTCTGCGCCGTCGTCGTGCAGGCCTCTCCGGCCAGCGCGGCCATGGTCGCCCTCCGGACGACACTGACCGCCGCCGAGGTCCCCACGGGCGGGGATCCCGCCGGCTCCGGGGAGGCCTACGTCATCATCGACACCGTTTCCGGGCGGGTCTGCACCTATGTCGTCGTGCGGGGGGTGACCCGGATCATCGCCACCCACATCCACAAGGGGGCGAGGGGCGTGAGCGGGCCGCACGCCATCGACCTGAACACGCCGGTCCACTACAACGCTGCCGTCGCCTACTCGGCGACGTGCACGGTGGAGTCGCCGGCGCTGATCGCCGACCTCGTCGCCAACCCGTCCGGCTACTACGTGAACGTCCACAGCGCCGACCGGCCCCTCGGGGCGCTCCGAGGCCAGCTGTCGACCTGGACAGCCGGCTGATCAACCCTTGCGCGCCGTGTCCCGGAGGTAGTTGTAGATGGTGTCGGTCATCCCGGCCACGTTGTGCTTCTTCCGGGCGTGCTCGGCCACCTTGGACTTCAGCTCGTCCTCGCTGCCGGCGCGCACGACGTACCCGCAACCTTCGGCTCCTGCCTTCGCGCAGCTGTGCTCGTACATGGCCGTCCCTTCTCCGACCGGTCCCTCCGGTCACATCGGTTCCTTCGGCGCCGGCCTCCCGACCGGATGAGACGGCCGTGTGCCCGGCGGCAGACGCCCCCTCCCGAGTAGACGACCGCCCCCTGTTCGCCGGCCCGCCGCACGGCCTCGTCGATGTCGGCCCGATCGGCGTGGAGCTCGCCCCGCAGCCGGAGCAGCTCGGCCTCGCAGAACGACGAACCCATGACATCGACCTCGCCGAGGGCGTCGTCCACCGCCTGCCCGGCGCGATCCGCCCGCCCTACCCGTCGCCACACCACCGCCTGAGGCCGAGCCAGAAGGGCCGCCATGGCCGGATCGACGCCGTCGCCGCCGGTGGGAGCTGCTCCGGCCTGGCGCCGAGCCGGGCCAGGGAGACGGCCTGGCGGGGCGGCCGTCCACACCTGGGCCTCCTCGGCCCGCCGGAGGAGACCTCGAGGGAAGCGCCATCCAGACCAATCAGGACGTGCTCAGCGTTACCCAGGTCTGGTTGATCGCCGAGGGATGGGGCTCGGCGAGGTCAACGCCCTTGCGCATGCCGTACACGTGGAAGACGCCGGCCACCGGCACCACGCTGAAGTCACGGTTCACCACGGCCGCAGTCATGGCCGCCGCCAGCCGCTGGACCTCCTCCCGGCTGGCGGCCGCCGCCGCCTGGGTCGCCAGGGCCGAGTAATCCCCGTCCGGGGTGGTACGGAGGGCCAGGAGGAAGGCCGGGTTGGCGTCGTTCTGATTGGGCATGGCCAGCTCGACGTCGTAGCCCCGGTCCCTGTTCTGCTCGGCCGTCCTGATGTCGTGGGCCTTCCTGACGGTGGTCTCGACGCCGACGTCCTTCAGCTGGGCGGCGAGGAACCGCATCGCCGCCTCGGGGACCGCCGGCCCGCCGATGAACGTCAGCGACAGCCGGCGGGAGCCGCTGCTGCGGGTGCCGTCGGGGCCGGCCTTCCAGCCCGCTTCCTCCAGAACCTGGCGGGCCCGGTCCGGTTCGAACGCCGAGGGCGGCACCGAAGCCGCCGCCCCGCCCAGGACCCCGGGAGGCGACATCCAGCGGCCCGGGTCGCCCTGGTTCTTGAGCACCTCGGCGACGTAGCGGTGGCGGTCGACGGCCAGCGACACCGCCTGGCGCACGGCCCGGTCGGCCGCCAACTGGCCGGTGCTGCTGAAGGACAGGACCTGGGTGGCGCCGGCCGGCGCCCGCACGACGTGGAAGCGCCCGTCGCCCTCCACCGACGCCACCGCCTCCCTGGGCAGGCCGGTCACCATGTCGACCTCTCCAGAGCGGAGGGCCTCCAGGCGGATCTCGGGGTCGGGCATGAACCGGAAGGTGAGCCGCTCGGCCCTCGCCCTCGCGCCCCAGTACCCGTCGAAGCGCTCGACGACCAGCTGGCGGCGGGGCTGGTACTCGATCACCTTGAACGGCCCGGTGCCCACCGGCGGCTCGGCGTCGTTGTGGGAGTCCTTGGGCACGATCGGGCCTTCGGGATGCACGAGCTGCTCGGGCAGGCGCAGGTTCGGCGTGGTGGAGACGAAGTCGACGGTGAGGTCGTCGACCTTGGTGACCGTCTGCAGGGTGCCGGAGACCGACCGCAGCAGCGCCTCCCGGCCGGTCCAGGACCACACCACGTCGTCGGCGCCGAAGCGCCGGCCGTCGTGCCAGGAGACGCCGGGCCGGAGGTGGAAGCGCCACGTCGACGGGCCGACCATCTCCCAACGCTGGGCCAGGCCGGGGGCGACGGTGAAATCGGGTGCCATCGAGACCAGGGGCTCGTACACGCCGGCGTTGAGCTCGCCGGCGGCGAAGTGGCGGGCGGTGGCCCCCCGGCCGGTCAGGGGCCAGATGTCCTCCCCCACGCCGATGCGGATCTCACCGGTGCGGGCCAGGTCGGCGGTGGCCGGCTCGGGGCCGTCCCCGCCCCCGGAGCACGCCGCGGCCAGGCAGGCCATGACGAGCATGGCGGCCACCCTGCCCAGCCAGGTACGGGAAACGATGGCCGGATCGTAGAGGAGCGGCCCGGTAGGTTGAGGAGTGTCGATCTTGGGCCGGGCCCGGGCGCTGCTGGCCGAGGTCGTGGCGCCGGCGGTCTTCGGGCCCACGGCGGCGCTGGAGGTGGCCGCCCGCCACCTTCCCGGCGAGCCGCTGCCCTACGACGAAGCCGTGACCGGCCCCTTCCAGCCCTTCGACCTCGGCGGCCGCTGGGGCCCGCGGTGGGGCACGACCTGGTTCCGCCTCCGGGGCGAGGTGCCGCCGGCGTGGGCCGGTGAGGAGGTCGCCCTCCGGCTGGAGATGACCGAGCCGGCGGAGGCCCTGCTGTGGCGGGACGGGGTCCCGCTGGTGGGGCTCTCGTGGCTGCGGCGGGACGCCCTGCTGTGGAAGAAGGCCGAGGCACTCGAGGCGGTGGAGCTGTTCGTCGAGGCGGCAGCCAACCCCGCGGTCCCCCGGTTCGTCGTGGGCGACGACTGGCCGCTTCTGATGCCGGACCCCGGCGGCGATCCCGGCTTCGAGCTCCTCCGCTGCCAGCTCGCGCTGCGCCGGCCCGAGGTCTACGCCCTGGCCTGCGACCTGCGGACGGTGCTGGAGCTGGCCGAGGCCGTGGACGCCGCCGGCGGCCCGACCGACTTCGTGCTCCTGGAGGCCCTGGCCGCCATGTTCGCCGCCGTGGACCCCGACGACGTCGCCGCCACGGCCGGCGAGGGCCGCCAGGCGCTGTCGCGCGCCCTCGATCGCCGGGCCGACCCCGGCGCCCACCGCATCAGCGCCGTGGGCCACGCCCACATCGACACCGCCTGGTTGTGGCCGATGCGGGAGGCGGCCCGCAAGTGCGCCCGCAGCTTCGCCAACGCCGTGACCCTCATGGAGGACTACCCGGCCTTCGAGTTCGTAGCCTCTGCCGCCCGCCACCTGGCCTGGGTGGAGGACCGTTACCCGCCGCTGTTCGCCCGGATCGCCGAGCGGGTGGCCACGGGCCAGTTCCGCCCCGCCGGCGGCATGTGGGTGGAGGCCGACTGCAACATGCCGGCGGGCGAGTCGCTCGTGCGCCAGCTGGTCCACGGCCAGCGCTGGTACCTCGGCCGGTTCGGCCAGGAGTGCACGGAGTCGTGGCTCCCCGACGGCTTCGGCTTCCCGGCCAGCCTCCCCCAGATCCTCGCCGAGGCCGGCATCGGGTGGTTCGTCACCCAGAAGCTGTGCTGGAACGAGGTCAACCGGTTCCCCCACCACACCTTCTGGTGGCAGGGCCTCGACGGCACCCGCATCCGGGCTCACTTCCCACCCGCCGACACCTACAACGGCACCATGGCCCTGCCCGAGCTCCTGCGGGGCGCCGGCGCCGGCCCCCGTTCGCTGTACCCCTTCGGCTACGGCGACGGTGGGGGCGGGCCGACGCGGGACATGATCGAGGCCGCCCTGCGGGCCGCCGACCTCGCCGGCGCCCCCCGGGTCGCGCTGGAGTCGCACACCGACTTCTTCGCCGCCGTCGAGGCCGATCCCACGCCCCTGCCCGTGTGGGCCGGCGACCTGTACCTCGAGAAGCACCGGGGCACCTTCACCAGCCAGGCCGCAGTCAAGGCGGGCAACCGCCGGGGCGAGCTGGCCCTCGCCGCGGCCGAGCTGTGGTCCACGGTCCGTCCCGACGGCGCGCCGTGGCCGGCGGGGGAGCTCGACCGGGCCTGGAAGCTGCTCCTGGTCAACCAGTTCCACGACGTCCTTCCCGGCTCGTCGATCCACTGGGTCTACGACCAGGCCGCCGCCGACCACGCCGAGGTTCGCTCCGTGGCGGACGGCCTGGCCTCCGACGCCATGGCCGCCATCGCCGCCCGGGTCGACACCTCGGGTGCGGCGGAACCGGCCGTCGTCTTCAACCCCACCCCGTACGAGCGCCAAGAGCGGGGCGCAACGGTGCCGGCCATGGGCTACGCCGTCGTGGATCTGGCCGGGCCACAGCCGGCAGGCGGCGTCGAGACCGGCCCGGGGTGGATGGCCAACGGGCTCCTTCGCGTGGAGTGGGACGGCGCCGGCCGGCTGTCGTCGATCCGGGACCTCGAACACGGGCGCCAGCTGCTGGCCGCCGGCCGGGCGGGCAACGCCTTCCACCTCCATAGCGACCGGCCGCGTGAGTACGACGCCTGGGACGTCGACCGCAGCTACCTGGACGACTTCGAGGAGCTGGACGGCCCGGTCGAGATCACCATCGGGGGGCCCGGCGCCGTGTGCTTCCGCCGCACCTTCGGCGCCTCCACCCTCGAGCAGACCATGATCCTGGCCCCGGGCTCCCGCCGGCTGGATTTCGTCACCGACGTCGACTGGCACGAGCGCCACCGGTTCCTCAAGGTGGCGTTCCCGGTCGACATCCACACCGATCGGGCCACCTTCGAGATCCAGTTCGGCCACGTCAGCCGGCCGACGCACGAGAACACGCCTTGGGAGCAGGCCCGTTTCGAGGTCTGCGCCCACCGCTGGGCCGACCTCTCCGAGGCCGGCTACGGCGTCGCCCTGCTCAACGACTGCAAGTACGGCTACGACGTGCGGGGGAACGTGCTCCGGCTCTCGCTCCTCCGCTCCCCCACCGCCCCCGACCCCGAGTGCGACCAGGGCCGCCACCGCTTCACCTACGCCCTGCTGCCACATGCCGGCGATCCCTTCGCCGGCGGGGTGCTGGAGGCGGCGTCGGCGTTGAACGCGCCCCTCGCCGTCGTCCCGGTCCCCCGCCGGTCCCGGCCGCTCCCGCCGGTGCAGTCGTTCCTGTCCGTCGACGATCCCGGCTTCGTCGTCGTGGCGGTGAAGCGGGCCGACGACGGCAGCGGCGACATCGTCATCCGGGGCTACGAGGCCTACGGCGGGCGCCGGCGGGTGCGGCTGCGGCCCGCCTTTCCGGTGACGTCCGCCCACCGCACCGACCTGCTGGAGCGCCCGCGCCACGAGCTCACGCTCGACGATGACGCCGTCCTGGTACCCACCCGTCCCTTCGAGCTCGTGACCATCCGCCTCGTGCACCGCGAGGCAGGCTCGTTCTGAGCGAAGGCGCGCCGACCGCGGCGCGGTATCGACTCAAGCGCCGGCGCCGGCGGGCCGAAACTGGGGTGAGGGGGTTCCCATGCGATGACCGAGCCTGACTTCTTGGAGCTGCTGCCGGAGGCTGCGCTGCGGGTCGATTCGCGGGGCGCGGTCGTCGGGTGGAACCGCCTCGCGGACACGCTGTTCCGGCGCCCGCCGGCCCTCACCGGCGTGATCGGGTTCCCGGCCTGGCTTCGCTCCGACGACCGAACCGTGTTCCGGGGCCAGCTCCACGGTCAACGGGCGAGCGGGGTCCCTCTGACACTCGTTCTCAGCGCTCGCCGCCTCCCTGGCGGGCAGGGAGCCGTCTGCATCGTCGCCGAGTCCGACCGGCAGCGGGTGGCCTCGGATGCCCAGCGCCATTTCGACATCGCTTTCGACGCCGCCCCGATCGGGATGGCCCTCTTCAACACCGACGGCGAGTACGTCCGGGTGAACGCCGCTCTGTGCCGGCTGCTCGGGCGGAGCGAGGCGGAGCTGCTCGGCCGCCGGGACCAGGAATTCACCCATCCCGACGACCGCCAGAGCGATGTCGACGCCGCCTGGCGCATCCTCCGGGGCGAGATCCACACCTGGCAGTGCGAGAAGCGCTTCTTGCACTCTGACGGAAGCGAGGTCTGGGTCCTGGCCAACCTCACGTCCTCCGTGACGAGGCCGGCAACCCGATCAGCTGGATGGGTCAGTTCCAGGACGTAAGTGAACGGAAGCGCACCGAGAAGGAGATCGAAGAGACCCTCTCCCTGCTGGGCGCGACCCTGGACGCCACCGCCGACGGTGTCCTGGTCGTCGCCCCTGGGGGTCGGATCACCAACTTCAACCGGCGGTTCACCGAGATGTGGCGGCTGCCGGCGGCCGTCATCGAATCCGACGACGACGAAGCCGCCCGCGCCTACGCCATCGAGCAGCTCACCGAGGAAAGCAAAGAGGCATTCGTCGCCATGCACGCCAAGATGCGCCAGCATCCGGAGGCCGAAAGCCGCGACCTGCTCCACTTCGACGACGGGCGGATCTTCGAACGCACGTCGCGGCCCCAGCGCGTCGGTGGAGAGGTCGTGGGCCGGGTCTGGAGCTTCAACGACGTCACACAGCGCCACCGCCTGGAGGCCGATGTCGCCGCCGCCCTGGCCAAGGCCCAGGAGGCGTCACGCTTGAAGTCGGCATTCGTGGCCACCGTCAGCCACGAGATCCGCACGCCGATGAACGGCGTCCTGGGCCTGAGCGAGCTGCTCCTCGACAGCGACCTCGACCCCACTCAGCGGGCGCAACTGCTGGCCCTTCGGGATTCCGGTCAGAGCCTGCTGGGCCTGCTCAACGACATCCTCGACTTCTCCAAGATCGAGGCCGGCAAGCTGGAGCTCGAGGAAGCCGACTTCGACCTCCGTGCCGCCGTCCACAGTGTCGCCGGCACCATCTCCGCCCAGGCCCAGGGCAAGGGCCTGGACGTGAGGGTGGCCATCGACCCCGAGGTGCCGGCCTGGGTGCGGGGGGACAAGCTCCGCCTTCGCCAGCTCCTGCTCAATCTGGCGGGGAACGGGGTCAAGTTCACCGACCGGGGAAGCGTCACCATCGCCGTCTCCGCCCTGGGTGGCGACAGCGTCCGCTTCCGCGTCGTCGACACAGGCATCGGGATCGAGCCGTCCGCCCGAGCCAAGCTGCTGGAGCCCTTCTCCCAGGGGGACAGCTCGACGACCCGTCGTTTCGGGGGCACCGGCTTGGGCCTGGCCATCTGCGCCCAGCTCATCGGGCTGATGCAGGGCACGCTGGACTTCGACAGCACCGTGGGCGAGGGCAGCGCGTTCTGGTTCGACATCCCCCTGCCGCCGGCTGCCCCGGCCGTGGTCGCCGCCCCGCAGGAGGTTGTCGCGCCGGTGCCGGCACGGGTGCTGCTGGCCGACGACGCCCCCATCAACCAGTTGGTCGGTGCCGCCATGCTGAAACGCCTGGGCTGCCTGGTGGATGTGGTGGCCAACGGCGCCGAGGCGGTCGACGCCGTTCTGCGCACCGACTACGACGTCGTGCTCATGGACTGCCTCATGCCCGTCATGGACGGCTACGAGGCCACGGCCCGGATCCGCAGCTGCGAGGGCGGCCGGCGCCGCACGCCGATCATCGCCCTCACCGCGTCGGCCATGGTGGGCGACCGGGAGAAATGCCTGGCCGCGGGCATGGACGACTACCTGGCCAAACCGCTCGACCGCTCCGCGTTGGCCGGCGTGGTCGCCCGCTGCCGTACCGCCGCCACCCCGCTCACCGATCTGGTTGCACAAACCCGCGTATGTGGCGGGTAGGTGCAACCAGTTCGAGAGAGAGGCGCTACTTCTCGGCGTGGCCGCCGAACTCCTTGCGCATGGCGGACATGATCTTGTTGGCGAAGTCGCCCTCGCCCCGGGAGCTGAACCGCTCGTAGAGGGCGGCGGTCAGCACGTGGGCGGGCACGCCCTCGTCGACGGCGGCCAGCACGGTCCAGCGGCCCTCGCCCGAGTCCGACACCCGCCCGCTGAAGCTCGACACGTCGGGATCCTTGGCCAGCGCCGACGCGGTCAGGTCGAGCAGCCAGGATCCGATCACGCTCCCCCGCCGCCACACCTCGGCCACCTCGGTGGTGTCGATGTCGTACTGGTAGGCCTCGGGATCGGTCAGTGGTGCCGTCTCCGCATCGCCATCGCGGTCCTCCTTGCCGGCGTTGGCCTTGCGCAGGATGGCGAGGCCCTCGGCGTAGGCGGCCATCAGCCCGTACTCGATGCCGTTGTGGACCATCTTCACGAAGTGGCCGGCGCCGCTGGGCCCGCAGTGGAGGTAGCCCTGCTCCGCCGGCGCCGGCTCACCGCGGCGACCAGGCGTGCGCGGCGCGGCGTCGACGCCAGGGGCGAGCGTGGCCAGCACCGGCTCGAGGTGGCGGAAGGCCTCCAGCTCACCGCCGACCATGAGGCAGTAGCCCCGCTCCAGGCCGAACACCCCCCCGCTGGTGCCCACGTCGACGTAGTGGATCCCCTTGGGAGCCAGCGTCGCCGCCCGGTCGATGTCGAGGCGGTAGTGGGAGTTGCCGCCGTCGACGATGATGTCGCCCGGCTCGAAGTGCTCGGCCACGGCCATGGCCGTGTCGCCGGCGAAGGCGGCGGGCACCATGATCCACGCCGCCCGGGGCGTGGTGAGCTTGGCCGCCAGGTCCTCCAGCGACGCCGCGCCCACCGCCCCCTCGGCTTGCATGGCCGCCACCGACTCGGGGTTGCGGTCATAGACCACGCACTCGTGACCGCCCCGCATCAGGCGGCGGACCATGTTCGCCCCCATCCGACCCAGGCCGATCATCGCCAGCTGCATGCGTAGAGCGTAGGCACGTCGATGTGCCGCTCCCGACCGGCGGCCACGTAGAATGGGAGGGCCTGGCGGCTCATTCGCCGCGGCAGCCCTACCGAAAGGCCCTCCATGCCCGCGCGCCAAGACCTGCGCAACCTCGCCATCGTCGCCCACGTGGACCACGGGAAGACCACCCTCGTCGACGCCATGCTGTGGCAGTCGGGCATCTTCCGTGACAACCAGGACGTCGGCGAGCGGGTCATGGACTCGATGGACCTGGAGCGGGAGAAGGGCATCACCATCCTGGCCAAGAACACCTCGGTGCGCTTCGGTGACGTGAAGCTGAACATCGTCGACACCCCGGGCCACGCCGACTTCGGCGGCGAGGTGGAGCGGGCGCTGACCATGGTGGACGGCGTCCTCCTCCTGGTCGACTCCGCCGAGGGCCCCCAGCCCCAGACCCGCTTCGTGCTCCGCAAGGCGCTGGAGGCGGACCTGCCGGTGATCCTGGTCATCAACAAGGTCGACCGGCCCGACGCCCGCATCAAGGAGGTCGTCGACGAGGTCTATGAGCTGTTCCTCGACCTCGACGCCAGCTTCGAGCAGATCGAGTTCCCGATCGTCTACGCCAACGCCAAGGCCGGCTGGGCCACCATGGAGCAGGGGGCGACGGGCACCAGCCTCCAGCCCCTGTTCGAGCTGCTGATCGAGCGCATCCCCGCTCCGGTCTACGACGAGGACGAGACCGGCCACCCTCTGCAGGCGCTGGTCACCAACCTCGACCGGTCCCCCTACGTGGGCCGGCTCGCCATCTGCCGGGTCCGGGAGGGCACGATCCGAAAGAGCCAGACCGTGGCCTGGTGCCGGCGCGACGGCACGATCGAGAAGGTCAAGATCGTCGAGCTGTACGTCACCGAGGGGCTGGAGCGGATCGACGCCACCGAGGCCGGTCCCGGCGAGATCATCGCCCTCGCCGGGCTTCCCGACGTGACCATCGGCGAGACCCTCGCCGACGCCGAGGACCCCCGACCGCTGCCCGTCATGCTCATCGACGAGCCGAGCATCGCCGTCACCATCGGCATCAACACCTCGCCACTCGCCGGCCAGGACGGCTCCAAGATGACGGCTCGCCAGGTCAAGACCCGCCTCGACACCGAGCTGGTCGGCAATGTGTCGCTGCGGGTGTTTCCCACCGAGCGGCCCGACACCTGGGAGGTCCAGGGCCGGGGCGAGCTCCAGCTGGCCATCCTGGTCGAGATGATGCGCCGCGAGGGCTTCGAGCTCACCGTCGGCAAGCCCCAGGTCGTCACCAGGGAGATCGACGGCAAGGTGCACGAGCCGGTCGACCGGCTGTCGGTCGACGTGCCCGAGGAGCACCTGGGCGTGGTCACCCGCCTGCTGGCCACCCGCAAGGGGCGCCTGCAGCAGATGGTGAACCACGGCACCGGTTGGATCCGTATCGAGTACCTGGTCCCCGCTCGGGGCCTCATCGGCTTCCGCACCGAGTTCATGACCGAGACCCGGGGCACCGGCATCCTCCACCACGTCTTCGAGGGCTACGAGCCTTGGTTCGGCGACCTGCGCACCCGCAACAGCGGCAGCATCGTGGCCGACCGCCGGGGCGTCACCAACACCTACGCCCTCATGAACCTCCAGGACCGCGGCGACCTCCTGGTCGGGCCGGGCGTGGAGATCTACGAGGGCATGATCGTGGGCGAGAACTCCCGAGCCGACGAGATGGACGTCAACGCCTGCAAGGAGAAGAAGCTGACCAACGTCCGCTCGTCTACCGCCGAGGAGCTGGTTCGGCTGCCGCCGCCCCGTACCCTCTCGCTGGAGCAGGCGCTCGAGTTCATCGCCGAGGACGAGTGCGTCGAGGTCACCCCTCACCACGTCCGCCTGCGCAAGGTGGTCCTGCCCGCCGCCGAGCGGGCCCGGCTCCGCCGCCCCCAGCGGGCCGGCCGGACACCCCAGTCCGCGTAGAGGGAGAGTTTCTCATAGATGTGGCTTGCATTTACCGAGCCGCCATGCCACAGTGTCCGTGGCGCCCTCGCCCGCCTGGTCCGCCGTCAGGCGGTCGGGGCGCCACTCTTCTCTCTCCCGCCTACGGTCCGAGCCCCGGCTCCCGGCGGCGGGTGTGGCGGTTCAGCCGAAGCGCCAGCGCGTCGGCGAGCCGCTGAAGTCCTCGTCTTGGGCCGGACATGCGCCTGGTCTCCTCGGAGTCACCCAAGTCCGTTAGCGTTGCTGCCGGGGCCGGCAGCGCCCGCCCCATTTGACACTGCCCACGCCCGCTTGCTCTTCTTTCGACTCCTCCCGAACCGCGGTGAGACGCTGATCCGTCCTCCGACCATGGCCGCTTGACCGCCGCCGGCGGCCGCCTCGCGTGGCCGTTCCTGGAGTGGGACGGGCCCATTCCCGTGGCCCATCGAGGCGGCGCGGCGGAGCAGCCCGAGAACACCATGTCAGCCTTCGCTGCCGCCGTTGACCTCGGTTATCGCTACGTGGAAACCGACGTCCACGCGACGGCCGATGGGGTCCTATTGGCCTTCCACGACCACACCCTGGACCGGGTCACCGATCGAACCGGTGACATCGGCGCCCTGCCCTATGCCGACGTGCGGCGGGCTCGGGTCGGGGCAGAGGGCATTCCCCGCCTCGAGGAGGTGCTGGGAACGTGGCCCGACCTCCGGGTGCACATCGACGCCAAGCACCTGGCCGCCGCTGCGCCCCTTGTCGCGGCCGTCGACCGGGCTGCCGCCCACGACCGGGTGTGCATCGGCTCGTTCTCCGACCGCACCGTCCACGCCTTGCGCCGCTTGGCCGGGAACCGGATCTGCACCTGGATGGGCCGGGCCGAGATCCTCTCCCTCCGGCTGGCCAGCCTGGGCGTTCCGACGCCGCGCTCCGCCGCCGGCTGCACCCAGGTGCCGGTGCGGCAGGGGCGGCTGCCGCTGGTCGACCGGCGGTTCGTCGCCACGGCCCGCCGGCGCCGGGTCGGTGTGCACGTGTGGACCATCAACGACCGGGAAACGATGGAATGGCTGCTCGACCTTGGCGTGGACGCCATCCTGTCGGACCGCCCCACCCTCCTCAAGGAGGTCTTCACCGAGCGGGGGCTGTGGAAATGAGCGAACCGACCGACGACGACCCCAATGAGCCCCGGCTGATGACTCGCATCGACGGCGAGGAGGCACGGCTCTTGGTCCACATCGAGCCGATCGAGGAGGCCGGCGAGGATGCAACAGAGCCCTGCGAGCCGGACGAAGGCGACCGTCCGGTTCCTCCCGGATTGGCCGAATAGGGATCCCTCGGTCCATTCTTGGGCACTGGTATTGTCGTTGATGCCCACCCAGAGTCGGCGGGGAAAGCGAGAAAGTAACTTGCCGAAGAAGACGGCTGCACCGGCGGGGAAGGCGCCTCGTTCGATGTCGGACGCGCATAAGGAGGCTCTCGCCGAAGGCCGGGAGCAGGGGCGCGCCGTACGTCGCTACTTGGAGGCCCTCGAGGCGAATAAGCCACGCCGGGGCCGCAAGCGTACGCCCGAAGGCATCCAGCGCCGCCTGGCCGCCATCGAGGAGCGTATGGCCTCGGCCGACGCCCTCTCACGGTTGCATCTGGCCCAGGAGCGCATGGACCTGGAGGCGGAGCTGGCGTCGTCCTCCGACGGGGTCGACGTCGCCGCCCTCGAGGCCGCCTTCATCAAGGCCGCCGGCCCCTACAGCCGGCGCAAGGGCATTGGCTACGAAGCCTGGCGGGCCGCCAACGTCGAGCCACGGGTTCTCAAGGCCGCCGGCATCGGCCGAGGCCAGTAGCGGCGAGCGGGCGGTCCGCAACCTACGGGTGCGACGGCGAAATGACGCTGCGGACGGCGCGGGTGGCGACGGCTACGGCATCGAGGGATGGCTCGGGCTCGCTCTCGATGTCCCGGAGCAGGCGGGTGACCTGACCCACCGGGTGGGCCCGCTCGACGAGGAACCGCAGCACCGCCTCCGGCTCCGGCTCGTCGGGGTGGTCCTCGAGCGCCCGGCGGGCGGCGAGCCGGCGCAACTGGTCCAGGTCGTCGACCAGGCCCCGCCAGGCGGCCCAGCTCCAACGGCCCCGGGGCCGAGCCTGGCGGAGCCGCTCGCCGAGGCGGTCGATGCCCAGGGACTCGCCCAGTTGCAGGACGGCCTCGGCCACCGCCGGCACGGCCCTGCCGGTGGCCCGGGCCAGCTCGGCGGCGTCGGGGCCTACCTCGAGATCCGGTAGGCCGGCCCAGCGCACGGCCGTCTCGGGGTCGAGGCCGCGGTCGGCAAGGGTCTCGGCCCGGCGGGCTCGCAGGCGGCGCCGGTACGGCGTGCCCAGGTCGATGGCCGCCGCGGCCAGCGCGGCCATCGCCGGCCGGTCGCGCGCCGCGGTGGCGGCGATGTCTGCGGTCTCCCGCCGGCGCAGGTAGTCGCGTGTCAACGCCTCGAGCACCTCGCTCAGCACCGGACCG
The DNA here is from genome assembly GCA_035540095.1 of Acidimicrobiales bacterium. Taxonomy (GTDB): domain Bacteria; phylum Actinomycetota; class Acidimicrobiia; order Acidimicrobiales; family AC-14; genus CADCTB01. The sequence goes on along the minus strand of DATLHA010000085.1, from coordinate 37,142 downwards.
GCCGCCAGGACCTTCGCCGTCGCCGGGAGGCCCTCGTCGTCGGCTTCGAGCTCCGCCCACCGCTCGGTCGCGCCCACGACGGTGCGGGCGATCCAGTAGGCGGCGGCCACCGCCGGCGGCGTGGCGCCGGTGTCGGCGACCAGGCGGGTGACGAACGTGGCGCCCATCCGGTTGACCACGTCGTTGGCCAACACCGCCGCCACCAGCTCGCGCCGCAGCCGGTGGTCGTCGAGATGGGGGCCGAACCGCTCCACCATCAGCGGCGGGAAGTAGCCGGCCATGGTCTCCCGCAGCGCCGGCTGGTCGGGCACCGCCGAGGCCAGCAGGAGGGTGGCCAGGTTGCGCTTGGCGCCGGCGAGGAGGACGGCGAGCTCGGGGCGGGTCAGGCCGGCGCCGGCCTCCTCACGGGCCCTCATCTCCTCCCGGGTGGGAAGCGCCTCCACAGCCCGGTCGACCACCCCGCCGACTTCGAGCTCCTCCATGAGGGCCTCGGTGGCCTCCATGGCCGTCGGGCTGGCGGCGACGGCCCGGGCCAGAGCGAGGCTCTGGAGTGAGCAGTCGGCAAGGACCGACTGCACGACGTCGCCGGTCACCTCGCGCAACAGCCGGTCACGCTCCTCGACGGTGATCTCGCCCCCCTCCACCGCCGGCCGCAGGAGGATCTTCAGGTTGACCTCGTGGTCGGAGATGTCGACGCCGGCAGCGTTGTCGATGGCGTCGGTGTTGACGCGACCGCCCCGGCGGGCGTATTCGATGCGGGCCCGCTGGGTGAAGCCCAGGTTGGCCCCCTCCCCCACCACCCGGGCGCGGATCGACGATCCCTCGACCCGGATCTCTGCGTTGGCCCGGTCGTCGATGCCGGCGTCCGGCTCGGTGCTGGCCCGGACGAACGTGCCGATCCCGCCGGTGAACAGGAGTCCGACCGGCGCCTGGAGGATGGCCCGGATCAGCTCGGGCGCGCTCAGCTCCGAGGCGTCGACGCGAAGCACGGCCCGGGCCTCATCGCCCAGCGGGATGCGCTTCTCGAGCCGTGACCACACGCCGCCGCCGGCGCTCAGCACCGACCGGTCGTAGTCCTGCCACGACGAGCGGGGCAGGGCGAACAAGCGGGCCCGCTCGGCATAGGACGCCGCAGGGTCGGGGTCGGGGTCGATGAAGATGTCCCGGTGATCGAAGGCGGCCACCAGCTTGAGGTGGTCGGAGCGCAGCATGGCGTTGCCGAACACGTCGCCGGACATGTCGCCGATGCCCACCACGGTCACCGTCTCGGACTGCACGTCGATCTCCAGCTCGGCGAAATGGTGGCGCACGGCGACCCACGCGCCGCGGGCGGTGATGCCCAGTCCCTTGTGGTCGTAGCCGTGCGAGCCGCCGGAGGCGAAGGCGTCGCCCAGCCAGAACCGCCGGCCGATGCTCACCGTGTTGGCCAGATCAGAGAAGGTGGCCGTGCCCTTGTCGGCGGCCACCACCAGGTAGGTGTCGTCGCCGTCCCGCCGGCGGGGCACGGCGACCACCTCCTGGCCGACGACGTTGTCGGTGAGCTCCAAGAGGCTGGCGACGAAGACGGCGTAGGCCTGGGCCGGGTCCGAGGGCGTGGTGCGGCCGGCGCCGAAGGCCGGCTGCTTGACGACGAAGCCACCCTTGGCGCCGGTCGGCACGATGACCGCGTTCTTGAGCACCTGGGCCCGCATCAGGTCCAGCACCTCGCTGCGGTAGTCGTCGACCCGGTCGCTCCAGCGGATGCCACCGCGCGCCACCGGACCCCAGCGCAGGTGGACTCCCTCCACCGCCGGCCCGTGCACGAAGATCTCCCGGTGCGGCACCGGCCGCGGGGCGCCCGGCACCGCGGCGCTGTCGAACTTGAGCGCCAGGTGGTCCCCCACCCGCACGTACCGGTTGGTGCGCAGCGTGGCGTCGATGAGGGCCAGGAACCCTCGCAGGATGCGGTCGTGATCCAGCCGGGCGACGGCGTCGCACGCATCCACGCACCGCCGGCGCAGCTCGGCCACGAGCTCGGCCGGCGCCGCCCGCTCCGGGTCGAAGAGGGCGGCGAACAGGTCGACCATGGCCGCCGAGATCGGGGCGTGCTCGACGAGCACCTGGTCGACGTAGCTGGTCGTGAACGTGGTGCCGACCTGGCTGCGGTAGCGGCGGTAGGCCCGCAGGACGGCGACATCGTCCCAACTCAGCTCGGAGCGCAGCACCAGCCGGTTCAGGGAGTCGACCTCGGCCCGGCCGTGCCACAGGGCCAGCGCCGCCTCGGCCAGCCGGTCTCCGTCGCGCGCCACGTCGAGGGTGCCGCCCGGGTCGCTCACCCCGAAGTCGTGCAGGTGGGCCCGAGCCTCCTCGCCGCCCAGGATGTAGGGCTGGTCCTCCACCGCCCACAGGCCCAGGCTTTCCAGGATGGGGAGGAACCCCGACAGCTCGACACCCTCACCGCTCGTGAACACCTTGAGGCGGGCCGGTGGCCCGCTCCCGGCCCCCGGCGCCAGCACGATGCGGATCGGCTCCTCGCCGGTGAACAGGGCGTCGAGCTCCAGCACGTCGTCGACCGCCCGCTCGACGGGCACGACGTCGCGGTAGCCGTGCGGGAACCAGTCGGCCCAGGTCCGGGCCAGCCGCTGGCCGGCCGCCTCCCCCGCCGATGCCTCCAGCGCCTCGCCCAGCCGCTGGTCCCACGTCCGGCAGAGCAGGCGCAGTTCCCGCTCCAGGGAGTCCAGCGGCTCAGCCGGCACCGGACCGGGCAGGTGCACCACCAGGCGCAGGACGGCGTCGGGACGGTCGCCCAGCGCGGCGTCGGCGTCGATCCGTGACCCGTCGAGCTGGGTCAGCAGGAACCGCTCGAGCCGGTGGCGCAGGCCGGCGTTGTACAGCTCGGCCGGCACCGACACCACCGCCGAGACGGTGTGGTTCTCGGCGTCGGCCCGCACGAGCACCCGGACGTCGTGCTCGTTCTGGGCCGATAGCAGCTCGACCAGGATGGTCCGCAGGGAGGCCACGTCGGCCTGGAACAGCTGGTCCTTGGGCAGGACCTGGAAGAGGGACACCAGGGCGGCCTCGTCCTGGCTGCGCTCGACCACGTCCTCAAGCTCCAGGACCCGGCGCAACTTGTAGCGCAGCACAGGCGTCTGGGCCGCCGGCTCGGCGTTGGCCTTGGCCGTGAAGACCCCCACCACCCTGAACACCGTGAGCGGCACGGCCTCGGGGCCCGGGGACCAGGACTGGACCACGTCTATGCGGTGCATGGGCACCTGGCGGTGGACGGTGCTGACCTCCGTCGTACGCACGATCCGCAACAGCTGGTCCGCCGCCGGTCTCGGCGCCTGGCGCCGCAGCGGTGCCTCGGGCCGGGCCAGCACGCCGAAGGCGCCGGCCACCTGCTCCCCGGAGCCGAGGAACCGGCAGCACCCGGCGAGCACGAAGTTGCCGTCGAGGAGCCACTCGAGCAGCTCGGCGGCCTCCTCGGCCTCCTCGGCGGGGAACCGCCCGCCGGCGGACCGGGCCCCGGCCGCTGCCCGCTCCACCTCGGCCCGCATGGCCGCATAGTCGGCGGTGGCGGCGAACACGTCGGCCAGCACCGTCTCCACTGCGGTCACCAGCCCGGCGGCGGCGGCCGGCGGCACCCGGGCCCCGATCTCCACCTGCAGGAACGACTCCCGCCGGGCCGCGGGCCGGGCCGGCAGGATGGCGACGACCCTGCCGGCTGCGTCGCGCTCGCACCCGAAGACGGGGTGGAGCTCCCGCACCACCTTGTGACCGAGCTTCTTCAGCTCCTCGGTGACGCTGGAGACGATGAACTGGCGGTCCTCACAGCTGACCTCGACCACCGAGCCGGCGGGGCGCCCACCGTCCAGGGCGACCTCGGGGTCGTAGACCCGCACCCGGATCGAAGCCGGCGCCCGGGTGTCGACGAAGGTGAAGCTGTCGGCCACCGCCGCCGCCAGGGCGTCGTGGTCGGCCTCGGCCAGCTGGGCCGGGGGGGCCCGGCGCAGCACGGCCCGGCCGAACGCCTCCAGGAGGTCGTGGCGGTCACCCTCCGCCGCCAGCCGATCGAGGACAGGGGCCAGCGGCCCGTCGGTGTCGCGGCCCCCCTCGCCGGCCTCCTCGCCCACGGGTCCTCCGTCACCTCCTGAGCCGATGGTACCGCCCCTCGCCCCCGAATCGACGCTCCCAGGCCGGCATGCCACCTCGAAAACGGTGGCGCCCGCTACGCTTGCTGCGTGGCTCAGCCGGCCGGATTGCCGCGCGCCGGATTTCGCCAGAGCCCCTGGCGTGGCCGGTTGCGCACGGGACTCGTCGTCTTCCTCGCGCTGTGCGTCCTCCTGGTCGGCAGCAGCTACTTCTACTTCCGCCACCAGCTCGGCCGCCTGACCCGGCTCAACATCCCCGGCCTGGCCGACGACGACCCGGGCAAGGTGATGAACGTCCTCTTGGTCGGCTCCGACAGCCGGGAGAACACCACCGGCTACATCGCCGACGCCACCGGCAAGGGCGACGAAGGGACCACCGGCCAGCGCAGCGACACGATCATGATCCTCCACGTCGATCCCAACCAGCAGAAGGCGGCGATCATGTCGGTCCCGCGGGACCTGTACGTGGCCATCCCGGGGAACGGCAAGGACAAGGTCAACTCCGCCTTCTCCATCGGCGGCCCGCAGCTGCTGATCCGCACCATCAAAGAGGCGCTGGGGATCGAGATCAACCACTACGTCGAGGTCGATTTCACCGGCTTCGAGCGCATCGTCGACACCATCGGCGGCGTCAAGGTGTACACCGACTACCCGGCCCGGGACGAGATGACCGGCCTCGACCTACCACTGGCGGGCTGCAACGCGGTCGACGGCTACCAGGCCCTGGCCTTCGTTCGCAGCCGCTACTACGAGACCTACGAGCGAGGAAGGTGGGTACTGGGGTCGAACTCCGACATCGACCGCATCGCCCGCCAGCAGGACTTCATCCGCCGGGTCATGAAGAAGGCCGTCTCGTCGGGCCTGGGGAACCCGCTCACCCTCAACCGCCTGATCAGCATCGGTGTGTCCAACGTCCGGGTCGACCAGGCGATGTCGACCAAGGACATCACCAATCTCGCCCGCCGGTTCCGCTCCATCGACCCCGACACCGTCGACATGCTGACCCTGCCCACCTACGACGCCTTCGCCGGCGACGCCGCCGTACAGCTCATGGACACGGCCCGGGCCAGGGAGTACATCGACCGCCTGAACGGGATCGTCGCGCCTCCACCCCCGCCCTCGGTGAAGCCCCCCGACGTGGCCGTGACGGTGCTGAACGGCAACGGGATCACCGGCGGCGCCTCCCTCGCCGCCACCGCGTTGGGCCAGGCCGGCTTCCGCGTGGCCGGCACAGGCGATGCCTACTCGTACGACTACCACCAGACGATCGTGAAGTACGCCCCGGGGCAGCAGGCCAAGGGCTCCCTGCTGCGCAGCACGCTCGTCGCCGGCGCCGCCCTCGAGGAGGACAAGGCCCTCGCCGGCACCGGCTCCGACGTCACCCTGGTGCTGGGCCTGGACTACAACGGCCTGAAGGCCTCGGGCACCACCGTGGCGCCGACCGCCGCCGCGCCGGCGGCGCCCGGCGCCACGCCGCCGACCAGCAAGGCCCCGGCGCCCGCCTGCTGAGGCGCGCTGGCCCGAGCTGGCTCGGTCGTCGAGACCCGAGGCCTGCACGGTGCAACGCCGGTGCGGGTGGTGGCCGGAGCCGGCCGCCAGGCGACCAAGCGCCTGGGCGCGCCGAGATGGCGGCATGATTCGACGCCGCCTGCATCCGGGCACGCTGTCGCGCGCGACGATGCACGGTGCGTCGACCGGGCGTGACCCGTGGGAAGGGATGACCATGACGGATCTCGACAACTCAAGCCCGAGCGGCGCCGCCGGTGGCAGCCACGAGCATCTCGTCTGCATCGCCTTCGACAAGCCCAACCGGGCCACGGAGGTGCTCGTCAACCTGATGCACCTGCAGCAGGAGGGGGCGGTACGGATCGGCGACGCGGTGATCGTGACCAAGGACGAGAACGGCCGGGCTCGCACCGTCGAGACGGTCGACGTGACCCCCGGCAAGGGGGCGCTGATGGGCACCTGGTGGGGGCTGCTGGCGGGGCTGTTCGTCGGCCCGCTGGCCATCGTCGGTGGGGCGGCGGCCGGCGCCCTCTACGGGAAGCTGGTCGACAAGGGCCTGGCCGACGACTGGGTACGCCAGATGTCGGACTGGCTGGAGGCTGGGCGGTCGGCCCTGCTCCTCCTGGTGACCGTCGAGAACAGGGCCCAGCTGCTCAAGGAGCTCGGCCGCTACGGCGGCGAGCTCATCTCGACCGACGTGCCCGATCCCCTGCGCGAGGAGCTCGAGCACGCCCTCCAGTCCCGCACCGCCCCTTCATACGCCGGCGTCGTGCGCCCGGCCGAGGAGGGTGGTGAGAGTCCGGCCCTTCCGGAAGATGGTGATGTCACCGTCGACCGAGACCTTGAGGACGACCAGCGCCGTCTCTGAGAGCGTCCTCGCCGCCGCCGTGCGGGCGCCCTCGTGCTGGCTGTCGGTGCTGGTGACGATGGCCCCGTAGGCGATCAGCGAACCCTTCTGGTCGAGGACGGTGGCGCCGTCGAGGGTGGCCAGGCGGACGAGGGTGTGCTCGTCGAGATCCTCGGCGTCGATCAGGTGGTGGAGGCGGGTCTCGGGCCGCATGGCGGTGGGGTCGATGTCGTTGCGCAGGTCGTAGCGGTCCTTGGGCGATACCGTCCCGTCGAGGGCCGCGGGGTCGTCGACCACCGCCATGATGGCGCCCCAGGGCTGGGCCGAGATCATGAACGCGGCCCGGGCCAGCAGGGCGGCGGCGGGGCCCTCGCCGATCATGTTCTCGATCGACGCCGCCAGCTCCAGCGGGAAGGCGGTCCAGTGCTCGCCGCTGCGGACGAGGAGGGGCACGCCGTCGGCGAAGGTCCAGATGCTGCGGTCGGCGCGGACGTAGAAACCGATCCCGCCCAGGGCGGCGGTGGCCTCGGCCACCAGCGAGCCGCTCTCCAGGGAGTCGTCGTTGCCCGCCTCCTCGAGACGGGCGCCGGGTGCCAGGCGCTGGAAGCGGTGGCGCTGGAGCTCGGTGCGGGCCCGGCCCTCGAGGTCGACGACGAGGACGGCCCGCTGGCCGTCGAACAGCAGCGGCGCCCGCTTGGCCGCCCGGATGTCCTGGGGGTAGTGGAACTCGAGCCGGGGCTGGTCGACCAGGACATCGGCCACGATCACGCCGTGCGTCAGCTCGTGGGACTCGACCCGGGCGCCGCTCAGCTCGATGAGGAACTGGATGGTCTCGTCGATGAGCTCGGTGGGCACCGGCTTGCCGACCCGGGAGGAAAGGTGGCCGGCGAGGAGCTCGGCGGCGACGGTGTCGCGCAGGGCCCGGCGCAGCGGGGCGTTGAGCGGCACCGCGCTGCTCTCGACGTGGTGGCGGTACCGGGCGGCGGCGGACACGCCGGCCGACGGCAGGCCGGTGAGGAGCTCGGCCAGCGAGGTGGGGTGGTCGGAGTCGAGGAGACGGGCGACCCGTTCGTGGAGGCGCACGATGACGGTCGTCTGCCAGCCGGGCGGGCCGGGCCCGGTCGCCATGGCCATGCCGGGCTCGGCGGTGGGGGCGGGCGCCGGCGCCGAGTCGGGCGTATAGGACAGCTCGACGGTGGCGCCGGCCAGCACGTCGGCGAGCGCCTCGGCCACCGCCTCACCGACGGGATCGCGGGGAACGGGGTCGACGTCGGACGTCCGCTGCCAGGCTTCGTTCGTCCGCATCCCGGCCATCCTGCCAGTCCCGAGCGGTCTTACGAGGCCCTCTTGACCAGCTTGCCCCCGGCCAGTGCCCCCAGATCGACCTCGTCGAGGGTCTCGACCACGATGTCGGCGCCGGCGGCCTCCAGCAGGTCGGCGTCGTCGAACCGGGCGATCCCGATGGCCGCCATGTCGCCCGCCTTGGCCGCCTGGACGCCGGCGGTGGCGTCCTCGAGGACCACGGCCGCCGCCGGCGCCACCCCCAGCTCCGCCGCCGCGGTGAGGAACATCTCCGGGTGGGGCTTGCCGTGCTCGAAGTCCCGCCCGGACACGTCGGCGTCGAAGATGTCCAGCAGCGTGCAGCCCGGCCCCACCGATGTCGAGGAGATCCCCTGCTCGGAGGCGAAGGTGTCGAGCCGGATGGTGCGCAGGAACAACCCGGCGTTCTTCGACGACGAGGCCGCCGCCACCCCCAGGCCGGCGTCCTTCACGGCGATGATGAAGCGCAGGGCGTCGGCGTAGGCGGTGAACTCGCCGGCCTCGATGAGGCGCACCACCATGCCCTGCTTGCGGTCGGCGTACTCGATGGTGCGCTCGCTGGCATCGGGCACCCCGAAGTGCTCCAGGGCCGCTCGGGCTCCGCTCATGCGGGGCTTGCCCGACACCAGCGACTGGTACACCTGGGGCGTGAAGGCCTCCGGCGACCATGTGGTCCGGTGCCGGATGCCGGCCCAGCCGGACTCCATCAGCTCCCGGAGCGTTTCCCGCCAGGCCCGCTCGTGCGGTGTGTCCACCAGCACCCCGTCGACGTCGAAGATCGCTCCCTGGAACGCTGTCGGCATCCACAGACGATAGACAGTCGACCGGGCCGCACTGACCAGGGGAGAGCACCGATGCAGCGAATCGTGGTGGGCGTCGATGGCAGCCAGGGGGCCCGCCGGGCACTGGAGTGGGCGGTCGCCGAGGCCAGGCTCCGCGACGCCCACGTGGTGGTCGTCCACGCATGGGTGGAGCCGGCGGCGGTCGCCGTGGGGTCCGCCCTCGCCGTCGGTGGCGTGGAGCCCGAGATCTTCGAGGAGACCGCGGAGCGGATCGTCGCCGACGTCCTGTCCACCGTCGACACCACGGGGCTCGCCCAGGCCGTCGAGAGCCACGTCGTGGCCGGCGCCCCGGCCCGGGCCCTGCTCGATGCGGCCAAGGAGGCCGCCATGATCGTCGTGGGGTCGCGGGGCCTGGGCGGCTTCACCGGCCTGCTGCTCGGCTCGGTCAGCCAGCAGGTGGCCCACCACGCCACCTGCCCGGTGGTGATCATCCCCAGCCACCGGTAGTCGCCGGTGTCGAGCGCACAGCCGGCCGAACCCTGGCTGGTCGAGGCGGCCGAGGTGGCAGGCCGGCTCGGGACCGATCCCTCGACCGGGCTCAGCGGCACCGAAGCCGCGGCCCGGCTGGCGCAGGTGGGCCCCTCAGCGCCGGCGAGTGGGTGCTGTGCACGGGGCTGGCGAGCATGGTGCTGTGGGCCGACGAACTGCGGAGCTGGTCATCCGCCGGCGCCGAACCAGCCCTGCACGTCGGCGATGACGTGGGTCGACCCCAGGTTGTTGTAGATCGACACCTTGCCGTTCTGCACCCTCACCACGACGAGGTTGGGCACGGTCTGGCCGGCCACGAAGTTGAGGTTCGATGCCAGCGGCCGGCCTGTCCCGTTCGGGAACAGGGTGAGGTAGCTCTCAGGACCGGTGGGCTCGGCGACGGTGACGTTGAGCACGACCGACGTGGCGTTGGCCGGCACGCCGGCGACGCCCGCCACGGTGAGGTCGATGGTGGCGCCCGGGCCGACGCGGCCGCCGCCGGTGCGGGTGTCGAGGACCCGGGTCGGCGTCAGCCCGAAGTACCGGGACCCCGGCGGCGGGGTGGCGGGCGCCGCGAACCACCCCGCCACGTCGGCGATCACGTCCGTCGATCCCAGGTTGTTGTAGATGTTCACCTTGCCGTCGGGCCCCAGCTGGGCCACGACGACGTTGGTCGTCGCCGGGCCCCTGGTGAAGTTGAGGTTGGAGGCGACGGGGCGGGGGGTCGCCGAGGGCCAGACGGTGAGGTAGCTCTCCGGTCCGCTGGCCCGGTCCACGGTCATGTTGAGGACCACGGCCCGGGCTCCCGATTCCGGCACCCCGCCGGCGCCGGCGACCTGGAGCTGGATCAGGGTGCCGGCGGGTACCGGCCCGGCGGTGCCCCCGGTGCCGACGCCGAGGCGGGTGTCGAGCACCCGGGCCGGGTTGACGGGCACGAAGGAGGAGCCCACCGCGTCGACGGCGTTGGAGTACCAGCCCTGGACGTCGGCCACGACGTCGACCGTGCCGGCGTCGTTGAAGATGGAGACGCCGCCGCCGTCTCCCACCTTCACGGTCACCAGGTTGGGCACCGACACGCCGGCGCCGAAGTTCAGGTTGGAAGCCAGCGGCCGAGTCGTCCCCTTGGGCCAGACGGTGAGGAAGCTCTGGGGACCGCTGGCGTTGGTGGCGGTCACGTTCAGCACCACCGATGTCACGCCGGTGGCCGGCACCCCGCCCACGCCCACGACCTTCAGGTCGATGCTGCCCTTGGCGAAGAGCCGTGCCGCCGGCGCCCCCACGCCGGCGCGGGTGTCGAGCACCCGGGCCGGCGTGAGCGGGTGGTAGGTCGACCCGTTGGTCACGCCCATGGTGGTGCCCACGTCGGTGCGGAGCTGGGGCAGCAGGGGCGCCACCGTCTCCCCCGGGCAGGCGGTGGGGTTCAGGTCGCGGTGGCCGACGATGGTCCGGATCGGGACGCCGCCGGCGGTGATCGTGCCGTGGGGGTCGACACCGTGGAGGGCCAGCTTCCAGGCCAGCAGGTTGCGCACCGCGGTGTAGGCCGGGGAGGGCAGCGGGACGCTGGTGAAGTTGCCCATGACCGACACGCCGGTGCTGCCGGTGTTGAAGCCCTCGGCGTGGGCGCCGACGACGGCGCTGGTGACGCCGCCGAAGCGGCCCTCGAAGACGGTGCCGAACTTGTCGACGAGGAAGTTGTACCCGATGTCGCACCACTGGTTGGTGTGGGTGTGGAAGTGGTAGATGGCCCGGACGATCGAGGGCGAGTCGGACGCGTTGTAGGTGTTGGTGCCGGCGGTGTGGTGGACGACGCCGAAGCGGACGTTGGGCGCGTAGAGCGGTTGGGCGCAGCCGGCGTTCTTGGTCCGGTACGACTCGTCCGCCCCCCAGGCCGACCGGGTCACGATGTTCGGCTGGGCGACGGCGGCGCCGGCCGGCCGGGTGCGGCTCAGGCCGCCGCGGTCGGGCGGTTCCTCCGAGCGCAGGGCGTGGAGCTTCAGGCCGCGAGGCGCGCCCTCCACCACCCGGACGTCCACTTCCTCGACGGCATGGCCCACCCAGACGGGGCCGGCGGTGGTGCGGTCGCGCCATTCGTGGGAGTCGCGGTCGGGGCCCTCGACGGGGTCGCCCTCGAGGAGCTGCCAATCCGACCAGCCCTCCGGCCCCCGCGCCCGCACCTCCACGGCGGCGGGCTCTGCCCCCTGCCACTCGAAGCCGACCAGCTGGGCCGGGTGACCGGTCCGGGCGGTCCGCTGCCAGCCCACCTCGGCCCGGCCGGCGACCAGGGTCTGCACCTTGTCCGCGACCTCGGCCCGCACGTCGCTGCCGGCGGGAAGGGCAACGGTGCCGGTGGCCAGGAGGGTGGCGACCACAACGGCGGTGGCCATCCTCGAGAGCACCCTCCGGGTGAACGCGGAGGAAGTTGGGAAGAGACGTGCGCGCATGCGGAAAATCCTCCACGCGGGGAAGTGGCGGCCCGCCATGGTGTCACGTCTTCCATGGCTTTTGAAACGCCGCCCGGGGCCGCGGTGCACCCGTACCCCTCTGGCCCGCTCCGACGGTCACTCAAGCACGTGACGGCGCGGGTCGAGAATGCACGGGTGAGGTCGGACCGCTCGACGAGTCGCGCCCGGATCGGGCCCGACTTCGACTCGGTGCTCCTCGCCGCTCAGTCGGGGGCGTCCTGGGCACTGGAGCGGCTGTACCAGGTGCTGTCCCCGGTCGTCCTCGGCTACCTCCGGGTCCAGGGGGCGGCCGACCCGGAGGACCTGACCAACGAGGTGTTCCTGGGGGTCTTCCAGCGGATCGGGGCCTTCACCGGGGACGAGGAGAAGTTCCGGTCGTGGGTCTTCACCATCGCCCACTCCCGCCTCATCGACGACAGGCGACGGGTCAGCCGGCGCCCGCAACTGGCCCCGGACCCCGGTGACGCTCCTGCCGAGCATCCCGGCGGCGACGCCGAGCAGGACGCCCTGGAGCGCCTGAGCAGCCGGCGGGTGCAGGCCCTCTGCGAGGAGCTGGTCCCGGACCAGCGTGACGTGCTGCTCCTGCGCCTCATGGCCGGCATGACCATCGAAGCCGTCGCCGATTCCCTCGGGAAGTCCGAAGGGGCGGTGAAGGCCCTGCAGCGACGGGGCCTGGCCAACCTGCGCAAAGTCCTCGAACGCGACCCCGTATCCCTATGAGGCGTTCCGACGGTGACAGGGACGAGATGCCTGTTCGCCCCCTCGACGATCGTGCCCTCGAGGCCCTCCTGAACGGAGCTCCCTCCGCTCAGTCCGGTCTCGACTGGCTGCTGCCCTTCGTCGAGGAACTCGAAAAGGCCTCTCAGGAGCCGGCGCCGGTCGTCCGGCCAGCGCTGGCTCTGCTTCTCAAGGAAGGTTTCACCCCGGCGAACGGGACTGGCTCGGCAATGGCGCCGGCCAGCGCTGCGCCCGCCGCCACGGGCCCCGCGCCGGCCGCCCTGCCGCCGGCGCCGAGCACCGAGCGAGCCGTCGTACGTCCGATTCTCCGGGGGGCTGTCGCCCGCGTCGCCGGCCTCGGCCTCCTGGCCAAAGCCGGGATGGGGTTGAGCCTGGCCGCCGCCAGCACGACCGCGGCCGGGGCGGCCGGGGTACTTCCGGACCCTGCCCAGCACGCCGTCGCCAAGGTGGTGGGCGCGGCCACCCCGTTCAACTTCCCGGACAAGGCGAGCGACAAGGCCGAGAAGGGCCGCACCGTCAGCACCGACGCCACCGGCGTCGGCGACGGTGGCGCCGGCGTCGACGGCCGAGCCGTCAGCGACGCGGCCAAGACGACGCCCGGCTCGGCCACCACCGGCCCGCTTCCCACCGGCGGCACTCCGGGCAATGGCGTCCGGGTGGGGCCGGACACCGGTGCCACCGGCCTGGACCGGGCCAACCAGACTCCGGCCGCCGGGCACGTCCCCACCTCCGTGCCCGGCAGTGAGGACCCGCCCGCCACACCCGGCTCCAAGGGCAACGGCCAGGAGACGGCCGACACCAGGCCCGCCGCCGGCAGGGGTTCGACGAACGCTCCCCCGCCCTCCGGCCCGCCGGCCACGGCGTCGCCGGACGGCAACCGGGGCACGACCCCGACCGCGCCGGCCGCCGACCGACCGAACGCCGGCACCGCTCGCCCCTAAGTCCTGCGGTACGCGCCGCGCAGCCCCGCGCTTGTCTGCGGGGTTGCGCCCGCGCCCGCCGAGGCTCGGTCATACCGGTCGATTCGGACGATCCCCCCGTAGTAGTCTGGAGGCGTTCCTCCGAGCCAGGAGACGTCGGCGGGGCGTGCTCGCCGCGGGGGTGATGCTGATGTCGCAGAACGTCACCGCAAGCACCGCCGGCCCAGCACCGAGGGCGGCGTCGGTGGACGACCACGCTCCCGACTGGTCCCTCATCGCCGGGTCGATCCCCCACATCCTGTGGACGGCGTCGCCGGACGGGCAGATCCAGTTCGTCAACCGCTTCGGGAACGAGTACACCGGCTGGCCACCCGACGCCGGCTACGACCGGGATTGGCTCTCCGTCCTGCATCCCGACGACTCCGCCCAGGCGGCTGCCGCCTGGCACCAGGCCATCGGGACCGCGACCGGCTACTCGCTGGAGTACCGCATCCGCCGCCGGGAAGGTGGGTTTCGCTGGCACCTGACCCGGGTCCTCCCCGTGCGCGACGCCGAAGGCCGGGTCATCATGTGGATCGGCACCGCCACCGACATCGACGAGCGAAAGCAGGCGGAGGCCGGCATGGCGGACGCGCTGCGGAGCTCCGAGCAGGAACTGACCCTCCTGGCCGCCCTTCACGCCGCCGCTCCGGTGGGGTTGGGGTTGGTCGATCGCCACGACTTCGGTCTCATGCTCGCCAACCCCGAGCTGGCGGCCACGGGCCCGCAGCCGGTGGACGAGCCCGCCTGTCGCCAGGTCCTGGCGGCCGGCGACGAGGTCCTGCACGTGCCCTTGCCCCAGGGATCGGACCTGCCGCGCCCCCGCGAGGTGGTCGCCACGTACTACCCCGTCCGCAGCGGCGACGAGATCATCGGCATCGGTGTGGTGACCGTCGACCGGCGGGTGCTCTCCCAGGTTCGGGCCGAGCCACCCCCCGCACCCACGGGAACCCTCACGTCACGGGAGCGAGACGTCCTGGAGTGCCTCCGGGAGGGGCTCTCGAACCCGGCCATCGCCAAGCGTCTCGGGGTCACGGCCAACACCGTCCGCAACCACGTGCAGCGCATCCTGCACAAGCTGGACGTGCACTCCAAGCTCGAGGCCGTCGTGGTCACCGCTCGGCAGGACCAGGCCGCCCGGGGCTGAGTCAGGCTTTCGCGATCTGCAGGCTGCGGTGGGCGGCAAGGGTGCGTGCCGCGACGGGGGCGGCGCTGCCGCTTCCGCCCGCGATCTCGCCGAGGACCCGGAGTCCCGCAGGGCCCATGGCCGCCAGGGCGTCGGCGGCCAGCTCGCCGAGGTGGTGGGAGGACCCGAGGAGGGTGGTCCGCAGGGCGGGGATGGCATCGAGGGCGCCCATCTCTCCCAGCGCCCAGATGGCCTGGGCGCGGGTGGCCACGGGGCCGTCCTCGACACAGCCCAGCAGGGGCTGGACCGCGCGCGGCGAGCCCATGCGGCCGAGCGAACGAGCGGCGCGGGCGCGTACCTCCACGGAGGGGTCGCTGTGGAGCAAGTCGATCACCTCGTCGGCGGCGACGAGGGCCTGGAACCGGCCCAGCAGCTCGACGGTCAGAGCCCGCCTCGGCACCGAGGGGCTGGCCAGTCCCTCCCGCAGCAGCGGCACCGGGCACTCCCGGATCTCGGCCACCGCGCTGGCCACGACGTCGACGGGAACGGCCAGCTTTCCGTCGATGGAGTTGAGCAGCGCCGGCACCGCGCTGGGGTGGCCGAGCCGGCCGAGGCCATGCGCCGCCGCCCACCGCACCTTGGCATCGGGGTCGTGGAGGAGCTGGACCAGGTCGCGCACGGCGCCGGGCGAACCCGACTCGCCGAGGAACTCACCGGCCTCGGCGCGCGCCGCCGCCCGCTTGCTCCTGGCCTGGCGGCGGGCGGCTTCGACTGCGCCCAGCCGGTCGAGGATCACGCCGAGGGTGTCACGGTCCTTGCCCCGGAGGCTCGGGAGCAACGCCCGGGCCTGGTGCTCGAGCACCTCATGCTGGGCCGGGGTGAGGGCATGGACGGTTTCTGCGGCGAGGTCGCCCTCGTCGATGGCGCGGAACAGGATACGCCTGACCTCCGCCTCGACGTCGGCGCCGCCCGCCTCCTTGTGGCGCTTTCGGGACGACAGGACGAGGGCGAGCAGACCAGCCGAGGCGACGGCAAGAGCGGCGCCGGCCGCCACCGCCTCGCCGTCGATCACGTCCGAGCCTCGGACCTCGTCAGCACGGCTTCGATGCGGCTGAGCATCTCCCGGGGGCTGAAGGGCTTGGCGATGTAGTCGTCGACGCCGGCGGCGAAGCCGAGCTCGACGTCGGCCTCCTGGGCGTTGGCCGTCAGAAGGATGACCGGGATGCGGGCGGTCGTGGGGTTCTGGCGCAGGGCGCGGCAGACGTCGATGCCACTCATCTTCGGCATCATCCAGTCGACGAGGATCAGGTCGGGAGTGCGACCCTCGCTGTCGCCGGCGGTCACTGCTGCCAGGCCCGCCTCCCCATCGCCCGCCACCATGGTCGAGTAGCCGGCCTGGCCAAGCTTCCAGGTGATCAACTCCCGGATGTCCGGGTCGTCATCGACGACCAGCACGGATTTCATCGGCAAATCTCCTCCTCTTGACACAGCACCGAGAGGTCGCGTCGGGTACTGCACGTTCGCTCCCTAGGTAGATCGGCACGTCGGGCCTCGAACTGAAGGGGAGCGGGGCGAAGGGCCCAGTCCCCTCCGGCCGGTGACGACGCGGGATACTGGATCGCCGTGTCAACGATACGACCCTTCCCCGCCGTGCTCCGCGCGAGCGCCGCGGTACGTACGGGCGCCGAGTTCAGCCGCCCGTTCGTCCTGGGAGCCACCGTGATCCTGCTGGCCACGGCGTCGGTGGCCCTGCTGGCCCGGCGAGCGGAGATCGACGCCGGCCAGGTGGTGGGGATCCGTACCGTCGCCGGCACCGCCACCGTCGTGGGGGCCTTCGGCGTCTTCGTCCTTTCCCGGGCGACCTGGCGCCAGATCGGCGACCGCGCCGCCCTGTGGGCCGGCTGCGGGACCCTGGTCGTCGGTGTGGCGGCCGCATCACGGCCGGAGCTGGCCGGCGCCGTGCTGGGCGAGTGGAGCCCGGCCCCACGGTCGTTGACCGCGGTGGCCGCTGCCGGGCTGGCGCTGGCGCCGCTGCTCTTCGGCGCCGGGCTGGTGTCGCGCCGGGGAACGCCTCCCGTCAGCGCCGCCTCCCTCACCGCCGGCGCCCTGGCTGCGGTGGCCGCCTTGGCCGCGCTCTTTCGAGCCTTTCCCGACGTGGGGTCGGCCCTCTCGGTGTCCCAGCTGACCTCCGGCGAGGGTGCGGGTGGGGTGTTCGGGGGCGTGGTGGTCGCCGCCGTCTGGCTGGTGCTGGCGGTGGGGTACACCGTCCGCGGCCTCGGCCGGCGATGGCTGTACACCTGGGCCGGCCTGATGCTGTTCGCCTTGACACTGTCAGCGCTGGCCGCCGGTGCCGCGGGGCCGACCAACGCCTGGGCCGTGGGCGCCGTGCTCCTGGAGTCCACCGGGGTGCTGCTGGCCCTGGTCGGCTCGCACTTCGAGCTCACCCGGGCCTACGAGGACCAGGCCGTCCAGCTCATCGACTCGACGCTCGACGCCGAGACCGCCGAGGTGCGGGCTCGGATCCGCGCCGGGGCGGTGAGGGCCCAGCGCCACGACCTGGTCAACGCCATCATGGCCATCGACGGCGCCGCCATCATCCTCGAGCGTGAGTTCGACCGCCTGTCGCCCGACGACCGCGAGATGCTGGCCGGCGTGGTCGGCTCGGGCACGGCGCGGCTGCGCCGGCTCCTCGCCCAGGACGCCGGCGCCATCAACCCGGTCTCGATGGCCGACACCGCGGCACGCGTCGCCGACGACCCGGCGTGGTCGGCCCAGCTCAACGTCGACGTGACCCCGGACCTGTTGGCGGTCGGGTCGCCGGCGGAGACGGCCGAAGCCGTGCGCCAGCTCGTCGACTACGCCTCCCGGCGGTCGCGATCGGGCCCGGTGGGCCTTCGGGGGGACCGGGACGGGCACTGGGTGATCCTTCGGGTGGAGGACGACGGCCCCACGATGCCCCGGGAGCTCCGGCGCACCCTGACCGACCTGGAGGCCCGCCGCGAGGCCGGGCGGGAGGACGCCATGAGCGTTCGGGTGGCGGCCAGGCTCATGCGAGGGCAGGGTGGCGACCTGTGGATCGAGCCTCGTCCCGGTGGCGGCACCTCCTTCGGCATCTGCCTGCCCGCCGTCACCTCGACCCAGGACGAAGGTGCCGCCGACGGCTGAGCGGGCGACGATGAAGGTATTGATCGTCGAGGACCACGAGCTCCTCGCCGGGACCATGGCCATGGCCCTGCGCCAGCAGGGCATGGAGGTCCATTCCACCGCCGGGCCAACGGCGGCCGCGGTGGTGGAGTTGGGCCGCACGCTGGCCCCGGTGCTGGTCCTGCTCGACCTCGAACTGGGAGCATCCGTGGGCAGCGGGCTGGACCTCATCCGCCCGCTCACCGAGGCCGGGGCCCGGGTGGTCATGGTCACCGGCGTCACCGACCGTGCCCGGCTGGGCGCCTGCATCGAGGCCGGCGCCGTGGGCGTGGTGAGCAAGGCGGCGGAGTTCTCCGCGCTCATCGACACCGTCCATCGGGCCATCCGAGGGGCGCCGCTCCTGAGCGCCGACGAGCGTCAGGCGCTGCTCGAAGAGGCCCGCCGGCGCCGGCGGGCCGACCGCAACCGCCTCGCTCCTTTCGACGCCCTCAGCCCCCGGGAGGGCGAAGTCCTCGTCCACCTGCTGGCCGGCGAGTCCGCGGAGACCATCGCCGAGAAGACCTACGTCTCCCTCGCCACCGTCCGCAGCCACATCCGCGCCATCCTGCTCAAGCTCGGCGTGAACTCCCAGCTGGCGGCGGTGGCGCTCGCTCGCAACGCCGGCTGGCCGGCGCCGGAGGGCGAGCGCTGACGAACGCCGGGGCATCGGCGACTCAAATCATCAATTCTGGCGATGTCCGTGCCGCGCCAGATTCCGACCATCTTCCCCAGAGACGATCTTGTCCCAGGAGAGGAGCAACGTGCAGCGACGTCGGGACGAGCGGGGCGCAGCAGTCGTGGAGTTCGCCCTCATCCTGCCCTTGCTGGTCCTCTTCGTCTTCGGCATCGTCGAGTTCGGCCGGGCCTACAGCGCCCGCATCGAACTGACGTCCGCCGTACGGGAGGGCGCCCGGGCAGTCGCCCTCGGCGCCAATGCCGCCGAGGCCGAGACGGTCACCAAGGATGCGGCCCCGGGACTGGCTCGGGACCGCCTCACCGTGCCGACTCCGACGCTCTGCACCGTTACACCGGCACCCCCGAACGCGCGGGTCGAGGCGCACTACCCGTTCACCTACACGATCCCGTTCTTCCGGGACGGGACGTGGACCCTCCAGGCGACGGGGGTCATGAGATGCGGCGGATGACTCCTTGCCGCCGGCGAGACGAGCGCGGCGCCGTCATCATCCTGATGGCCGCCTTCTCGCTGGTCATCGTCGGCATGGCGGCGCTGGTGGTCGATGTCGGTGCCCTCAAGGACGAGAAGCGGCAGCTGCAGAACGGCGCCGACGCCGCGGCCTTGGGCCTGGCCCAGCACATCGGCCTCAACTGCGCGATGGCTCCGAATACCACGACGTGCTCGGGCAGCGCCCTGCGGGGCATCGCCGATTCGCTCGCCGGCGCCAATGCACACGACAGCGCCGCCACCGTGGACAACCCGGTCGTCGACTACAACCTGAAGCAGGTCACCGTCGTGACGAAGACCAAGACCGGCAGCGGTGGGACCATCCTGCCCTACGCCTTCGCGCAGGGCATCACCGGCCAGAAGGGCAAGGCGGTCACCACGCGGGCGGTGGCCGGTTGGTCGGGTCTGAAGCGGGCGTCGGTCGTTCCGCTCACCTTCTCGCGCTGCGAGTTCGAGTGGGCGACGAACGGCGGCGTGGTCTTCGACGTCCAGCGAGTGGTGCTGTTCCACGGCGACGCGCCCTACTGCAACCTGGGGCCGAGCGGCGCAGATCTTCCCGGCGGCTTCGGATGGCTCAAAGACGACAACGACAGCAACCGCAACGACTGCAACATCACCCCCACCGCCGGCGACACCGTGCGCTCCGACAGCGGCCTCCCCGGCACGCCGGGTGCGTGCCGGATGTCCACGCTGCTCAACCAGAACGTGCTGCTCCCTATCTACGACAGCCTCTCGAAGAGCACCGGCTACCGCCTCTACGGCTTCGCGCAGTTCCACATCAACGGTTTCAAGTTCCCGACCCAGAGTGGTGGCATCACGACAGGGTGCCCGACCAACGCCTGCATCCTCGGGAAGTTCATTCGCTTCGTTCCCATCGGCGAACTCGGCGGGCCGAGCCTCGGCAATCGCGTCGCCCTCGTCAGCTAAAGGAAAAGGACCAGATGATCAGACGACAGAAGCTCATCGGGATCGTCGCCTCGGTGCTCCTCGCCGCCGTGGGGACCGGGCTGCTGGTGGCATACGTCCGCAGCGCCGAAGATCGCGCCCTCAAGGGTGAGAAGACGGTCGACGTGCTGGTGGTGAGCAACACCATCCCCAAGGGCACCAAGGCCGAGGACATCACCTCGAGCCTGCGCATGGAGCAGGTCCCGGTGAAGATCGCCACCAGGGAGGCGCTGACCAGCACGAGCCCGCTGGCCGGCAAGGTGGCCGCCGTCGACCTGCTCCCCGGAGAGCAGCTCGTGAGCACCCGCTTCACCTCGCCGGCAGAGGCCCAGGGGATCGCCGCCGGCCTCCTCCAGGTCACCATCGCCCTCGAGCCGGTCCGGGCCCTCGGCGGCCAACTCCGCAAGGGTGACTCGGTCGGCGTGACCGTGTCCTTCGACGAACCGGAGACGACCCACCTGATCCTCCACAAGGTGCGGGTGACCGACGTCCGGACCACCGACGGAGCGACCGTCACCACGCCGGCCAACGGGCCGGCGCCGGCGGCCGGCCTCCTCGTGACCTTGGCGGTCGACGCCCCGTCGATGGAGAAGGTCGTCTTCGGCGCCGAGCACGGCCGGCTGTGGCTGGCGTGGGAGCCGAAGGAGGCCAACGAGTCCGGCACCAAGGTCCAGACGAAGGCCGGAGTCAACCTGTGATGGTTCCCGCCCACACGGTGAAAGACCGGCACCGGTGACCGGGACTCTCCTCGTCACGCCGGACGGCGACTTCGAAGCACAGGTCAAGCGGGCCTTCGACGGCGATCTCGACGCAGAGCGCTTCTGGGACGAGCACATCCCCCGCACCCAGCCGGACACAGTCGTCCGCCAGATGGCCCAGAGCCGGGCAGACGTCGTGGTCCTGGGCCCGGGCCTCGCCGCTCCGGTGGCCGTCGCCCTGGCCGAGTCCTTCGACCTCCTCCATCCCGAGGTGACCGTCGTCATCGTCGCCAAGCCCTCCACCCGGTTGTGGGAGCGCGGGCTGCGGGCCGGCGTACGGGAGATCATCCCCATCGGCGCCGGCGACGAGGAGGTCTACGCGGCGCTGACCCGCGCCGGTTCGGCGGCCGCCCGCCGGCGGGCCGCGGCCGGCGTCGTCGTCCACGACGAGGCGCCTCGCGGCCGGGTCATCACCGTGATGTCGCCCAAGGGTGGCGCCGGCAAGACCACCGTGGCCACCAACCTCGCCGCCTGCCTCGCCCTGTCGGCCCCCGGCAAGGTGGCCATCATCGACCTCGACCTGCAGTTCGGCGACGTGGCCAGCGCCCTCGGCCTCGGCCCGCAGGCCACCATCGCCGACGCCGCCCGGCTGGGGAACCAGCTCGACAGCACGGCGCTCAAGGTGTTCCTGGAGCCCCACCCCTCCGGTCTCTACTCCCTCGTGGGCCCCCACTTTCCGGCCGAGGCCGAGGAGATCTCGGCCTTTACCGTCGGGGAGATCATCGACATCCTGGCCGGCGAGTTCGACTACGTCGTCATCGACACCGCCGCCGGCCTCGACGAGTACGCCCTCGCCGCCGCCGAGCGGTCCGACGACCTGGTCCTGGTGTGTGTCACCGACGTCCCCAGCGTCCGGGGCCTGCGCAAGGCCCTCGACGCCATCGAGCTGCTGGGGATGACAAAGCCCCGCCGCCACCTCGTCCTCAACCGCGCCGACGACAAGGTGGGGCTGTCGGCCGCCGACGTCGAGGCGACCATCGGCGTCGCCGTCGAGGCCACCGTGCCGACGTCGCGCTCCATCCAGATCGCGGTCAACCAGGGCACCCCCGTCGTGCAGTCCGAGCCCCGCTCGCCGGCCGGCAAGGCCATGTCCGGCCTCGCCGGCCACTTCATCGACCAGCCGGCGCCGGCGACGGCGGTCGAGCGCGGCCGCCTGTTCTCCCGAAAGGACGCCAAGTGAAGCTGAACCAGCGCCTGAAGCAGGCCGGTGCCGTCCCGCCCGACGAGGTGGCGCCGGTACTGCCCGAGCGGGGCTCCCACAAGCCGGCGCCCCGCCCCTCCCCCGCCGCCAGGCACGGCGAGGGGCCGGCGCACGCCGACCCCTTCGCCGCCATCAAGCAACGGGCCCAGGAGTCGTTGTTCAGCCGCCTCGGCGGCCGGCTGTTCCGGCCCGACATGACCGAGGACCAGCTCCACCGCCTGGTCATCGAGGAACTGGGCAACGTGCTCCAGGCCGACCGTGCGCCGCTCTCCCCGGCGGAGCGACAGCGCCTCCTCGACGACATCAGCGAGGACGTGCTCGGCTACGGTCCCCTGGAGAGCTTTCTCGCCGATCCGGAGGTCAGCGAGATCATGGTCACCGGCACCCGGCCCATCTACGTGGAGCGGGCCGGCCGCCTCTACGCCACAGGGGCGCGTTTCCTCTTCGACGACCACCTCCGCCGGGTCATCGAGCGGATCGTGGGCAAGGTGGGCCGGCGCATCGACGAGTCCTCGCCCATGGTCGACGCCCGCCTGCCGGACGGCTCACGGGTGAACGCCGTGCTGCCTCCGCTGGCCATCGACGGGCCCACGCTGACCATCCGCAAGTTCTCCAAGGTGCCCCTCACCGTCGAAGACCTGATCCGGCTCAAGACCCTCACCCCCAAGCTGGCCGAACTGCTGGCCCTGTGCGTCATGGGCAAGCTCAACGTGCTGGTCACGGGCGGCACCGGGACCGGGAAGACGACGCTGCTGAACGTGCTGTCGTCGTCGATCCCCGAGGACGAGCGCATCGTCACCATCGAGGACTCGGCCGAGCTGCAGCTGATGCAGGAGCACGTCGTCCGCCTCGAGGGCCGGCCCCCGAACATCGAGGACCGTGGCGAGGTGACCATCCGCGACCTGCTCCGCAACGCGCTGCGGATGCGGCCCGACCGGATCGTGGTCGGAGAGGTCCGAGGCGGCGAGGCCCTCGACATGCTCCAGGCCATGAACACCGGCCACGACGGGTCGATGTCGACCTTGCACGCCAACTCCCCGCGTGACGCCGTCTCCCGGCTGGAAACCATGGTGCTCATGGCCGGGATCGACCTTCCCTCCCGGGCCATCAGGGAGCAGATCGGTTCCGCCGTCAACGTGATCGTCCACCTGAGCCGGCTCCGGGACGGCTCCCGCCGGGTCACCCACCTCACCGAGCTGACCGGCATGGAGTCCGGAGTGATCACCCTCCAGGACATCTTCACCCTCGACCAGAGCGGTGATCTCGGCGAGGACGGGCTCATCCACGCGTCGCTCGTGCCGACCGGCATCCGGCCGGCGTTCGGCGACAAGTTGCGGGCCGCCGGCCTGCCCGTTCCCAGCCGTCTCCTGGGCGGCGACCCGGTCCGGCAGGCCCGAGCCCGATGAACCGGGTGCGGGCGTTCGCCGCTCTGGCGGTGGTCGTAGCCGTCTCCGTGGTCGCGCCGCCGGCAGCGTCAGCCGACCAGGTGCTCACGGTCGTGAGCACCGATGCCGGCGCCTATCCCGACGTGCGCATGGTGGTCGCCGTCCCCGGCCAGGTGGGCGACCCGGCCCAGTCCGGGACGACGGCGACTGTGTCCGAGGGCGGGCCGACGCGATCGGCGCGCGTCGAGGCCCTTCCGGC
Organism: Acidimicrobiales bacterium; assembly: GCA_035540095.1. Lineage (GTDB taxonomy): Bacteria > Actinomycetota > Acidimicrobiia > Acidimicrobiales > AC-14 > CADCTB01. The sequence continues at coordinate 13,830 of DATLHA010000085.1, read as the reverse complement.
CGAGGGGCTCGAGGTGGCGCTGGTCATCGACACCTCCGGCAGCATGGTCGGCGCCCCGCTGGCCGCGGCGAAGGCGGCGGCCCAGACCTTCATCACCCAGCTGCCGGCCGGCGTGCCGGTCTCGGTGATCGGTTTCGGCGCCACGCCGGCGGTCGTGAGCCCCCGGTCGACGAACCGGCCATCGCAGGTGGCCGCTATCCGGGCCCTGAGCGCCGGTGGCCAGACCGCCCTCTACGACGCCCTGCGCACGGCGCTGTCCCAGCTGCAGCAGCCCGGAGCCGGCGCCCGCCAGATGGCCGTGCTGCTGACCGACGGCGGCGATACGGCCAGCAGAGCCACCCTGGAGGCCACCGCCGACGCCATGGCCAAGGCCAAGGTGCCGCTGTTCGCCGTCGAGCTGAAGACCAACGAGAGCAACCCCGCCGCCCTGGCCAGGCTCACCTCCTCCTCCGGCGGCCGCGTCGTCCCGGCGGCGGATCCCACGGCGCTGGCCGGCGCCTTCGACGACGTGGCCGGTCAGCTGGTGCGCCAGTACGCGGTGACCTACCGGTCCGAGGCCTCCGGGGCCACCGACGTCGACGTCACCGTGGAGACCCGTGGGCTGCGGGCGAGCACACGGGTGCGGGTGCAGCTGCCGGCCGCCCCGGTGGCGCCGCAACCGGTGCCGACCTCCGCGGCTCCCGGTGCCGCCGGCGCCGGCGACGGGGCGAGGATCGGCGATTGGGCGCTGCTTCTGGGCGGCGGGCTGGTCGGGCTGGCCCTGCTCTCCATGTCCCTGCTCTACGCCCTCAACCGGACGCCCCGGGCTCGCGGTGTGGCCACCGCCCACCGTCGGTTCGACCTCGACCGGGTGACGGACAGGGCGGAATGGGTCAGCGACACCATCCTGCGGCGCCGGGGCGGGACCGCGGCGGTGAGCAACATCCTCGAGCTGGCGGGGCTCGACCTCCGGCCTGGCGAGCTGCTGGGTGGCATCGCCGCCGGCTCCGTCCTGATGCTCGCCGCCGGTTGGTTGCTGTTCGCACCCCTCATCGGGCTGGTGCTGGCCGTCCTGGTGCCCGTGGGCGCCCGGGTCGTCGTCCACATCCTGGCCGCACAGCGCCGCAAGAAGTTCTCCGAGCAGCTGCCCGAGACGTTGCAGATCCTCGCCGGCAGCCTGCGGGCGGGGCACGGGCTTGCGCAGGGGATCGAGACCGTGGCCCGCGAGGCGGAATCGCCGACCGCCGACGAGTTCCGGCGCCTGACCCTCGAGACCCGCTTGGGGCGGGACTTCGTGGAATCCCTCCGCGCCCTCGCCGAACGAGTAGCGAGCGAGGACTTCCGCTGGGTGGTGCAGGCGATCGAGATCCAGCGCGACGTCGGCGGCGACCTGGCCTCCATCCTGGACACGGTTGCCGACACGGTGCGGGACCGCGCAAAGATCCGGCTCCAGGTTTCCGCCCTCAGCGCGGAGGGGCGGTTGTCGGCGTGGGTGCTCATGGTGCTGCCCTTCGGTCTCGCCGCCCTGATGTCGGTCACCAACCGTGAGTACATCAAGCCGCTCCTGAGCACCGGTACCGGCTACAAGCTTCTCGCCGTCGCCGCCGCCCTGCTCGCCGTAGGCGGGCTCTGGTTGCGCAAGATCGTCAAACCCATCTTCTAAGGAGCGGACCGTGCCTCTGTATGTCGTGCTCGCCGCCCTGGCGGTCAGCCTCTCCATCCCGCTCCTGTGGCACGCAGTGGCTCTCGACCGGGCGCCCACCAAGCATGTCACCCGCAACCTGCGCACCGGTCTGGCCGATGGTGGCGACCTCCGGGGGCTCGTGCTCTCCCAGTCCCCGCTCGAGCGCATCCTGCGACCCATGTTGCAGTCCCTCGGCCGGACGGCGCGGCGCATCAGCCCGGTCGGGATGGTGGCGGCGCTGGAACGGCGGGTCGAACTCGGTGCGGTGAGGTGGCCCGTCGAGCGGGTGCTGATCCTGAAGTTCGCCGCCGCCGGCGCCCTCCTGGTGGCGGGTCTCGTGTACGCGTCGGTCTCGGGCTCGTCGAGGGGCCTGCTGTCCGCGCTCGCGGGGGCCATCGCCGGCTACCTGCTACCCGACGTGGTCCTTTCCCGCCTCGCCACCGCACGCCAGCTGGCCATCACGAACGCGCTGCCCGACACGCTCGACCAGCTGACCATCTGTGTCGAGGCCGGGCTCGGCTTCGACTCGGCGATGGCCCGGGTCGCCAAGTCCGGCGACGGGCCGATGGCCCGGGAGGTCGCCCGCCTGCTGCAGGACCTGCGAGTCGGCGTGCCCCGTGCCGAGGCCCTCGATGCCCTCCTGGCCCGCACCGACGTGCCGGAGCTGCGCCAGTTCGTCCACGCGGTGATCCAGGCCGAGACCTACGGCGTTCCCGTATCGAAGGTCCTCCGGGCCCAGGCCACCGAGCAGCGGGAGAAGCGTCGGTTCCGGGCCGAGGAGCGGGCCATGAAGCTGCCGGTGAAGGTGATCTTCCCGCTGGTCTTCTGCATCCTTCCGGTGCTGTTCATCGTCGTCATCAGCCCTGCCTTCATCAAACTGACCGGCGGCCTCTAGCCCCCGCCTGGCCTACGCTCGGGTCTGCCGAAGGGAGACACGCCGCATGGAACAGGACCAACACGTCGACGAAGAGATGCTCGCCGACGTCCTCACGCTCATGGAGGACGAGGCGTCCGACGGCATCCTGCGAGCATGCGACCTCTTCCGCGACAGCGTTCCCGAGCGTCTCGACGACATCGGCGCCGCCCTCGCCGAGGGCCGGTTCGTCGACGCCGGTCGGAGCTCGCACAGCCTGCGGGGCAGCGCCGGCGCCTTCGGCGCCCGCCGGCTGAGCGCCCTCGGGCTGCGCCTGGAGGAGCTGTGCCGGGACTCCGACGGCGGCGGTGCCACCGAGGTCCTCGAGGAGATGCGGGCCGAGTTCCTGGTCTTCCGCGACATCCTCGACGCCCGGCTCCAGCAGTTCCGGTAGGCGGGCCGGCTCAGCCTGTGCCCAGCAGAACGGCCACCATCGCCAGGACGGCCACCACCGGAACGGCGAGGAGCGCCAGCACCGTCAGCATCCAGAACGGCGGTGCGAGGAGCTGGGCCACGGTGCCCCAGGAACCGGTCACGTCGCCGTAGTCCCGCAGGACGCCCCACGTCGATCGGACGGCACCGAACACGCCGCCATCGGGCGCCGGCGGGCGGGCGCCGGCCCCGGCCCGGCGCAGCCGCCGGGTCGCCACGCCGCCCAGCGTCGCCGGCAGCTCGACGAGGCCCAGCAGGCTCATGCGCACGTTCAGCAGCCAGAGGGCCGGCGCCAGGCACAGGAGCAGGACCAGGAGCGACCCCGCCGTCCCCTGCCACCAGTCGGGGAGCCGCTCACCAGAGGTCACCCACCACAGAGCGGCGCCGGCGACTCCCCCGATCAGTGCCCCTCGCGTGGCCACCCACGCCAGCCATCGCGCCGCTCCCTCCACCCGGGCCACCAGGCCGGCAACGGCCTGCACCCGAGGGTCGGGCGTGCCCGGTGCCCCTTCAGCCACCCTCGTCGCCACCACGGCCCGAGTCCAAGCCCATGGACGAGGCGACGGCGGCGATGTCATCGCGGCGGAAGCGCCGGTGCCCACCGAGGGTCACGACGCAAGGGATGCGGCCGGCCGTGGCCCATCGATAGACCGTCTTGGCGGACACTCCCAGCATCCGGGCGACTTGCCCGGGGGTCAGGTACGTGCCCTCAGCAGAGACGCCGTCCACGCCCACCTCCCCGGAAGACCCACCCGGCCCTGAGATAGTGACCAGTCCGGACCGAGAAGGTCAAACCGAGAGGTCAACGATCGTCTTCCTCGGCCAGTATCTGCGCGCTCTGGAGGCGCAGGATCTCCTCGGCCTCACGCACGGCGGTGATGTCGCTCACCATGGCCAGCGCGCCGACGTACTCCCCGTCCCCGTCGACGAAGGGGCTCACCGACAGCAGGGCCCGCACCGTGTGGCCGTCCTTGGACCGCAGCTGGGCCTCGTAGTGCTCGCTGAGGCGGCCCCGCCGGCGTTCGGGATGTCCGGAGAGCAAGGTCACCGAGTCGGCGCCCAACAGTGAGGAGGCGGCCATCCCCGTCATCTCGTCGACCCGGTACCCGAGCAGCTGTCCCAATTGGGTGTTCACGAAGGTGATCCGGTTGCCGGCGTCGACGGTGACGATGCCCTCCCGGGTCGTCTCGACGATCCGCTGGTAGAGCAACTTGGAGCTGCGCAGCTCCTCTTCGGTCTGCCGCTGCTGGGAGATGTCCTGGACCGTCCCGAAGAGCTTGAGGGGTGTCCCGACATGGTTTCTGACCACATGCCCGCCGCTTCTCAGCCACCGCAGCCGGCCGTCGGGGAGAACGACGCGGAAATCGACGCAGAAGGGCCTCCCGGTCATCCGCAGCTGCGCCGCCGCCTCCAGCACCTTCTGGCGATCGTCGACGTGCACCTTTGCGATGGTGGCTTCCGCGGTGACCGGCATGTCGCCAGGCCAATGCCACAGGCGGTACATCTCCCCCGACCACGTCAACCGGCCGCTGACGAGGTCCCGCTCCCACCAGCCCAGACCCGCCGACCGCTCGGCTTCGGCATACTGGCGCTCGCGCTCGACGAGCGCCTCCTGGGCCGCCTTGGCCTCCGTGATGTCCTGGACCGTGCCGTGGATGGCCACCACGTCTCCGGCGTCGTCTCTCACCGCCGACCCCTGGGCGCGGACCCATCGCAGCCGGCCGTCGGAGCCCCTGATCCGGATCTCCTCGGTGGTCGGCTCGCCCGTCTGCACCAGCCGCAGCAGGGCTGCCTCAGCCCGGCCGCGGTCCCGGGTGTCCACGGTGGCGAGCATCGTCGCCATGTCCAAGCGCTCGCCGGAGGGCATCCCGTAGAGGCGCTGCATTCCTGCCATCCGGTTGTTCTCGGCTCGACGGAGGTCGAAGTGCCAGCTGCCCAGGCGGCCGGCGAGGTGAGCCTCGCTCAACAAGGCCTCCGACGCCCGCAACTCCTCCGCCGACCGTCGCAGGGCGGTCGCGGCTCGCTGGCGCTCGACCAGGCGGCCGAGCTGGCCGGCGATACCGGCGACGACGTCGTCGAAGGAGCTCGACGGTTCCATATGGTCCCGGGAGAAGAACGCCAGCACCGCGACGACCTCGTTCTCCAGCGTGACCGGGAAGGCGAAGGCGGACCTCACGTCGTCGGCCGCCAGGTGGGGGATCCACGCCGGGCGGCCCGTGGCCAGCAGCCGGCCGGTGAGCCCCACCAGGGGGCCGGCCAGAAAGCCGTCGGTCACGGTCTGGGCGGCGCGCCGGCAGCTCGACACCAGCCGCCACTCCGGTGAGGGAGGCTCCTGCGACGACGCCGCCGGCGCCACCCAGACCTGACTGACATCGCAGTCGACGTAGTTCGAGATCTCCCGGGCCACGACCTCGGCGGCCTGCTCGAACGTGTCGGCCTCGTTGGCGGCGACCGCGGCCTGCCGCAACAGGTAGACGTTCGCCAGCGGGTCCTGCAGCGTCGGCGTCGCCACCGCCTCCGCCGGCTCATCATCAGTTGCGAGATCACAGCCGTGGAGGACCGGCTCACCGCCGGCAGCCCGGGCCATGGACAGTGCCCACTCCGCGTTCTGGATCACGACCTGGGCGGCGTCGGCGGGCCTTCCCACCGCCACGCCGGCGTTGGCGGAAACGACGACCTCCCGGCCCGGCACGGGGACCGGCGCGCGGGCGGCGGCGAGGAGGCGCCGGGCGACGGCCAGGCCGGCCTCCTCACCTCCGTACAGCAGGACGCCGAACTCGTCGGGGCCGAGCCGGCCCAGGACGTCGCGAGGACGCAGCATGGGGGCCAGACGGCGAGCCAGCGTGAGCATCACATGGTCCCTGGTCGCCCCGCAGAGCACGCTGTTCGGACCCCGGAAACCGTCGAGGTCCAGGCAGACCATCGCCACGGTGTCGGTCCGCGTCAGCGTCACCTCGACCTGGCGCACGAGCGCCGCTCGTCCCAGAAGGCCGGTGAGGGGATCGGAGAACGCCCGGCGGAGCAGCTCATCTCCGTCGTCGCGGACGCCGGACGGCGCCGGCGGCGGCTGGTGCGGGAACCAGCCACGGTCTGACTCCTCGAACTCCCGGTCCAGCTCGTCCGGGGTGCAGACCTCTGTCCGGATGAGCCTCGATGGAGGGAGCCCCAACCCGCGGGCGGCGGCCGACCACCTGGCCACCACGTCGAGGAGGGCTTCGACCGGGCCGTTGCCGGCCGCAGTGACTTGAAGGGCATACCGCTCACCCGACCGGATGGCGCCTCCGGATCGCTCGACGTCGAGCGCTTCTTGCAGGCGCCGCACCTCGCCGGCGCTGAGCGGCTCCGTCACATCCGCGGTCGCTTCGAGCAAGACCACCCAGTCGGGCACGCGCTACGACCCGCCTTCCGTAGAGAGCTCTGAGGTAGGTCCACAATAGACGCCGGACAATCTTCATGCTCGGCCGGATCACCGTGGGTCAGGTGGGCTGCTCCCCCACCGCCTCCGGGTCCTGCAGACCCATCGACGCCGCCACCGAGCGGATCACGTCGAGGCGGAACCGGCGATGCCCCCCCAGGGTCATGGCGCACGGGATGCGCTTGTCGGTCGCCCAGCGGTTCACCGTCTTGGGGGAAACGCCCAGCATGCGCGCCGCCTGGCCAGGTGTGAGGTACGCCGAATCAGCCGGACCGGCACCCATCGCAGCATCCCTCCCCAGGACGTCGTGGACTCCATCGAGTCTAGCCGGGCGACCGCCCGGACACCTCATCCGTGGCCCATGATCCGGGCACTATGGCGCCGCGCTCAGCTGGCGGCACGCAGGGCGCGGGTGGCCTCGTCACGACCGAGTGAGCGCAGAGCGCGCCGCTCGATCTGGCGGACCCTCTCCCGGGAGATTCCCAGCTCGTGCCCGACCTCGGCGAGCGAGCGCGGCTCGTTCCCGTCCAGCCCGAACCGCAGCCGCACCACGTCGGCCTGATGCCGGCCCAGGTGGCCGAGAAGTTCTTGCACCTCCTTCCGTTCGACGTCGGTAGTCGCGATGTCGGCGGGATCGCCGGCCTCGCGATCGGCGATGACGTCGACCAGCTCCGAGTCGCACTCCCCGACAGGGAAGGACAGCGACACCGTCTCCTCCCCCAGGGCCAGGAGGTCCCGGACGCGCTCGACGGGGAGCTCGACCTCGGCAGCCAACTCGTCCAGCCCCGGTTCGTGACCGAGCTCCACCCGCAAACGGTCGCGGGTACGGGCCAGGCCGAACACCTGGGCGCGCAGGTGCACAGGCAACCGGATCGTCCGGTCGGCGGCTCCCATCTCCGAGACCACGGCCTGGCGGATCCACCAGGTGGCGTAGGTCGAGAACCTGTTCCCCAGCCGCCAGTCGAAACCTTCGACCGCTCGCAACAGGCCGATGTTGCCGGCTTGAATCAGGTCGAGAAGCTCGACCCCCGGCCGGCGATACCGCTTGGCCACCGACACCACCAGGCGCAGGTTGGCCTCGACGAACCGCCGGCGGGCGCGCTCCGCCTCGGCCACCTGGCGGGCGAGCGCTTGGCGCTCTGCTCGGGTTCGGCGGCCGCCCGCGGCGAGCAGCCGCTCGGCGCCGGCCCCGCGCTCGATCGCCTGGGCCAGGCGAACCTCGTCGTCACGGTCGAGCAGGCTCTGATGGCCGATCTCGGTCAGGTAGACACGGACCAGGTCGACCTCACCGCCGTCGCTGCGGGACCGGAGATGCGGGCGGTCACCGCTCGGCGCCGGCTCGGCACTCCGTGAACTGCTTTTGTCCACTGTCGCTCCTCCCTTCGAAAGAGATCTGCGACTCCTTGGTCAAGTGAACCATTTCACGTGGTTCACGTGGTCGGCTTCGGCGTTGATCGGGACCAATGGCCGGACTGAAAGGACCATTGGCCGGCGGCAGGTCCGGGCCTCAGGACTGCAGGTCACGCCGGCGCAGGGCGAACACGCCCACCGCCGACAGCGCGGCGGCGACGACGGCGACGGCGAGCACGGGACCGAACGAGAAGGTCGCCGCGGGCAGCCTCGGCACGTGCTGGAACGGTGAGAGGTCCTGCACCCACATGGGCAATGACAGCAACCGCCCGAAGAAGCCCGCGACGAAGCACACCGCCAGCGCGCCCCACACCGCCGTGGCGGCACCAGGCCTCACCCCGTACAGGGCCATGGCCAGGGCGGCGAGCACGAGGACGGCCGGGGTGTAGGCGACGGCCCCGCCCACCAGCCGGGGGATGTCCCCGGCGCCGCCGGCGACAAAGGCGTAGCTGATGCCCGTCCCGAGGCCGGCGGCGGCCAGGACGAGCACCGAGCCGGCGGCCACGACGCCCAGGTGGGACCCTGCCCAACGCGGCCGTGACACGGCCGTTGCCAGCAGCGGCTCGGCCCGACCGGCCCGTTCCTCACCCCGAAGCCTCAGGGCGGCCTGCACGGCGAAGCCGGCGGAGATCAGGGCCAGCACGAGCAGGGCGGTGGCCAGGAAGGAGTCGACGACCGAACCGCCGCCCTGGGCCACCAGGTCGGCCATCGTCTCGTTGTCGCCGATGAAGTCCTCCACGTCTCCGCTCACCGACCCGTAGGCAAGGCCGCCGAGGAAGAGGCCCGCCGCCCAGCCCGCGAACGCGCCACGGTGCAGTCGGGCCGCCAGCCCGATGGGCCGGGTCAGCCAACCGGCGGCACGATCGGGTCCGGGGGACGGCTGGATGATGCCGGCACCGAGATCTCGGTGGCTGCTGACGACGAAGGCGCCGGCGGCCAAGGCCGCGGTGGCGGCAAGGAGCAGGGCGGCCGGCCACCATCGCTCGCCGGCGAAAGGGCGCAGGGCCTGGCCCCAGCCGATCGGGGAGAACCACGACAGCACGCCATTGCCGATGTCGCCGATACCCCGGAGGACGAACGAGGCCCCCAGCACTCCGCCGGCGATGCCGGACGCGAGCCGGGAGCTGACAGTGACCTGGGACGTCAGCGCGGCCACGCCGCCGAAGAAGAGCCCGACGCCGCCAATGCCGGCGCCCAGTGCGGCCGACCCGGCGGCCTCGAGTCCGGAGCCGACGAGGGCCAGCGCCACCATCACCCCGAGGATCGCATTGGCCGCCAGCGCAACGGTGAGGGCAGCGGTGATCGGCGCGTGGCGGCCCACGACGGTCGAACGCAAGAGCTCGACCCGGCCCGCCTCCTCGTCGCCACGGACGTTGCGGGTGACCAGCAGCAGGCTCATGAGGGCGGAGAGGATCATGGCGAAGGCCGAGATCTCGAAGGCCGTCCGCCCTCCGATGGTGTCGAGGGCGACTGGTGGGCCGGCCATGGCGATGAAGGCGGCGTTGTCCTCGACCAGCCGAGCGGCGGCGACAAGCTCGGCGGGGTCCTTGTACAGGCCGATGATGCTCGCCGCTTGGGCGTAGACCAGGCCGGCGATCGTCGAGATCCAGATGGCCAGCTTCACCCGGTCCCGGCGCAGGATCAGGCGCCACAGCGCGCCGCTCCCGGTGAGGTTGTTCACGGCTCGCCGTACTGGCGGAGGAAGAGCTCCTCGAGGGTGGGCGGGTTGCTGGTCAGGCTCTCGATGCCGCACTCCCCCAGTCTCCGGAGAGCCTCGCCGAGCTGAGCCGAGTCGACGTCGAAGCGGACGGTGCGGCCGTCCACCGCCAGGTCGTGGACGCCTGCGAGGCCCGTGAACCCGTCGGCGGGGCGGGTGGTCTCCGCCACAATCGAGGTTCGAGTCAGATGGCGCAGCTCTTGCAGGGTTCCGGATTCCACCCTGCGACCGGCCCTGATGATGCTGACCCTGTGACAGAGGGCCTCCACCTCGGCGAGGATGTGGCTGGAAAGCAGCACCGTGCCACCTGCCACCGCCGTCTCGCTGATGCAGCGCTGGAACTCGGCCTCCATCAGCGGATCCAGGCCGGACGTCGGCTCGTCCATCAGGTACAGCTCGACGTCGCTGGCCAGGGCTGCGACCAGCGCGACCTTCTGGCGGTTCCCCTTGGAGTACGTGCGCGCCTTCTTGGTGGGGTCGAGCTGGAAGCGCTCGAGGAGGTCGGTGCGGCGCCTTTCGTCCAAGCCACCGCGCAGCCGGCCCAGCAAGTCGATGATCTCGCCCCCGGAAAGGTTCGGCCACAGGTCGACGTCGCCCGGCACGTAGGCCAGGCGCCGGTGAAGGGCCACCGCATCCCGCCATGGATCCTGGCCGAGAACGACGGCTTCGCCGGCGTCGGCCCGGAGCAGGCCGAGGAGCACCCGGATCGTCGTCGACTTCCCCGAACCGTTGGGCCCCAGAAAACCGTGCACCTCGCCGGCAGCGACCTCGAGGTCGAGGGCGTCGAGCGCACGGGTGGCCCCGAACGTCTTGACCAGGCCACGCACCGAGATGGCGGAGCTCACCCGGGGCACCGTATCGGGGTCGCCGCCGGGGACGGGCCGGTCGCTAGGCTGCTGGGCGGCGAGCGGCGCATCGAGGGGGCACGGCACATGGGCCGAAGGAGTGATCCGTCCCGGGCCAGACGGGAGGGCCGCCGTCCTAGCAGGCCGGCTCGGGGAGGGAGACCGTCTGCCATTCGGTGGTGAACTGCTCCGGGGGCAGCGGCAGGACCGTGCCGGCGGTCAAGAGCGGACGGTCTCTCAAGGGTCCTTCGTCCCTATCGCGGTGGTGCGTTCGCACTACCGGGTGTACTCATTCTGGGTGGTTACCGGACTTGGCCGCTCCGAACCACGTGGTGAGGGCTCGAGGCAGCTCGGGGTCCGTGAGGTCACCCGCCCAGGCGACATGTCCGTCGGGTCGGATCAGGACGGCCCGGGGCGCGGCGACGTGGCCCAGGACCGGGAGCTCCCACGCTCCCTCATGCTCGGCGTCGACCATCCGGACCCGATTCGCCCAGGGAGAGATGTCGAAGCCGCCGGCATCGCCGAGGTTGAGGAGCACGGGTCGGGCGTCGTGCAGCAGGTCGAACACGCGCTTGGGGCCGTCGGCCGTGTGCACGTCGAGGTCGGGCATGCGCCGCCCGAGCAGCGGGTGTCCCTCTCCGAGGTCGTAGTGGATGTCGAGACCGGAGATCATCCCGGCGATGCGCCGGCGGGGCTCGTCCATGCCCAGCAGTTCGGCCATGGTGTCGCGGAGGGCCTGGTGACGATCCCCGGGGCTGCTGAGCGCGACCTGGGCCATGGTGTTCTGCAACACCCGGGCGCCGACCGGATGCCGTTCGGAGTGGTAGGTGTCCAGGAGGGTCTCGGGTGAAGTCCCGTTCACCACCTGGGCCAGCTTCCACCCCAGGTTCACGGCATCCTGCACGCCCGTGTTGAGGCCCTGGCCGCCATGCGGGGGGTGTACGTGGGCGGCGTCCCCTGCCAGCAGCACACGGCCGCGCCGGTAGGAGACTGCCTGCCGCACCATGTCGGTGAACCTGGAGATCCAGTTGGCGCTGCGAAGCCCGTAGTCCGTCCCGTACACGGCGACGAGTGCTTCGCGGAGCTCGTCCATGCTCGGCTCGCCGGTGTGGCCGGGGAGTCCTTCGTTGAGCACCACACCGATCGGTCCTCCGGCCTCCCTCCGACCGATGGCCTGGGTCCTCCCGGCGCTGTCGCGACGGAAGCCGAGCTCCGGCTCCTCGTCCATTTCGACTTCGGCGATCATCCAGCTGGTCGAGGGCTCCGACCCGGGGAAGTCGATGCCGGCTGCCTTACGGACCAGGCTGCGACCTCCGTCGCATCCGACGAGGTACTGCGCTCGAAGCGACGTGCCCCCGGAGAGCTCGACGTCGACGCCACTGTCGTGTTGAGCGAAGCCCACCACCTCGCAGCGACGGATGGTCGGAACCCCGAGCTCATCGACCCAGCCGGCCAGGATGGGCTCGAAGCGGCTCTGCCAGAGCCCGAGTACATAGTTGTGGCGGGTGGGGAAGTCGCTGATGTCCAAGGGGATCAGGGCGTAGCCGACCTGCGGATGTGTCTGCCCCGCCGAGACGAACCGTTCCGTGATGCCACGCTGATCGAGCACCTCGATGGTGCGGGCGTGAAGTCCGCCGGCTCGCGATCCGTCGACATCCTGGTTGGCGCGTCGTTCGACGATGACGACGTCGATCCCCGCCAACGCCAGCTCACCCGCCAGCATCAGCCCGGTCGGCCCGCCGCCTGCGATCACCACCGCATGCTCGGTCATCGCCACTCCCCGGCGAACGTGGCATCGGACACCCACGCCCACCTCCCGCGGCGCGACGGGGCGCCGGATCCCCCCTCGATCGCACTCTCGGTCGACCCTGCCGACGACAACGCATCCATTCCGCATCTCCTGGCTTCATCGGTTCTGACCCTGACCGGCGCAGCAAAGGAGTCATGGTGAGCATGTTTCGGTCGCTTGCGGCAAGCCCCCTCCCTCGCGGTATCTTGTTCATGGCGGCGGAGAGTCCTGCTCGACGATGGCCAACTGGCGCTGTCCGTGAGTGCTCGCGCGACAACGGGTTCAAGGCCCGACCCAGCCGCAAGCGCCGTCCCTCCTCTCTCGACACCGCCACAGCCATGGCGGTACCGCCTGCCGATGGCGACGGGAGCACCCCTCCAGGGATAGACCCATCGGCCTCGACCTCCGAGCGGACAGTGAGAACGGTCAGGTCATCTGGATCACCGGCGGCTGCGAGGAGAACGGTGGAGTCATGTGTAGAGAGGCGTCGCGATCATGATCGCCGAGGGACACGGTGCGGCGGAGATCATGGCCCAGCTTGGCCACTCGTCGATCCCGCGATCGATCCCGACCACCTGTGTCCGCAAAAGTGGCGCGAGAGCGGCTCGGGCGCGAGTCGGGCTGGGGAGATTTGAACCCCCGACCTCTTGACCCCCAGTCAGGTGCTGGACAAGTCCAGCACCTGCTTTTTCGAACATAAGTGCTGGTCAGAGCCTATATATCGATGACCGTGGATGACCCGGAATGACCCGTTTTCACCACCGCTCGTGGTGCAGATGTGGTGCAGGGCGTCCGAGAAAACAGCTCCCGTCACCCTTCGCAACCGGTGTCCCCATCAGCGGAGCTGCTGCAGGGCCACGTTGGCAGAGACCAGATCGAACGACGTGGGATCAAAAGAGCCACCGACCCACTGAACAGCACGGCCGTGGTCCCGGTGGCCGGGATCGGCAAGGCTCTCCAGCAGTTCGGCGTACCCACCCACTCCGCCACAGTCTTCGGGGGGACAGGCGTTCTGGCCGTCGATGCAGACTGCGTACTTCAGACCGCGGGTGGTCCTGGTCACCTCCTCGATGACGACGGTGTGCTCCCACGAGTCGCCGAAGTCGTACTCGTACGAGAACCGCCGGCGTTCGCCGACCGCTTTCAGCACGCTGACCTCGTTCTCGTCGAGTTCATCCTCCGGGATAGTCGTCGAAGTGCATCCCGTAGCGCTGGTCGCCGATCGTGAAGGCGTGCAGGTGCGCATCCGTCCACCCCATCGCCGCTTGGAAGATGCGGTGCAGCTTCGCCAAGCGGACGGCTCCTGGGACGAGTAGGCGCCGCCAGACCGTAGGAACGACGTCGTCGAGCGTGATGCGGACCCTGAGCACAGCCTGAGGCGGAGGAGTCGACACACCGGCAGGCTAGGGCTACGCAGCCTCTGCCAGCTCTCGGCTGGGACCTGCTCAGCCCGTTCCAAGGGCCGGGTGCCCCCAAGACCGGCAAATCTCAGCACACGCATCACCGGCATATCCCCGTGTTGTACTAGTCCTCGGAGGATCCACCGATCGCGGGAGAGCGCTCCGTAGGTTCGATGAACGGGTCGAGGGTTGACTCGCGGCATATTCAGACCCCTTCTGGGTGTCCTTGTGTAGAAATGTCGCCCC
>DATLHA010000084.1:0-11018 GCA_035540095.1 Acidimicrobiales bacterium | reverse complement strand
GGATGGTGAGGGTGGCGTCGGCCGGGGGTTCGGGGGCGCCGTCGCCGTCGTGGAGCCAATCCGGGCCGCCGGCGCCGGCTTCGAGGGGCACGGCCGAGATCGGGGCGAAGAGGGAGAACTGCTCCCCTGCGCCCGCGTCCTCGACCGGCTCGCGGGCACCGAGCCCACGATCGTCGTGACGCAGGGAATGCCGGCGCTGCTCGGCGATGGCGAAGGCTCGGGCCCGCAGCCGGGGCTCGTCGGGGATGTACAGGAACGAGTGCTGGCGGCCCGAGCCGCGGGTCCAGCGCACGAGGCGGCCGACGGCCTGGCGGAAGAACAACTCGGTGGTGGTGGTCGTGGCGAACACCCCCACCCGCAGGCGGGGGATGTCGACGCCCTCGGCCACCATGCGCACGGCCACGATCCACGGCTCGGTGCCGGTGGCGAACCGGGAGATCAGCGCCGAGGCCCCGGGGTCGTCCGACGTCGCCACCACGGCTCTCACCTCGAGCCGGTCGGTCAGCAGGCGGGCGATGCCCTTGGCGTGCTCCTGATCGGTGGCGATGACCAGGCCGCCGCCATCGGGCTGGCGCCGGCGGATCTCCAGCAGCCGTTCGTGGGCCTGGCGGAGCACGTGCGGCAGCCACTCGCCCTCGACCGAGTAGGCGGTGCGCAGGCGCTGTCCCGCCCTCGCCGCGTCGAGCGGGTCGTCGAAGCTGTGGGCGTGCAGCGAGCCGTCGGGGGCGCTCCACTCCATCATGCCGTCGACCCGTGGGAAGTAGACGGGGCGGACGACACCTCCGTCGGCAAGGGCGTCGCCGTAGTTGTACTCGTAGTCCGGCACGGCCTCGTCGAGGTGGTAGCGGACGAAGGGGATGGCGTGGGTGTCGGAGCGGAACGGCGTCCCCGACAGCGCCAGGCGCCGGGGCGCGACCTCGAAGGCCTCCCGCAGGGCGTCGCCCCAGGCCCGTTCCTCGGCGGCGTGGTGCAGCTCGTCGAAGATGACGAGGGCGTCGTGGGCCAGGCCGCGGAGCACGCGGCCGGCGGTGGCCACCTGCTGGTAGGTGGTCACCACCCCGTGCATGTCGGGCGGCAAGGCACCCTCAGCAGGCGACCACTGCCAGTCCAGGTGAAGATCGAAGGCCGAGGCGGCGTAGGCCCACTGCACCTTGAGATGGGCGGTGGGGACGACGACGAGGAGCCGGAGCCTCGGATCCCCGGCCATGGCCTGGCGGGCGGCGGTGAGGGCGAAGGTGGTCTTGCCGGCTCCGGGGGTGGCGACGGCCAGGAAGTCGGGGCTGGAGCTGGCGGCGAGGCGCTCGAGGGCGGCCTTCTGCCAGGGGCGCAGGGTGACGGTGCGGGACATGGGGGGGTCGTAGATGATGCCAGCCGGAGGGGCCGGCTCCCGCCATCTGCCGAGGTGCGCAAGCTCGGCACGGGGACGGGGGAGTCGAACCACGGTCCGCCCCGACCACGACAGGTCGGCGGTGCCGACACAAAATCGCTCCTCGTGAGCGAGCGCCCGCCTTAGTGTTGCGCCGTGGCGGACTGGGCGGTGGAGGCCGACGACCTCGGGCGGGTGTTCGAGGTCAAGAAGCGCCCGACGGTGGTGGCCCTGTCGGGGGTCTCCCTCCGCGTCGCTCCTGGCGAGGTGCACGGTCTCCTGGGCCCGAACGGCGCCGGCAAGACGACGCTGGTCAAGATCCTGTCGACGGTCCTGCTGCCCAGCACCGGCGCGGCACGGGTGACGGGGCACGACGTCGTGGCTGAGACAGCGGCCGTCCGGCCGGTCATCGGCATCGTCATCGGCGGCGACCGGGGCCTCTACGGCCGGCTGACCGCCCGCCAGAATCTCGCCTACTGGGCCGCGCTGTACCGGCTGGCGCCGGCGGAGGGCCGGGAGCGGTCGGAGGCGCTGCTGGCCCGGGTGGGATTGGCCGACCGGGGCGACGACCGGGTGCAGTCCTACTCCCGGGGCATGCGCCAGCGCCTCCACCTCGCCCGGGGCCTGATCAACGACCCCCGGGTCCTCTTTCTCGACGAGCCGTCGACCGGCATGGACCCGGTGGCCGCCCGCGAGTTCCGCGCCATCGTGCGGGAGCTGGCCGCCGAGGGCCGCACCGTGTTCCTGACCACCCACGACATGGCCGAGGCCGAAGCCGTGTGCGACCGGGTCACCCTTATCGACCGCGGCCGGGTGCTGGCCACGGAATCCCCGACCGCCCTGTCGCGTCTGGCCTCACGGAACGAGCGCATCGAGTGCGCCGGTGCCGACGATGGGGTGCTGCAGAGGGTCGGTACCCTCGCCGGCGTCGAACGGGTGACGGTGTCGGCAGACTCGGCCCGCATCCATCTCGAGACCGAGGCGGCGGTCGGAGAGGTGATGCGCTGGCTGGTCGCCGCCGGCGTCACGTCCGTGCGGGTGACCCGGCCCAGCCTCGAGGAGGTCTACCTCGACATGGTCGGCGACCGCGGCATGGGCATCTGATGCGGGGGCTTCGAGGTGCCGCCCGTCTGCAGTTCCAGATCGTCAGGGCCGACCGCGGCTACCTCAACGAGATCCTGGCCAACCCGTTCTTCGCCATCATCTTCCTCGGCATCGTACGGGCCGCAGGCCGGCGGGACCTCACCGCCTACGCGGTCGTCGCGCCGGTGCTCATCACCCTTTGGGGCATGGCCCTGGAGATATCGGGCGACATCGTCGACTCCGACCGCGGCGTCGGGATCCTCGAGGGGGTCGTCGCCACGCCGGTGGGTTTCCCGACGGTCGTCTCCGGCCGGGTGCTGGCGGTAACCCTGCTGAGCGGCGTCGCCATCGTCGAGACGTGGCTCGTGGCGCGGATCGGTTTCGGCGTCGACATCACCGTCCACCACCCGTGGGCCTTGCTGGCGACCGTCGTGGTGACCGGGCTGGCCGCCGCCGGCACCGCGGTCATCATGGCCGGCGTGTTCGTCTTGGCCCGCACGGCCAAGACGTTCCAGAACTCGTTGAACTACCCGATCTTCCTGCTCGCCGGCGTGATCGTGCCTCTGTCGTTCCTCCCCGGATGGTTGCGTCCGGTCGGCCGCATGCTCTTCCTGTCGTGGAGCGCCGACCTGCTGCGGGAGTCGCTGGCGCCGGCGGCGATGGTCGACGTCATCCCCCGACTGGGCATCGTCCTCGCCCTCGGCGCCGCCGGTCTGGTGGTCGGCCGGGCGGTGATGCACGTCGTGCTGACCCGCGTGCGGATCCTCGGCACGTTGAGCTTCGAATGAACCACCTCGTCCAGCCGCTTCGCATCCTCCGTTACGCCGCCCTCAGCGGCTTCCAGGACTTCGGATCCACCTGGACGCTCTGGACGTGGGCCGGCGGGCTGTTCCTGCGGATGATGGCCCAGGTCGCTTTCTTCGCGTCGATCGGGCACCTCCTCGGGTCAGACGCGCAGGTGGAGTACCTGTTCATCGGCAACGCCGTGGTGGCGGCGGCGGTCGGCTGCCTCACCGCAGCCACGGCGACCACGTGGGAGCGGGGCGCCGGTACCCTGCCGCTCCTGGTCGCCTGCCCGACCAGCCCGCTCCTCGTACTCATGGGCCGCAGCGTCTTCTTCATCGCCAACGGGCTGGCGTTCTCACTCGGCGCCCTCGTCCTGCTGGCACCGGTCTTCGACGTTTCGATCCCCTCGGCCCGCTTTCCGGTGGTATTCGCCCTGGTCGTGCTGGTCACCGTCACCTCGTACTTCTCGGCCACCTTCCTGGGGGGGCTGGTGCTCAACGCCACGAGCGCCCGGCGCACCGTGCCCCAGGTGGCCCGCATGGTGATGATGGCCTTCTGCGGGGTGAGCGTCCCCCGCTCCGTCTTCCCCGCGCCGGTGCGCCGGCTCGCCGGCCTGCTACCTCTCACCCACGGGCTCGACGCCATCCGGGGAGTGCTGGACGGTGCCGCTGCGGCCACCGTGCTCGACGACATCGGCCTGGAGGTGCTGGTCGGCGCCGGCTGGCTGGCCCTGTCGCTGCTCACGTTCCAGCGCATGGCCGACGCCGGCCGGCGCGACGGATCCATCGTCTTCTCCAGCGCATGAGGTCCTAAAGCTCCCGGGTCAAGGCCGTCCCGGGCGTCGGGAACCCTCGGCGAGCGGGGACGGAATGCCTCGCTAGATGCCGGAGAGTACCGCGTCGAGGCGCTGGTAGCCCTCCACGACACCGACCTCCATGCCGCCGGCCACGAAGGCGTCGCGGCCCTCGAACGAATCGGTGAGCGACGTGGAGGTCAGGCGGGTGCGACGGTCGCCCAGGTCCTCGAAGGTGATCCTCTCCAGGGCGACGCCGTCGGGCTCGCCCTCGAAGGTGAAGGTCTGGACGATGAGCTCGCCGGGCCGGACGTCGTGGAAGCAACCCCGGAAGCCGTACTCGCCGCTGTCGTCGCTCATGAGGAAGCGGTAGGAGCCACCGGTGCGGCAGTCGTAGTGCTCGACGTCCAGCCGGGTGCCGTTCGGGCCGCACCAGCGGGCGAACAGCTCGGGGTCGGCGTGGGCACGGAAGACCTTCTCGGGCGGGGCGTCGAACTCGCGGATGATGCGGACGAGAGGGACCTTTTCGTCGAGGACGATCTCGGTCTCGTGAGTGGTGGTGCGCGTCATGGCTGGGCTCCTGTCTCGGGTGCGTCGGGCATGTCACGGAGGACGGCGTCGAGGCGGCGGTACCGCTCCTCGGCCTGGCGCCGGTAGCGCTCGATCCACTTGGTCATGAGGTCGAACACCTCCGCCTCCAGGTGCACCGGGCGGCGCTGGGCCTCCCGGGTGCGGGTGACCAGGCCGGCGTCCTCCAGCACCCTGAGGTGCTTGGACACGGCCTGGACGGTCACGTCGTAAGGCTCGGCCAGCTCGTTGACGGTGGCGTCACCCGCGGCCAGCCGGGCCACGATGTCGCGCCGGGTGGGGTCGGCAAGGGCCGAGAACACCCTGGACAGTGCATCAGCCGGCACGACCGCCCCTCCTTGCTCAACCTTGCGGTTGAATACAACCTACGCCGGGGTTGCCATGTCGTCAACCAGTTGGTTGAACAATGTTGCGGTTGACCCGGAAGAGGTTGTCCGGGTCGACGTCGGCCTTCACTCGCTGGAGCCGGGCGAAGTTGGCGCCGTAGGCGGCGGCGGTGCGGTCGGTGTCGTCGTCGACCACCTGGAAGTTGACGTAGTTGCCGGTGGAGAACGGCCGGATGGTCTCCCACGACTCCCGTACCCACGCCACGTGCTCGGGGCCGCGGGGGTCCGCCGCCGGCCACGCGCCGGCGAAGCCGGTGACGAAGCGGGCCTCGCGGTTGCCCATGGCTCCGTCGTCGTCGGCCCGCTCGTTGAGGGCGCCGCCCAGGTGGAAGGCGATCGACTGCGACATCGGCGAGGTGACCTTGAGGGCGGCGGCACGGAAGGCTTCCTGATAGCCGTCGGAGAGCTCGGGTACGAACTCGGTCTTCCAGTAGTAGTGGGCGCCCTTGGGCTGGGTGGCGTCGAGCATCGACTGCTGGGCCACGTAGGGCTTCTCGGTGATGAGGTCGACGATCGGGTCGCCCAGCGCCCGGATGGGCGCCAGGTCGGTGGGCGCGTCGGCGCCGGAGTAGCAGACCGCCATCCCGACGATGGGCTTGCCGTGCCACTCCTGGGGCACGAACGGCGCCGGCGGCGCCAGCCGGATGGTGAATACCGCGGTCAGCTCGCGGGGCGCGGAGGCGGTCAGGTCGCGGTAGGCGTGCTGGACCTCCTCGGCGCGCGCTCCGTCCCAGAGGATGAGCCCGCCGGTGACCTGTGGCCCCACCTCGTGGAGGCGGAAGGTGAACCGGGTCACCACACCGAAGTTGCCGCCCCCGCCTCGGAGGGCCCAGAACAGCTCGGCGTTCTCGGTGCTGTTGGCGGTGCGGATCTCGCCGTCGGCGGTCACGATCTCGACCTCGTCGAGGTTGTCGATCGTCCATCCGAACCGGCGGGTCAGGTAGCCGAAGCCACCGCCCAGGGTGAGGCCGGCGACGCCGGTCAGGGACACGAACCCCAGGACCGCGGCCAGGCCGTGCTCCTGGGTGGCTGCGTCGACGTCGGCGATGAGGCAGCCGGCGCCCACGTGCGCCCGCCGGCCGGCGGCGTCGACGTCGATCTGGCGCATGTGCGACATGTCGAGCGTGAGCCCGTCGGACGCCATCGACGTGCCGGCGATGTTGTGGCCGCCGCCCTTGATGCTGAGCAGCAGCCGGCGCTCGGCTGCGAAGCGCACCGCTTCGGCCACGCCGGCCGCCGAACCGGGCTGCAGCACGGCGGCCGGGATCTTGGCCGCCATCCCGTTCCAGATGAGGACGGCGTCGCCCCAACCGGAGTCGCCCGGCCGCAGCAACGGGCTCTCCATCCGGCTCGCCAGTGCCCGGAGATCCTCGCTCGAAACGGTCACCAGGCCGCCGTCGAGGCCGGCGACGTCAACAGTCTCAGTGCTCATGTTCCACCCCCGCCGGCACTGTACCGGCCGTTCCAAGCGCCGGGAAAGGGGGTAGGGCCGAGCCAAACAGCTACGGAGGTTTCTATGTCTCAGCGCAACACCATCGCCCGCTCCCTCTCCGAAGTCGGTCTGGCGGCGTGGTTCGGCGGTTCGCTCATGGGCGCGATCGGCGTGAACGGCGCCGCCGCCGAAGTCGACCAGCCCCGCCAGCGGGCTCGGGTGGCCAACGCCGGCTGGAGCCGGTGGACCCCGGTCAACGCCGCCGCCATCGGCGCCCACGTGCTCGGGTCCCTCGTCCTCACCGGCGGGAACAAGGCACGCGTCGCCGGCCAGAAGAACGTGCCCAGCACCGCCATCGCCAAGACGGCGGTCACGGCCGGCGCCCTGGTCGCCACCGCCTACGCCCGGGCCCTGGGCCAGAAGATGATCGACGCCGGCGACGTCCCGGTGGAGGGTGGTACGGACGCCTCGGCCGGGACCCCGGCGGAGGTCGAGAACGTCCAGCGCAAGCTGAGCAAGCTGCAGTGGGCCATCCCGGCCCTGACCGGCACCCTGCTGGTCATGGACGCCCTCATGGGCGAGCAGCAGCGCCCGGCCCAGGCCGCGCAGGGTTTCGTCTCCCGGATCCTGCCCGACAGCCTGGCCGCCTAGCCCTATTTCTGACGCTCCTTTCGCAGCGCCGGCTCCACGTGGGCCGGCGCTGCGCCGCGCTGGCGGTTCTTGCGGGACGCCCGGTCGAGCAGCACGATGCCGGCGACGGCGAAGGCGGCGAACACCGCGATGAGGGCCCACGGGACGTTGCTCGGCGACGTGCTCTGGGCCACCACCAGCTGGTCCACCTGGCCGGCGAGGCCCAGGGCGTTGAGCTGCGCCTCCGCCGCGCCGGTGCTCCCGCCGGGAGTCAGGACGAGGATCCCGCCGGTGCGGGCGATGGCGGCGGCGGCGACTGCGGCGTCGAGCGGGCGGGAGTCGTCGGCCACGTAGGCCACGTTGACCGGTAGTCCTCGGGCCTGGACCTCCTTGACCACCGCCGCCGTGGTGGCCGCCACGTCGGCGCCGCCCAGGCGTCTGGCCCCCGGAAGACGGGTCAGGGTGCTCTCGGCGATGGCCTCGGGCCCGCCGATCACCCACGTGTTCTGGATGTTCATGCTGGTGAAGGCCTCGGCCGTCGGCGCCGGCACCCCGTCGCGGTCGACGAACAGCACCGGCATGCGCAGGCTGGCGGCGAAGGCCAGGGCGGCGGCCGACTCCTTGCTGGCCGGGTTCACGGCCACGGCGCCACCGAAGGCCGGTACCCCCCGGCCCTTCTCCTCGGGGTTGCGCACGTCGAGCGCCCCGGCCACCGCCCGGCCGACCTCGGCCGGCGTGGCGCCGGTGAGGCGGATGACCTTGGCCTTGTCGGCGGTGGACGTGGGGACGGTGGTGGTGGTCGCCGGCGCGCCGGCGGCCGTGGTGGGAGGCGTCGCCGGCACGGTGGTGGTCGGCAGCGGAGCCAGTTGGGTGATGACGCCGGCGTTGGTGATGTCGTCGACCAGCTTCTGGGGGATCGACGACTCGTCCCCGATCACGAAGAGGCCGGTGGAGGACAGCCGGGCGATCTCCTCCTTCTGCTCCTTGGTGAGGGACTTGCCGTCGACCACGAGCAGCGGGGCGTGGTTGACCCGCGCCAGCACGGCCCCGGCCCAGGCGCCGGCGACGTCATCCTTGTGGACGACGACGAGCTTGGAGGTGAAGGCGGCCCCGATCCGCTCCGACCCACCCGGGTACGCCATCTGCGACGCGGCCACCGAAAGGTTGGCCGGGCTGGCCTTCGGCAGCTCGGTGATGAGAGGAGGACCGGCCTCGCCGAGGCGCATGGTCGCCAGCACCACGTCGTTGGTGCCGGTGTCGACGTTGCCGTAGCGGGCGTCGCCCCAGGCGAAGAGCACGGCGTCGTTGCCGAGGGGCACCGAATCCGGGCCCCACCACGTGTAGGTCCCGTTCCGGCCCAGCGTCCCGTCGTCGAGGTTGATCGAGCGGTCGGAGATGCGCCGGTTGCCGGAGAAGGTACGCCCACCGTCGGAGGAGGAGGCGTAGTAGATGTCACCCTGGCCGGCGGGCCTGGGGATGATCGGGCTCGGGAGGTTGGTCCGGGTGTCGAACCAGACGATGTCGACCCGGCCGTTGGGAGCGATGCTGATGTCCGGGGTCAGCTGGCGCACCCCGTTGCGCATGGGGTCGTCGTTGACGCGCAGCGGCGGTGACCAGGTGACGCCGCCGTCGACGGAGCGCTGGAGGATGACATCCAGGTCCCCGAAGTCGAAGCCGATGTATGTCACGTAGAGGGTGCCGAACGGCCCGGCGTCGGGGTCGGCCGCCATCTTGGGGAAGCCGGCGTTTCCGGTGGGAGCGGGGATGCCGGCGGGCGCCGGCGTGGCGTCGTTGATCGGGGTGCGGGACCAGGTCGCCCCGCCGTCGCTGGACTTGGCCACCACGATGGGGTGGGGAGCATTGGCGGGGTCGTCCCGGTTCCGCCAGGCGACGTACACCGAGCCGTCGCGGCCGATCGACGGCGGGGTGATCTCTCGCACCTTCTCCTCGGGCGCCTGGGCCTCGACGGGGGCGGACCACGTGCGGCCGCCGTCCTCGGACGTGGCGACCACGGTGCGGCGGTCGCCGGCGCCGCCCTGGGCGCCCATGTTCAGCGGGTTGTTCACGTACCAACCCACGACGTAGAGCTTGTCGCCCTGCGGGCGGGGCTGGACGGCGATGCCCGGGCGGATGATGAACGGCCGCGACTCACGCGCCCCCTGGATGGCGACGACGCCGCGCTCGAAGGTGCGGCCGCCGTCGGTCGAGCGATTGACGATGACCGAGTCGCCCTCGCCGGCGGCGGTGCCGGTCTCCGGCCGCTGCTTCTCCCCCCGGTGGGAGGCGAAGGTCGTGTAGACGTTCTGGCCGGTGCCCCACACCACGCTCTTGTTGAAGTGGGCGTAGCCGCCGGAGTCGTAGGTGACGCACGGCGGTTGGGCGAAGTCGCTGGGCACGGTCAGGTGGCCTTCGTTGCTCCAGGTCCTGCCCCCGTCGAAGCTGGTGTGGAAGTCGCACTGGCCGTTGATGAAGTCCTCGGTGATCATCACCACGTGGCGCGGATCGGCCGGGTTGACGGCGAGGCCGGGGATGTCCCGGCCCCTCACCGGATCCCGGTTCTCCGGCTGGAACCGAGTGGCTTCACTCACCCGGCCGGAGGGAACCTCACCCTGGGCCGGAGCACCGGCCAGGGCGAGCAGGATGCCCACGCCGATGAACGCCGCTCGTACGCGCTTGGTCATGATGACCCCCCGTGGTCGTTCACGCATGCCTAGCGCGGCACCGCCGCGATTTCACTAGGTGTGCTTCACTCCTAGCGGACGACACCGGTTCACCTAGCGCTGGCTGCTGGCGACCTCCTGGCGCGCGACCGCCTCGGCGAACGCCGGGTGGACGCCACTGAACGTGACCCACCGGCGGCTGACGTCGATGCTCACGCCGATCGACTGGCGCCACAGCATCCACGTGAGGGCACCGGCCACCACCCAGCAGCCGAGGCCGGCCCCCACCCACAACAGGGGGAACATGCCCACGCCGACGATGCCGAGGAAGGGGAGCCCGACGCCGGCGCCCAGGGCGGCCAGGCGCCACCGCTCCATCTGGCGTTCCCGGCCGAACGACTCCCCGGTCTCGGGGATGCGCACGGTCAGGTACTCGGGTGGGGGCGAGAGCAGTGCCGCCACCACCAAAGCCACGATGCCCAGCGGGCCCAGGAACAGCAGGAACCACACCACCAGGGGGAACCCGCCGCCCACCGGCTGGCGCACGCGGACCCTCAGGTCCGCCGGCTCACCGGTCTTCGCACAGACGAGCGGCAGATCGCCCCGGATGGCATCGTCCACGAAAACGCTCACCGCCGCCATGGCGGCAGCTTACTGCGGCAAGTACGCCCACGCCTCGATCTCGACCTTGGCGCTCAGCGGCAGGCCGGCCACGGCGACCGCGGCGCGCGCCGGCCGATGGTCGCCGAAGGCCTCCATGTACGCCTCGTTCATGGGCCCGTAGTCGGACATGTGGGTGAGGAACACCGTCGTCTTGACCACCGCGCTCAGCGACGCCCCTTCACCCTGCAAGAGGGCGGCCATGTTCTGCAGGGCCTGGTGGACCTCGGCGGCCACGCCTCCGTGGACCAGGGCGCCGTCGGCCAGGCCCAGTTGCCCGGACACCACCAGCCAGTCGCCGGCCCGCACGACCGGCGTGTAGGGCCCTAAAGGCTTGCTCAGGACGGGTTAGGAGAAGCTCTGGCCGCAGCCGCAGCTACGGGAGGCGTTGGGGTTGTTGATGGCGAACCCGGCGCCCTGGAGCCCGTCCTTGTAGTCGAGCGACGCGCCCTGCAGCAGGGGAGCGCTGGCCGCGTCGACCACGACCTTCACCCCACCGTCCTCGATGACGTTGTCGTCGGGGGTGAAGTCCTTGTCGAAGTACATCTCGTAGCTGTAGCCCGAGCACCCGCCGGGGCGAACGGCCACGCGGAGGGCCAGTTCCTCGTCGCCCTCGGCCTGGATGAGCTCCTTG
>DATLHA010000083.1:0-6595 GCA_035540095.1 Acidimicrobiales bacterium | reverse complement strand
GGCGATGGTCGCTCGGGGCCGGGGGGTCCTGGCCGCGGACGAGAGCAATGCCACGATCACCAAGCGCTTCGCGGCTCTCGACATCGAGTCCACGGAGGAGAACCGGCGGGCCTACCGGGACACACTCCTGAGCACCCCGGGGATCGAGGAGTACATCAGCGGCGTGATCCTCTATGACGAGACGATCCGCCAGTCCTCAGCCGACGGCACGCCCTTCCCGAAGATGCTCGAGGCCAAGGGCATCCTCCCCGGCATCAAGGTGGACACGGGCTCCAAGCCCCTCGCCCTCGACAACGACGAGCAGGTAACCGAAGGCCTCGACGGTCTGCGGGAGCGCATCGCCGAGTACGTCAGCCTGGGCGCCAAGTTCGCCAAGTGGCGGGCGGTGATCATCATCGACGAGGAGAAGGGCTTCCCGTCGGACTACGCCATCCGCTGCAACGCCCACGCCCTGGCCCGCTATGGCGCCCTGTGCCAGGAGGGCGGTCTGGTGCCGATCATCGAGCCGGAGGTGCTGATGGACGGCACCAACGACATCGACCTCTGCTACGAGGTCACCCTGAAGACCCACCGCCGGGTGTTCGCCGAGCTGGCCGCCCAGCGGGTCGACCTGCGGGGCATGGTCCTCAAGCCCAACATGGTGATCTCCGGCAAGGGTTGTGAGAACCAGGCCGACCCCCAGGAGGTCGCCGACAAGACTCTGGACCTGCTCTACCAGACCGTGCCGGCCGCCGTTCCCGGCATTGCCTTCCTGTCCGGCGGGCAGTCGGCCGCCGTGGCCACCGAGCACCTCGACCTCATGAACAAGAAGGGCCCGCACCCCTGGCAGCTCACCTACTCCTACGGACGGGCCCTGCAGGACGAGGCGCTGCGGACGTGGAAGGGCGCGGCCGAGAACGTGGCCGAGGCCCAGAAGGCCGCCTCCCACCGGGCCAGCCTCACCAGTGCCGCCGCCCAGGGCACCTACAGCCGGGACATGGAGACCGCCGGCGTCTGACGCTTCGGTGATGAGCCCCGCTGCCCGGCCTGCCGGGAGGCGGGGCTCTTCTCATTTCAGGAGCCGGGCCAGCGGGCTGTCGTCGAGCTCGGCCAGCAGCTCGGCCACGTCCTCGTAGACGGCCACCGCGCCGGCGTCGGCGAGGTCCCGACGGATCCAACCGCCGGTCAGCACGGTGACCACGTCGAGGCCGATCTTGGCCGCCGCTTCGATGTCCCACCGCGTGTCGCCCACCACCATGGTGTCGGCCGGGTCGAGGTCGAGGCGGTCGAGGGCCACCGCGAAGATGTCCGGCGCCGGCTTGCTCGATCCGACCATGTCGCCGTGGACGATCTCGTCGATCACGCCGTCCTCCGGACCGAGCGCCTCGAGGAGCTGGTCGAGGTCCTCCTCCTTCGACGACGTGGCCAGCACCACCAGGGCGCCCCGGCGGGCCACCTCGGCCAGCACCTCGGCGGCCTTGGGGAAGGCATGGAGCTGCTTCTTGTACGGCTTGTAGTACTTGGCGTGGAGGTCGCTCAGCCCTTCACGCTCCTCGCCCAGCAGGTCGGTCAGAAGCTGGTCGGAGCCCATGCCGATAAGGGGGTGGATCCGCGACATGGCGATGTCCTCGCCGGCCTCGCAGAGCGCCTGCCACCACGAGACGGTGTGGAAGTAGTTGGTGTCGAGCAGCGTGCCGTCGACGTCGAAGAGCACGGCCGGGCGGGTCGAGGTCATGGCCGGTCATCTACCCACGCTTCCCCGCCCGCTACCGGCGGGGCGTCGACGGGACCAGGATCACCTGGCGTTCCGGGGAGTGCAGGGACAGGGTGGCGCAGGGCCGGTCGGCGGAGAAGGCGCCGCTCACGACGGTCCAATCCCCCAGTCCGGCCCGGTCGAGTTCACGCCTCACGATGTCGACCCCGGCAGCCGGGGCCATGCACGGCGTGTCGAGGAACTGGGCGAGGACCGCATCCCGGAAACCGAGGATCCGGGCGTTCACATCCGCCGGCGGTGGCGGCGCCGGCGCCGAAGGTGCGGTCGTCGTCGATGCCGGTAGGGGCGGGCCGACGGGCACCAGGTTGAGCGCCGTGCAGACGTCGGTGCCGGGAGCGGCCGGGAACACCCCGGCCACGCCGGAGGGCAGCACGCACTCGACGAGCGGTGGCACTTCGCTCACCTCGCCGAACACCCCCCGCCGCCAGAGGCCGGCGCAGGTCTCGATGGAGCCGTCGGCCTGGACCCCGACGGCGTCGGCGTCCGCCGTCAGGTCGGGCCCTTGGAAGCAGAGGACCGTCTCGGGTCGGGAGACGTCGCCCCGCAGCAGCCCGAAGGCCGCAGCGCCGCCCAAGAGGCTGGTGACGACCAGGGCCGGAACCAGGCGCCGGCCCCGCCGGCGACGGCGGAGCGGGTCGGCCGGGACACGTGGCAGTGAGGTGATCCGGTCGAACAGCGCCGGGTCCGGCGTCGACAGCGCCACCTCGGCGGCCGGGACGGGGTTCAGCGCCCGGAGGCGCTCGAGCGGGTCGCTCATCTCGATCATGTGTCGTGGCCTTCCGCTCGCCGTCCGGATGTTTCGTGTCCGACCCGGCCCTCTTCTTTCCGTATTTCCCGGCCGAGACGGGTCCGGGCCCGGTGGAGCCGCACGGCCACCGAGGATTCCGAGCACCCCACCACGGCGGCGATGTCGCGATGGGGCAGCTCCTCCCACGCCGCCAGCCGGAGGATCTCCCGGTCCGCCGGCCGTAGCCGGGACAGGGCGGCGATCACGATGCGTCGGTCGTCGCCGGCCACGACGTGGGACTCCAAGTCGGCGCCGGCGGGCGCCTGGCTCCGCAGGCGGGCCGACAGGTCGGCCCGGCGCTGGTTCCCCCGACGCTGGTTGGCCAGCACCCGGCGGGCCACCCCGTAGAGCCATGGGAGGGCGGCTTCGCCCTCGGGCACCTCGGACAGACGTCGCCAGGCGATGGCGAAGGTGTCGGCGACCACGTCCTGGGCATCGGTCGGGTCGGTGGTCCGCCGGCGGGCGTAGGCGACCACGGCGCCGTGGTGGGCGTCGTACAAGGTCTGGAAGCGGCGGAGGGCCCGGTGTCGCTCCTCGTCCTCCACGGCGCCGCTTCAACCTCCTCGTGTCCAGCTGTGCCCGACGGGCGGGCGCGGGAAGCGGCCGGCCACGCGGCCGACCGCCTCTACCGCATCCCGAACGACCGCGGCGGCTGGGGAGACCGCGGCGCCGGGAAACCTATTCGATGTAGATGGACGAGATGACGTCCTGCCAGCCCATGACCGCCTCCGCCGCATAGGGATATGTGGGCCCCGGGTACCACCATCCCCCACCGTCCGGGTGCTCGGCGAGGTGTGCGTAGCAGCCGCCCACGATATACGACGACGTCTGGTTGTCGAACCCGTACCAGCCTAGGTTCTGCCAGAACCCTCGGTCCCAGAACGACAGCCGCCGGCCGCCGTACCAGTTGTGTTCGTAGAGGCGTAGCGAGCTCGAGCACGAGTAGGAGTACGAGTACGACGAGGCGGCGTAGGGGGCGGTGCCGCCGGTCGGCGGCGCGATGGCATCACGCTGGGGCGCCAGCCGGGCTTCGAGGGCGTCGAGCGCCTCGACGGTGCGGAAACACTCCACCACCCCGCCCTGGCGCCAGACCAGGCAGGCGGTGGCTTCGCCCCAGTCCTCGGCCAGGTTGATCCGGCGGCCTTCGAACACGGCGATGGCCGGCCCGCGGTCTCTCGCCACGGGATGACGCTCCCCGTCGCGACGTGTCTGGGCGCCGGCCGGCGCCGGCACAGCGAAGGTGAGGAGCAGGACGGCTGACGCCGACAGCCTCACGACTCTTCCTAACCGCACCCGCTCTCCCCCATCGGTTGCGCTTCGCCGAGATCAGCGCGCTTCTGCCGGGTTCTGTGTCCGGCTTCGGCACCATCTTTCACTTTTTCTCAGGATTTTGCAGCGACGGGGACGAGAACCTCCACCGTGGTGCCGGTGCCCGGCCGCGACATGACCGTCAGGGAGGCGCCGATGAGCTCGGCCCGCTCGCGGATGCCGACGAACCCGTAGGAGTGGCGGTCCTCGGCGTCGGCGATCGTGTCCTCGTCGAAACCCTGGCCGTCGTCGGTGACGAGGAGGCGCACCCCCTCCTCGGAAGCGGCGAGGCGGACCAGCACGCTGTCGGCCTCGGCGTGCTTGACGACGTTCTGCAGCGCTTCCTGGGCGATGCGGTAGAGGGCGACCTCGACGTGCGGCGGCAGCTCCACGGGCTCCACGTCGACCTCGACCTCCAGGCCCCTCAGAGACCGGCCCAGGCTCTCGAGGCCGGGCCCCAGGCCCAGGTCGTCGAGGACGAAGGGCCGCAGGCCGCTGACAGCTGCCCGCGCCTCGTCCAGCGCCGCGGTCGACAGCTCCTTGGCCTTGCCCAACTCCCGGCGGACGGCGTCGGCATCACCGACCGCGTCCTCGGCGGCCAGCAGGTGGTACCAGAGGCTGATCAGTCGCTGGCTGATGCCGTCGTGGATCTCGCCGGCCAGGCGCCGGCGCTCCAGCTCCTGCGCCTCCACCGTGCGGGTGGCGAAGCGCTCCAGCATCTCCTCCCGCTCGGCCAGCCGGCCGTAGAGCCGGGCGTTCTCGATGGCCCGAGCCATGAGCTTCGCCACCTGGGTGAGCAGGGCGAGATCGTCGTCGCCGTAGTTCCGGGCCGCCCGCGAGTGCACGTTGAGGACACCGACGACCCGGTTCCGGGCCACCATGGGCACCGACACCATGGACGTGAAGTCCTCGCCCCGCAGCTCCGGGATGTAACGGTACCGGCGGTCCTTCCACTTGTCCGGCACCACCGCGGGCTGGGCGAACTTGGCCACCCAGCCGGCGATGCCCTCCCCCAATGCCAGCTGCACACGGCCGACCTGCTCATCGAACGGCGGCGTGGCCCCGGCCAGGACCACCCGGCGCAGCTCCTCGTCCACGAGATGCACGAAACACACGTCGGAGTGGGTGGCCGCGGTCACCAGGGCCGCCACTCGCCGGCTGACCTCATGGGTGTCCAGGTCGGCCGAGGTCACCTCGATGATGTGCTCCAGGAGCTCCAGATTCCCGTCCTGGGCTCGCTGTTCGCTCAATGGAAGATGCCCTCCCGAAGCGCCACGGCCACGGCCTGTGACCGCTCGGCCACTTCGAGCTTGCGGTAGACGGCCCGGGCGTGGGTCTTGACCGTGTCCTCCCCGATAGACAACCGTAACGCGATGGCCCGGTTGGACAAGCCCCGGACCATCAGCCCGAGTACCTCGCTCTCGCGCTGGGTGAGACCCAGACGGGCCCCGGGCCAGAACTCCCCGCTCTGCAGCCGGGCTGCGGTCATGGCCACCCGCCCGGCGAGGCTGGAGTCGATGGCGACGTCGCCCTCCACCACGCGGTCGAGATGATCGGCCAGCTCCGGGCCGGTGATGGTCTTCAGCAGGAAGCCGGACGCCCCTACCCGGAGGGCCTGGAACAGGTACTGCTCGTCGTCGTAGACGGTGAAGAACACCACCTTGAGGCCGGGGTGCCGCGTGACCAGCTCGGCGCACACGTCAAGGCCGCTCGCACCCCTCAGGCGCACGTCGAGCAGCACGACATCTGGCTGGATCTCCCCCGCCAGCCGCAGGGCCTCGTCGGCCTCGGTGGTGGCGGCGGCGATGACCACGCGGCTGCTCTGGGAGGCCAGCATCGACGCCAGGCCCTCCAGCACCACCTGCTGATCGTCGACCAGGAGCAGCCGCAGCGGGGCCGCCGCCGGCTCAGGGCCGGCGGCGGGGACGATCGACAGGTTCTCCCCCATGAGATCCACCTTAGGGGGGAGGCGCGCCCGCACGCGAACCCATAGGCTTTCCCAACTCTCTCCCCTTGGCGTTCGACGCCCAGAATCGAGGCACATGTCCGTCACTGACCACGCAACCGTGACCAACATCCGACCGCCGGCCAGCCCGGTACAGATCGTGCCTTCGGTACTGCCGGCGGACTACGCCAAGCTCGGCGAGGAGGTCGCGGCCCTGGATGCCGCGGGCGTCGACAAGATCCAGTGGGATGTCATGGACGGCGTGTTCGTGCCGAACCTCACCTTCGGGCCCGACGTGATCAAGGCGTGCCGACCGCACTCCGACGTGCCGTTCGAGGCTCACCTCATGGTGGTCAACCCTGACGCCATGATGCTGCAGTACCTCGACGCCGGCTGCGAGATGCTCATCGTCCACGCCGAGACCACGACTCACCTGCACAAGACGCTGTCCACCATCCGCGACGCCGGCGGCAAGACGGGCGTGGCCCTCAACCCGCACACGCCACTGAGCGTCGTTCAGCACGTGCTCGACCTGGTCGACATGGTGCTGGTCATGACGGTGAACCCCGGCTTCGGCGGCCAGGCGTACATCTCGACGATGGAGCCCAAGATACGCGAGGCGGCCGAGATGATCGAGGCCAGCGGCCTCAACATCGACCTGGAGGTCGACGGCGGCATCTCGCCCGACACCATCGCCGGCGCAGCGTCGGCCGGCGCCCGGGTGTTCATCGCCGGCAGCGCCCTGTACAAGCACGCCGGCGGGCTCACCGACGCCGTGTCCACGCTCCGACGCCTGGCCGAA
>DATLHA010000082.1:0-5026 GCA_035540095.1 Acidimicrobiales bacterium | reverse complement strand
GGCCAGCACCATCATCAGGTTCGACTTGCCCATGCCGGTGGTGGCGAAGATGCCGACGTGGCTGGCCAGGCTGCGGCCGGCGATGCCGACCTCGAAGTCGACCTCGGCCTCGCCGCTGCGCAGCGTGCCCACGGGCAGGTCACCCATCCGGGTGCGCAGGAAGGCGAAGTCCGCCGGCTCGGGCGCGACCACTTTCGAGAACTGCGTGGGCAGGCTCTTGGGCCGGCGGAAGTCGGTGCCGTCGGGCGTGAGGTAACCGAGGCACCGACAGGTGGCAACCCGGTAGGTGCGGCGGGACTGGTCGTACAGCCGGTGCGTGCCGGCCTCACCGCGGGCGTCGTCGACCAGCAGCGTGCCCGCCACCCGCTCGGCCCACCCCGGCTCACGATGCTCGGTTCCGTAGGTCACGTCGACGATGCGGAACAGGTAGCGCCGGCCGGTGGCCTCGTCGACCGCCACCAGCAGCTCGCCGAGGAACAGGTCCTCGTCAGGCGCGGCCCGGAACACGCCTTCGAGCACGTTCTTCCCGAACAGCCGGCCCCGGCTCATCCCGCACACCCGGTGTGGGTACTTCGGTGCGGCATGTCCCCGCCGACTACCCACACTCGCATCAGAAGCGCTCCATGAGGTCGTGGCGGTCGGCGAAGGCCCGCTCGCGGACCTCGGCGGGCACGCCGGCCCGGTCGAGCAGCTCCTCCAGTTCGTACCAGGTGTCCTGCCGGAGCCAGCCCGGGCAGGCGGCCAGGCGGTCGGCGACGGTGAGGGGGTAGGGGTAGCCCGGAAAGCCGGCGTCGTCGCAGAGGCAGGCCAGCGCCGACAGCGCCGCCTCGGGGTCGGCACCGGGAGAGAGGTCGATCCGGAAGGCGAACGGGGCATCGGCGTCGAGGCGGGCGGCCACCACCCGGGCGCCGGCCCGGCTCCGCGCCACCGGCGCCCACCAGAGGGCCCGAGGGCCGAGCTCGGCGCCGGCCTCGATCTCCAGGGCACCCAGCAACGGCGCCCCGCCCCGGGACAGCGACGACCGCTTGGTGACGGCGGCCACGATCACACCCTTGGCCGCGGCCCGATCGAGCAGACCGGTCAACCACGACGGCGGCACCCGCCAGTCGGGCTCCAGGTCTCCGTCCACGAGGACCATGGCGCCCGGTGCCGCCTCGGCGACACAGCGGTCGACCACCATCCACTCCTCGTGGTCGCGCAGCAGGCCGAGGTCGACGGTGGCGTCCTCGGCGATGCCCAGACCCAGCGCGCCGGCCACCACGCGGTCCTCCCCGCCGCCGAGCAGGAAGGCTCGCAGGTCTCCCTCGTCCTCGGTCTCGCACGCGCCGTTCCGGAAGCAGACCCGCGCCGCCCGGGCCACCACCAGCTGCAGGCAACGGGCATCGGCGACCACGGCCTGGCCGCCGTCGACCGCCCACACCTCCGCCGGCGGCATGGCGGCCCGCACCAGGGGGCGGAGCCGGATCTCGGCGTCGAACCGAAGGTGGCCGTGGCCAGGGTCGGCCAGCCCCCCTGCGCCGCCGGTGAGCAACGCGGCCAGACGCCGGGCAGCCGTCTCGAGCGTCGGGGAGGAGGAAAGGAGCGCCGTGAATGCCATCCCTTCCAGCATCCCAAGCCGGTGCGACAGTTACAAGCTTGTCATTCGGACGGATGTGGGTAAGAGGCCGGCATGGACCGCGGAAGCGACACGCACTCTCCCAGGATCGACGAGAGGCTGAAGCACGACACCCGACCGCTGACCCAGGGCTCGCCCAGCGAAGCGCGAGCCGACGAGGGGCGCCATCAGGAGGGCGCGGCCGATGACGAGCCTACGACGGATGCCCTTCTGAGTGGCGACCTTCATCCGGAGCAGGCGAACGAGGCGCTGCTCGACCACGACGAGGCGGAAGCCCGCAGCCGGCTGGCCGCCCACCTGCGGCCCTCCATCTGGCCCGCCGACCGGGAGGCGCTGATCGCTTGTGCCCAGGAGCTGCACGCGCCGCCCGACCTCCTGGGCCAGCTCCGGAACCTCCCCGACGGCACGTACACCCACACCGAGGCCGTGTGGGAGGCGCTGGGCGGCAGGGTCGAAACCCGCCCCTAGCGCCGCTCCCGGCGGCGTCGCTACCAGCCGGGCTCGGGGCTGGCCGTCGGCTTCTGGCTGGTGGTGGACGGGGCCATGCCCACGGCGCGGTCGGCCCGCAGCTGCTCCAGGACGGCTTCCTTGCGGGTGGCGATGTCGTTGCCCAGGATGCTGGCGGTGTCGGGGAGGGCTTCCAGCATCTTCGGGAAGAGCTCCTTCTCCTCCTCCTCGACGTGGTGCATGACCGACGCCTTGAGTTCGCCCATGGTGCTCACGAACTCGTCGCTCCCGGGCTCCATGCCCTCCAGGGCGAGGATGAGGTCCTTGGCGTCCTGGTGCTCGCGACGGGCCTCGGCGGCGCCGGCGTTGTCGACCTTGGCCGAGTAGAGGCCGTAGACCAGCTCCTCCTCCACCATGGAATGGGCGCTCAGCTCCAGCCAGATCTGCTGGGCGACACCCGGGTCGCCGGTCTCGTCGAACTGGTTGAAGAGCTGCTCCACCCGGCGGTGGTCCTCGGTCAGCAGGGTGACGAAATCGGGCATACGGGACCTCCTGAGAGACAGACTGAACTCGCTGAACCTGCCCTTCACCCCAGAGGGGCAAACGCCTCCTGGCGGGGCAGGAGGCCCTCGGCGACGATCCCGAGCGCGCTCTCGATGGCGTCGCACACCACATCGGGCTCCACCAGCCAGCCGTTGTGGGCGACGTCGATCTCGATGGACTTGGCTTCGGGGATGGCATCGGCCAGCTCCCGCTGGCGGTCGGCATAGATCAGGCGGTCCTGGCGGCTCACGATGACGACGGTCGGCACATCGACCAGGGGGGCGTAGGAACCGGCGTCGAAGGCGCTCAGTCCCCGGCCGGCGGCGGCCAGGTCCGACGGGTTGCCGCGCAGCGCCTCGGCCTTGAGCCAGGGGAGGACGGGCTGCAGGTTCGGGTTCTGTTCCGCGGCGCTGCGCAGGTAGCGCTCGGTGAGCCCGTGGGGGACACCGAAGCGCAGCACGTACTCCAGGCCGGCCATCGAGCTCCACAGCACGCGCTCCCGCAGTGCGTGGCGCCACTGGAGGGCCGTGGACTGGAGCACCAGTCCGGCCACGCTCTCGGGGTGCCGGCGCCACATGAGCAGCCCGATAGAGCCGCCCATCGAGTAGCCGACGACGATCGCCGGCCCGGCGCCGAGAAGGTCCAGCAGGGCGGAGGCGTCGTCGGCGGCGGCCTCCAGGGTGAACCGCTGCTCGCTGCGCAGGCCCCGGCCGTGGCCCCGCACGTCCATGGCCAGCACCCGCCCGTGGCGGGCGGCGGCGGCGTACATGGCGAACCAGTTGAGGTCGGCGCACAACGTCCAGCCATGGAGGAGCAGGATCGTTGGCGCCGTCGTCTCCCGCGCCGGCGCCAGCTCGCGGATCATCATCTCGCCGCGCCCGGGTACGTCGACGAAGCGGCCGGGTGGGAGCGGGGGCGGAAGTGGCGGTTCGGCCTGGGCGACTTCCAACGGCCGGAGGTACCCGTACCAGGCCATCAGGTCGTCTCTCGCTCGATCACGCCGAGTTCGATGACGAACCGGTCGGCGAAGGAGGCGGCGGCCGCCGGCCCCCACAGCGGGTACCGGTACCGGAAGGCGAGGTGCAGGCAACCGGTGGCCGTGACCGCTCCCAGGGACAGGCCGCAGGGCATCCGGGCCGGCGCCGAGAACCACAGGCCGACGACGTCGCCCGCCGCGGGCCCGAAACGGGGCAGCTGGTCGTCGTCGATCGAGCCCAGGTTCGACAGCACCGCGGTGTCCACCAGCCGGTTCCCCGTCATCCAGATGAACGGCGAGAGGGGCTGCTTCAGCCACAGGGGGAAGCGGGCGGTCTTGGACAGCAGCTCCATGAGGGCGGCCCCCTCGCCCTCCTTGATCCGCTGGGTCTGCGCCGCGATCGCCTCCAGCAAACTCTTGGGAGTCCGGCGGTCGGCCGGCGTGGTCGACACCCGGCTCTCCGACACGAAGTTGGTCACCACCTCGGACTTCCACTCCGGGGGCCGCAGGTCGACCGGCATGAGCACGCCGATCCGCCGGCACTTCGTCCCCTGGCCGGTGTTCCAGCCGGCGATGGCCAGGTTCAGGGCGGCCAGCAGCATGTCGTTGACGGTGGCGTGCTCCGGCGAGCGGGGCACCGGGACGGAGATCTGGTGGATGCCGTACCCCGGCCGGTCCGAACCGCCTTGAGGGGCGAGGCGCGCCGGCGGCGTGGCCAGGTCCCGGGCCTTCTCGGCGAGGGCCCGGAGCCGGCGTGCCCGCTCAGCCTTGTCCGCCGGCCGGGTGAGCCGGTCCAGGTCGCGGGCCTCGGCCAGGCCCACGTCCGGTTCCGGCTCCTCCTCCTCCACGTAGGCCTTGCCGATGCTGCGGAGGATCTGGAGGGTGCCGAACCCGTCGAAGGCGGCGTGGTTGGCGTTGATCATCAGCACGTCGCCGAGGGGGTGGCGGGCCAGCCGCAGCCGGAGCGGCGGCGACTCCGCCAGGGGGACCGAGAGGCTGTGGAGGTCGGAGCGCAGCTCGGCCAGCTCGGCGTCGTCTGCGCAGCCGACGACCTTCAGAGGGTCGAGCTCCGGGGAGCCGGTGATCGCCCACGTCCACCGCTTGTCGGTGCGGCGGGCGGGGAGCAGCTTGGCCCGGGCCATGGGGTGGCGGGCCAGGGCCCCCGGGATGGCCGCCCGCAGGCGGTCCGGGTCCAGGGCCCCGGACACCCGGACCTCCATCTGGATGCTCCAGGGCTCCGCCGGCGTGTCGAGCAGGTGGACGGCCTCGTCGATGGACGTGAAGGGGACGCGTTCGTCGGTGAAGGTCATCCGTGGTAGTTCTGCACCAGCGCGTGCGGTCACAAACCACCCGAAGACGACCCACCGGAAAGTCACCTGATGCCCGAGCTTCTCGAGCCCCCTCCCCGGCTCCACCTGCCGATGTTCGCCTACGGACCGGACAAA
>DATLHA010000081.1:0-61034 GCA_035540095.1 Acidimicrobiales bacterium | reverse complement strand
CGCATCACCCCGGCAACCGACCCGACCGCCCTGGTGCGGTCGCTCGGCCGACCGCCGCTCGACCATCCGGGCGCCGACCGCTACCTCGCCAGCGTGGCCCAGCGGGCCGCCGGGCTGGCGACCGCACTGGCCGTGGCCGCCGACATCCTGGCCCCGTCCGAAGAAGACTGACTCCCCTCTACGACGTCGTGGTGGTCGGCGGCGGCCCGGCGGGGCTGAGCGCGGCGACCTGGGCCGCCCGCTACCGGCGCTCGGTCCTGGTGGTCGACAGCGGCGAGTACCGCAACCGGTGGGCGGCCAAGTCCCACGGGTACCTCGGCAGCGACCCGTCGAACCCCATGACGTTGCTGGAGCAGGCCCGTGCCGACCTCGCCGACTACCCGGAGGTCGAGCTCTGCGCCGGCCATGCGACAGCGGCGCGCCGGGAGGCGGACGGCCGGTTCGTCGTCACCGTGAACGGCGAGGAACACGCCGGCCTGCGACTGATCCTGGCCATGGGCGTGGTCGACGAGTTCCCCGAGGTCGACGGCTTCTTCGACCACTACGGCAAGAGCGTCTTCCACTGCGCCACCTGCGACGGCTACGAGGCCCAGGATCGCTCGGTGGTCATTCTCGGGTGGGGCGAGCAGGTGGTGGCCTTCGCCGTCGGGCTGCTCGACTGGGCCGACCGCCTTACCGTGGTGACCGAGGGGCGGCCCCTGGAGGGCGACGATCGCCACCGCCGGCTGCTGGCCCGCCACGACATCGGCCTGGTGGAGGACGACGCCGTCGAGTTCGTCGGTGAGCCCGGCGCCCTTCAGGGGGTGCGCCTGGCCGGCGGCCGGGTGCTCGACGCCGACCTGGTGTTCTTCAGCATCGCCCACCGCCCCCGCCTTGAGCTGGCCCGCCAGCTCGGCTGCGACACCGACGAGTCCGGCTGCCTGTGCGTCGACCGCGACGGCCGCACGTCGGTGGAGGGCTGCTACGCCGCCGGCGACATCACCCCCGGCTTCCAGCTGGTGCCCGTCGCGGTGGGCGAGGGAGCAGCGGCCGGCGTGGCCGCGGCGATCTCCCTGCAGGGTGAACAGGGCGCGCCGACATCGCCGGCGCCGGCGCCGAACGCGACAGCGGAACTCGAGCAGGGGTCTTAGGCCCGGTGGCCCGCAGGACGCCGCCGCCAGGCGGCCCCGATCCGGCTGCCGGCAAGAAAGAACGGCGAAGGGTCGCCGGCTACGCCGGCGGGACGGAGCGCAACTGCCTCGCCGAGCAACCTCCGGTTGCGAAGGCGAAAGCTAGCCCGCCGCCAGGTCGGCGAAGGCCTTGGAGGAGGTACGCAGGCGGAGACGGGCGAGGGCCCGCCGCTCCACCTGGCGCACGCCCTCGGCGCTCAGGCCGCAGATGCGGCCCACTTCAGCGAGGGTGCGGGGCTGGCCGCGGTCGAAGCCGTACCGGAGGCTGACGACCCTCCGCTCGTCCTCGTTGAGGGTGTTGAGCAGCCGGGCGACATGAGCCGGTAGGGAGGCGGCGATGATCTGGTCGATGGCGGGCACCGCGTCGGCGTCCTGCACCACGTCGGCCAGGGTCATCTCGCCCTCGGAGCCCAGGGGCTCGAAGATCGACGTGGGGTGCGGCGCCAGTCGCAGGGCCTCGGTGACCCGGTCGCAGTTCAGGTCGCACTCGTCGGCCAGCTCCTGAATCTTGGGCGCCCGGCCGAGCTCGGATTCCAACTGGACCTTGGCCCGCTGGACCCGGCTGACCGTCTCGCCGGCGTGGACCGGGAGGCGGATGGTGCGGCTGGTGTTGGCGATGGCCCGGGTGATCGCTTGGCGGATCCACCAGGTGGCGTAGGTCGAGAACTTGAAGCCACGGGAGAAGTCGAACTTCTCCAGGGCGTGGATCAGCCCCATGTTCCCCTCCTGCACGAGGTCGAGGAGGGGCACGCCTGAGGACTGGTAGCGCTTGGCGATCGACACCACGAGCCGGAGGTTGGCCTCCACGAACGCCGTGGACGCCTGCTCGCCGGCGGCCACGGCGGCCTCCAGCTCGACCCGGGCGTCCTGGGGCAGCAGGACGGCGTCGTCCTCGGCCAGCCGGGCCGTGGCCCGCCGGCCGGCGTCGATGACCCGCCCGGCGCGCTGCTCGTCCTCTCGGGTCAGCAGCTCGTGCTGACCGATCTCGTTCAGGTACATGCGGAGCAGGTCGGCGTCGGGCCCGCCCTCACGCCCGGTCGAGGTCGACTTCACTTTGCTCGCCATCGTAAAGATCTCCCCGTTCTGGTCGTGATCCGAACAATTGGTCAACCGCACCCGTCGAGGAATTGTTCCGGTACCCGCCGGGGAAACTCTCAGCGGCAGTCCACGCAGAGGTCGGATCCGGCCACGAACTGGGTCAGCGACTTCCGCAGCCCGCACGACCCGCACACCCGGCTGGTCGGCGCCGGCGCCGGCTTGGGGGCGGGTGCGGCCCGGGCCCTCGGCTCCCGGGGCGCCCGCGAGGCGGCCGGCGCCGCCCGCTGGCGGGGCTCCGGCGCCGGCGGGCGGGGCGCCGGCGGAGGCACGGGGAAGGGCGGGTCGTCGAGCATGAGGCCGGCGTCCAGGAACGCCTCGTCGACCTCGGCCGGGACGGGCCCGTACCAGTTGTCGGTCTCCAACCGGGTCGGGATGCGGCCCTCCATGCGGACGTAGTCGTTCGGCTTGGCGTCGGTCGGGAGCCGGTAACCGACGACCCAGCGCTTCCCGTTGGTCCAGCGGGCCAGGTAGAGGTGGGGCGCCCGCCACACGCCGACGGCAAGCTTTCCGGGCCCGTGGGAGGCGACGCCCACGGGAGAGGCGGCCTGGGCGGTGCCGAGGACCCGCAGCACGGCGGAGCCGGGGTCGCCGTTCACCGGCTCGACCAGGCGGATGGTGCGGTCGTCGACCTCGATGGCGAGCTTGCGTTCCTGGCGGAGCTGTGCGACGGCGTCGGCTATGTCGGTTTCCACGCTGTCCATCCTGCCGCCCTGGCCCCATCTTCACGAAACGCGATGAATCCCGGGGAGGTTCGACGTCTACCCCCCGTGTGGACACCCCGGACGCCCGACCCATGACCCTCGTCGTAGACTCGCCCCCCATGGCCGTCAGTGCCGACTTCCGGATCGAGGACCTGGAGCAGTACCGCCGGGAGCTCACCGGCTACTGCTACCGGATGCTGGGGTCGGCGTTCGAGGCCGACGACGCGGTCCAGGAGACCATGGTCCGGGCGTGGAGGAACGCCGACACCTTCGAGGGCCGCTCGGCCGTCCGCTCCTGGGTGTACCGCATCGCCACCAACGTGTGCCTCGACATGCTGCGGGGCCGCCAGCGCCGGGCCCTGGCCATGGACCTGGGGCCGGCGGGCAAGGCCGACGCCTTCACCTGGGCCAAGCGCGAGGAAAACGCCTGGGTCACCCCCATCCCCGATTCCCGGGTGCTGCCCACCGACGGCGACCCCGCCGAGCTGGTGGAGGCCAAGGAGTCCATCAAGCTGGCCTTCGTCACCGCCCTCCAGCGCCTGCCCGCCCGCCAGCGGGCGGTGCTCATCCTGCGGGAGGTGCTGCGCTGGCAGGCCGCCGAGGTGGCCGAGCTGCTGGACACCACGGTGGCGTCGGTCAACAGCGCCCTGCAGCGGGCCCGGGCGACCCTCGCCACGGTGGAGACGGGACAGCACCAGTCTGTCGAGCTCGGGGACGAGCAGCGGGAGCTGCTGGCCCGCTACGTCGACGCCTTCGAGCGCTACGACATCTCCTCGTTGGTGACGCTGCTGCGGGACGACGTGGTGATGTCCATGCCGCCCTTCGACTTCTGGCTCAGCGGTCCCGACGAGATGGCCGAGTGGTTCGTCGGCGAGGGTAAGGCGTGCGAGGGCTCGCGGCTGGTGGCCGTCGGGGCCAACGGTATGGCCGCCTTCGCCTCCTACAAGCCCGACCCCGCCACCGGCGAGCTGAAGCCGTGGTCGATCCAGCTCATCGAGATCTCAGGCGAGCGGATCGTCGGGCATCACAACTTCCTCGACACCGCGCTGTTCGAGGTCTTCGGCGTGCCGCCCCAGCTGCATCACGCCGGCTAGCCCCACCAGCTCGACGAGCTCGACCAGGTCGGGGCCGGCGTGGCGCAGCCACACCGTGCAGCCCCGGCCCTTGGCCCGCAGCTGCAGGCGGGCCAGGGTGTCCACCGCCCGCAGGTCCACCCGGCCCCCCTCGCACACCAGCGGCCAGCTGGCCACCTCGGCGCCGTCGCGCAGGAGCACCACCTCGGCGCGGGCGTCGGCTGGGACCATGCAGATAGGACGCCGGCGGCACCCGGGACTCATCGCGCCACTGGTCGTCAGGTCGAGGGGCTCGTCGGGCGCCAGGCGACCGACGGTGCTTAGCCTGGCGCCATGGAGTTCGAGACGATCGACAGCAGCCGGGGCGAGATGCCCGAGGAGTACCGGTCCCACTTCCAGGGCGAGGCCCGGGTCCAGCGCTTCACCAGCCCGTTCGGCGGTCGTCCCGGGGTGTCTGCGGTTCACTTCGACGCCGGCGTCCGCACCCGTCCCCACATCCACCGGTCGGGGCAGGTGCTCCACATCGCCTCCGGCCGTGGGATCGTCGCCGGCCGCGACGGGCGCCAGATCGTCCTGCCCGGCGACGTGGTCACCGTGGAGCCCGACGAGTGGCACTGGCACGGCGGGGCGCCCGATTCCGCCATGACGCACCTCACCGTCCAGGTGACCGAGCCCGGTGACATCGACTGGGACGTCGACGAAGGAGACTGGGCCGACGGCTACTAGCCGGTGCTCCTCGGCCTCGACATCGGGACGTCGCGGACCAAGGCCGTCCTCCTCGACGCCGGCGGGCGAGAGGCCGACGCCGCCACCGTGGCCACGCCGTTCGTCACGACCGGTGGCCGGGTGGAGATGGAGGTCGGCGCCCTCCTACGCTGCGTGCAGGAGGTGCTGGAGGGACTCGGCCCGGCCCGGGGGCAGGCCGTCGCCGTGGGAATCGCCGGTATCGCCGAGAGCGGAGCGCCGCTCGACCGTGGCGGTGCCCCGCTGGCGCCGGTCATCGCCTGGCATGACGGCAGGGGCGCCGAAGCCGTCGGCGAACTGGAGCGCCAGTTCGGCCCGGACTTGGCGCTGCGCACCGGCCAGCCGCCGAACA
Organism: Acidimicrobiales bacterium; assembly: GCA_035540095.1. Classification (GTDB taxonomy): domain Bacteria; phylum Actinomycetota; class Acidimicrobiia; order Acidimicrobiales; family AC-14; genus CADCTB01. The sequence goes on along the minus strand of DATLHA010000081.1, from coordinate 55,897 downwards.
CGAAGATGACGGCGGCGAAGCTGGGGTGGCTCGCCGCCGACGGTGTCGGCCCAGTCGACCGGTGGCTCGGCGTCCCCGAACTGGCCCTGCGCGCCCTGACCGGTGCCGAGGCCACTGAGCATTCCTTGGCCGCCCGTACTGGCTGCTACGACGTCGTTGCCCGCCGCTGGTTGCCCGAGGTCGGCGCCGCCCTCCGGTTCAGCACGGAGATCTTCGCCCCGGTGCGGGCCGCAGGCAGCGTGATGGGGCGGGTGTCGGCGGAGGGAGCGGCGTGGTCAGGGGTCGCCGAGGGGATCCCCCTCACCGTTGCCGGGCACGACCACCTGGCCGGGATGGCGGGTGCCGGCGTGGCTCCCGACGAGGTGGCCAACTCGGTCGGGACCGCCGAGACCCTCGCCGCCCGCGCCGCCACCGCCCCCGACATGGCCGCGGCGCCGCCGAACCGCGCCGCCGTCTCCGTCTACCCCGGCGGGATCGACTGGGCCGTCATGGTCAGCGCCGTCCGCGCCGGGCCCGTCATCGAAGAGGCGGCCGCGTCGCTCGGGCTCTCGCCGGCGGAGTGCGACGCCCTGGACCCCTGCGACGAGCGGGGCCGGATCTGGGCCGGCGTCCTCGCCGGCCTCACCGCTCGTACCGTCGACGCCTACCGCCGGCTCACCGGCGTCATCGGCCCCCGCATGCGGGTCGTCGTGTTCGGAGGGGGCAGCGTCAGCGAGCCGTGGCTGCGGGCCAAGGCGGCCACCTTTCCCGTCCCCGTCGTGCGCTCGCCGGTCACATCGGCCGTGGCGCGCGGCGCCGCGATCCACGCCGGCGTGGCCGCCGGCTGGTGGCCGTCAGAGGCGGAGGCTCCGCGCCCCGTCAGGTGACTGGCCGCCTACGAACTGGTGACGGATCCGGGGGTCGGGACCCCGGGAATCGTCACCGGTTCGGGCTCGGCGCGCTCGCCTGCGCCACCAGCAGGTCGGCCAGCCGGCCGATGGCCTGTATCGCCGGCGAGTCGGGGCAGGCCTCGAACGGGGAGCGGCCTTCCCGCTCGGCCTGGGTGAGCGCGGGATCGTCGGGGACGCGAATGGCCGGCGCCAGGCCGGGGTGGTCGGGCTCGTCGCGCCAGCGGTTGGCGACGATCGTCAGGCGGCGGTCGCCGACCATGGGGATCAGGCGGCGGGCGGTCATGGCCGAGCGCCACGCCGGCCCCACCACGACCACGACGTCGTCGGCGAACTCGTGGTAGTTCTCGAACGGAGTGGTCGGGCCGGCTTCCAGGTCGGCGATCACGTCGCACCTGGGGTCGGCGAAGCCCATGAGGATCTGGCGGACGGCCGCCACCGACATCCGGGCCTTGTCCTTGTCGATGGCCGGCCGCCCGGCCGTCGTGTCCACCGCGCCGATCTTGCCGAGCCCGAGGAACCGGATGCCGTCGGGGGCGACGGCGGCGAAGCGCTCGACGGCCTCGTCCGGCGTGAGGCCGGCGGCCAGCTGCCACCCGTAGGGCGCCGCCGGCTGCTCCTCCAGCGCTTCGATCGGCAGGCCGGCGTCGTCGACCGGGATGCCGAGGCTGAACGCCAGCCCCGGGCAGGTGTCGAGGTCGACGGCGAGCACCTTTCGCCCTCGGCGGGCCAGGGTGCGGGCCAGGGTGGAGGAGAGCACGGTCTTGCCGGCGCCACCCTTGCCGATGAGGGCCAGCCGCAGCCCGAGCCGGCTTCGCGCCTCCGCCAGCGCGCCGGGCGTGACGTTCGCCAGCTCGGCCTCGACCCGTGATGCCACGGCCTGCAGCTCGGCCACGTGACGCTCGAAGGCGGCCGTCACCGGCTCGGGCCGGGGCCGCGACGGTGACGACGGGCCGGCGTAGCCGAGAAAGCGGTGGACCAGGCGCCGGAGGCCCAACCAGTCGAGGGGCTCGCGGCAGTCGGCCACGAGCCCCTCGACGATTCCCGTGCGTCGCTCGAGTGCGTCGACCGCCCATCCGTGGCGCGCGGCGATCTGTTCCGGAGTGGGCGGCGGCATGACCGGCGACTCTATGTGGCGATCGCCGCCAGCACGTCGAGCTCGGCCGCCCCGCCGAGCCGGCCCGACGCCGGCCAGGATGCCGGCCACCAGCACGACGGCCAGCGGGCCGGCGGGGGCGGCGAAGGTGGCGAAGCCGGCGGCAGGTGCCGCCTGCACCAGGGCCCGGCCCAGGAGCACGCCGAGTACCAGCCCGCCGGCTCCGCCGGCCACCGCCGTGACCGCCGCCCTGCCGGCGGCCAGGCTCACGCCGGCCGCCAGCGCGACGAGGACCCGGGCGTCGACGTCCTGGCCGGCGTGCGCCGCCCACCCCTCCCGGCTGCGACGGTGGAACGGCTGCCCGGCACGTCGACGGTCACGCCGTCGAGGGCCCGCACCTGCGTGCTGGCGGTCCCGTAGACCTTGGTGGCATGGACGGCCCTTGCCGCCAGGCGGGTGTCGGTCGAGCGGAGGCTTCCCGCCTGCGCCGAGCGGAGCAGCCGTCGTCATCGTTTGGTCAATAGGGGGTCACATTGGCCCCCGAGTGACCAAACGCATGCAGTCGGTCGCCGGTCAGCCGCTCCAGCCGGGCCGGACCAGGCCCGACTCGTAGGCGAAGACGACCAGCTGGGCCCGGTCGCGGGCGCCGAGTTTCACCATGGCCCGGCTCACGTGGGTCTTCGACGTCGCCGGGCTCATGTAGAGCTTCTCGGCGATCTCCTCGTTGGTCAGCCCGGCGCCCACGAGGGCCATGACCTCCCGCTCCCGGTCGGTGAGGCGGTCGAGATCGGCACCCGGCGCCGGCTCCTTGGCCCGGCTGGCGAACTCGCCGATCAGGCGGCGGGTCACGCTGGGGGAGAGCAGGGCGTCGCCGGCCGCAACCGCCCGCACCGCCCGCAGAAGCTCCACCGGCTCGGTGTCCTTGACCAGGAAGCCGCTGGCGCCGGCCCGGATGGCCTCGAAGACGTACTCGTCGAGCTCGAAGGTGGTGAGGATGACGAGGCGCACGGCGGCGAGCCGGTCGTCGCCGGCGATCATGCGGGTCGCCTCCAGGCCGTCACGGCCCGGCATGCGGATGTCCATGAGGACGACGTCGGGCCGCAGCTCCATGGTGAGGGTGAAGGCCTGATCTCCGTCCCCCGCCTCGCCGACGACCTCGATGTCGGGCTGGGCGTCGAGCAGGGCCTTGAAGCCGGCCCGCACCAGCGCCTGGTCGTCGGCCAGCAGGACGCGAATCACCCGGGTAGCGAGGCGGTCACCCGGAACCCCCCTCCCGGCTTCGGCCCCGCCCGTAGTTCGCCGCCCAGGGCCGACGCCCGCTCCTTCATGCCCCGGATCCCGTTGCCGCTCCCAGGGCCGGCGCCGTTGACGCCCCGCCCGTCGTCGTCGACCTGCACGGTGAGCCGCTCGTCGCCGTAGGTGAGGGAGATGGTGGCCGTGGCCTGCCCGGCGTGGCGGGTCACGTTGGTGAGGGCCTCCTGCACGATGCGGAACGCGGCCAGGTCGACACTGGGCGGCAGCGGCCGCGGCGTCCCTTCGGTGACCACCCGGACATCGACGCCCGCGGCCGTCGCGCCCGACACCAGCCGGTCGAGGTCCTCCAGGCCGGTGGTGGGCGCGCGGGGCGCCCCCTCGTCGACGTCGCTCGTGGACCGGCCTCCCGGGCCGGTCATCCGCAGCACGTCGAGCACCGACCGCAGCTCGCCCAGGGCGTCCTTGCTGGCCGCCTTGATGGCCGTGAGCGCCGTGCGGGCCTGCTCGGGCTTCTCCTCCATGAGGTGCAGGGCCACCCCGGCCTGCACGTTGATCAGGGAGATGTTGTGGGCCAGCACGTCGTGCAGCTCCCGGGCGATGCGCAGCCGTTCCTCGCCCGCCCGCCGGCGGCTCTCCTCTTCCCGAGCGCGGGCTGCTTCTTCGGTGCGGACCCGGCGGATGCGCAGCCCCTCGCCGGCGGCGGCCAGCACGAGGAGCCAGGCGGCGAGGCCGACGAGGGCCTCCCATCCGGGGCCGTCGAGGTCCCCGAACACGACCTCGGCCCACAGGAAGCCGACGTAGCCCACCGCCAGCCCGACCCACGCCACGACCCGATGCCCGGCCAGCGCCACGGTGAGGAAGGACACGATGAGGCTGAAGAAGATCGGCCCCCGCGGGTAGCCCAAAGACACATAGCCCAGCGTGGCGGCGAAGGCGGTGACGTAGACCGCCACCGGAAAGCGCCGGCGGACCACCAGCGCCGCCGGACCGGCGAGGAGCAACAGGCCCGCCAGCACGTCGAAGGGCTCCCGGTCGGCCTGATGGCGGCCGGCGAGGTAGGTGCCGGCCACCTGGACCACGCCCACGGCAAGGGCCAGGGCGGCGTCGCCCATCCGCGATCGACGGGTCACGGCGCCCACCGTAGGGCGTGGCCGGCTCCCGGTCATGGGCCGCCGGGAGGCATCCCGCATACGCCGGCCGGAGTAGTTCCTCCGGTAAGTGCGACGCACATCCATTGATGTACGGACACGAACGTCCCTAGCGTAGGCGCCGGCTGGGCGGGACGCGGCTCTCGCGTACATCGATCGATCGAAGGAGTCCGCAACATGGCGAAGGTTTCTCTGCACAAGAGCCGCGTGGCCAGGGGCCTGGGAGCGCTGGCCCTCGTCGGCTCCCTGGCCGCCATCGACGTGGGCCCGGTCGGCGCCGCGTTCCCAGGCCGCAACGGCAAGATCTACTGCAACAGCAACATGACCGGCAGCAGCGAGATCTTCGCCTTCGACCCGACCGGCGCCGAGCCGCCCCGGCAGCTGACGTTCAACACCTTCAACGACCTGGAGCCCACGGTGTCGCCCGACGGCACCCGGATCGCCTTCACCAGCCTCCGGGAGGACGGCGACCAGGAGATCTACATCATGTACGCCGACGGCAGCGGCGTGAGGCGGCTGACCTTCAGCCCCGGCGAGGACCGGCCGGGCACCTTCAGCCCCGACGGCACCAGGCTGGCCTTCCAGTCGGGCCGGTTCCCGGTGGCCCCCGGCCCCGGCCACAGCGCGCTGGAGATCTTCACCATGGCCATCGACGGCACCGACGTGCGGCGGATGACCAACAACAACTTCCAGGACAGCTTCGCCCACTGGTCGCCCCAGGGCGACCGGATCGCCTTCACCACCAACCGCGACGGCGACTTCGAGATCTACACACTGGTCCCGGTCGACGCCAACGCCGACGGCAACGCCGACGTGCAGACCCGGGTCACCAACTCGCTCACCGAGGACTCTCACGCCCACTGGTCGCCGGACGGCTCCCAGCTGACGTTCCACAGCCGGCGGGACTTCGCCCCCACCCCGACCGCGCTCCAGGTGGAGATCTACCGGGCCAGCTCCGTCGACGGATCGAACGCCGTCCGCCTGACCGGTCCCGACAACAACTTCGACATCTTCCCGACCTGGTCGCCCGACGGGCAGAAGATCGCCTGGTCGCATCTGTTCCCCGGTGAGCTGTTCGTGATGAACGCCTCGGACGGCTCCAACAAGGTCAACATCTCCAACAACGCCGGCTCCGACGAGAGCCGGTGCGACTGGGCCCGCCTGCTTCCTTGCACCATCTCCGGGTCGGGCGTCATCATCGGCACCGAGGGTGACGACGTGATCTGCGGCTCGCCGGGCAACGATTTCATCAGCGCCCTGGGTGGCAACGACGTCATCTACGCCGGAGCGGGTGACGACCAGATCTCGGCCGGCGCCGGCAACGACATCGTGTTCGGAGGCCCCGGTGTCGACCGCATCTCCGGCGGCGACGGGAACGACATCCTCTTCGGTGACCAGGGCGCCGACTTCATCTCCGGCGGCGCCGGCGACGACATCGCCTCCGGCAGCGAGGGCGACGACCAGGTCGTCGGCGGCGACGGCACCGACGAGTGCTACGGCGAGGCCGTCCAGCAGTGCGAGTCGGGCGGGACCGGGGCGCTCTCCTAAGGATCGTTCAGCGCCGGCTCGACCACCAGGCGTCGAGCCGGCGCTTGGCCTCCGCCTCACCGAGGGGGCCCTCTTCCAGGCGCAGCTCGTAGAGGAACTTCCAGGCCTGGCCGACGTCGGGCCCCGGCGGGATGCCGAGGTGCTCCATGATCTGGTTGCCGTCGAGGTCGGGGCGGATGCGGTCGAGCTCCTCCTGCTCCTCCAGGTGTGCGATCCGCTCCTCCAACATGTCCATGCGCCGGGCCAGCTCGGCGGCCTTGCGCTGGTTGCGGGTGGTGCAGTCGCAGCGGGTCAGCTCGTTCAGCTTGCCGAGGAGGGGGCCGGCGTCGGTGGCGTAGCGGCGGACGGCCGAGTCGGTCCAGAGGTCGTCGCCGTAGCCGTGGAAGCGCAGGTGCAGCTCGACCAGGCGGCGGACGTCGGCGATCTCGTGCTCGGGGTAGCGCAGGGCCCGCATGCGCTCCTCGGCCATGCGGGCGCCCACCACCTCGTGGTGGTGGAAGGTCACCCCGCCCTTGCCGAACGAGCGGGTCTTGGGCTTGCCGATGTCGTGGAGAAGGGCGGCCAGGCGCAGGATCTTGTCGGGGCTGGCCTTCTCGACCACGGCGATGGTGTGGGCCAGCACGTCCTTGTGGCGGTGGATGGGGTCCTGCTGCAACGCCAGCGCCGGCAACTCGGGCAGGAACTCCTCGGCCAGGCCGGTGTTGACCAGGAACCAGAGGCCGTCGGCCGGCGACTCGACGACCAGGAGCTTGTCGAGCTCGTCGCGGATCCTCTCGGCCGACACGATCTCCAACCGACCCCGAAGCGACTTGACCGCGTCGACGAGCTCCTTGTCGGGCAGGAAGTGGTAGCCGCTGATGAAGCGGGCGGCCCGGAGCATGCGCAGGGGGTCGTCGGTGAACGACTCGACCGGCGAGAGCGGCGTGCGGAGGCGGTAGGCGGCGAGGTCCTGGAGGCCGCCGAAGGGGTCGATGAGCTCGGCATCGGGCTGGCCCGAGCGGCCGGGAGCGGGGTGGAGGCTGAGCGCCATGGCGTTCACGGTGAAGTCGCGCCGGGAGAGGTCGGCCTCCACCGCGTCGGAGAACTGCACATCGGGCTTGCGGGAGTCGGCGGTGTAGGCGTCGGCCCGGTGGGTGGTGATCTCGTAGATCCTCCCGCCCTTCTTGATGCCGATGGTGCCGAAGCGCCGGCCCTGGTCCCACACCGCGTCGGCCCAGCCCCGCACCACGGCCTCGATGTCGTCGGGCCGGGCGTCGGTGGTGAAGTCGAGATCCTCCTTGACCGCCACGTCGAGGATGGCGTCGCGCACGCTGCCGCCGACGAGGTACAGGCGCCAGCCGGCGTCGGCGAACCGCTCGGCCAGGGGCGCGGCTTCCTCGAGGAGGGGTCGGAGGCGTTCGGGGACCATCGACCCCACGCTACCGGCCGGCTCTCACCCCGTTCCCGGCCGCTCCGGCCGTGCGACACCCCCGCCGGTACGATTGCCCAGAAATGGCAACTGTGGCCGCCGAGGTCCTCCAATGGGGGTGGGAGCGGGCGCGGGCCGGTCCGTGGCGGGGTGACGGCCGCATCGCCTACCTCGCCCCGCTGGCGCCGGCCGGCGCCCCGTCGGTCGATTTCCTCAACCGCTGCCTGGACTCGCTGGCCGCCCGGGGTTTCGAGCAGGTGGTCACCAGCGCCCTGGCGCCGGCCGAGCAGTCAGGTTTCCGGGCCCTCGGCTTCGAGGTCTACGAGCGCCTCCACCTGCTCAGCCACAACCTGGAGAACCTGCCCCGCATGCCGGAGGTCGCCGTCCCCCTTCGGCGGGGCAGGACTTCGGACCGGCCCGCCGTCCTCGACGTCGACGCCGGCTCCTTTGCGCCGTTCTGGCGCCTGGACGACGAAGGGCTGCGCGAGGCCATCGACGCCACGCCGGTGAGCCGGTTCCGGGTGGCGTCGCCCCGGCGGGGCGGTGCCCTCCTGGCCTATGCCGTGACCGGGCTCAGCGGCACCCAGGGGTACCTGCAGCGGCTCGCGGTGCACCCTGGCCACCGCCGCAGCGGCCTGGGCCGGGCCCTCGCCATCGACGGCCTGCGGTGGTTGCGCCGCAAGGGGATCACAGAGGCGGTGGTGAACACCCAGCTGGGCAACGACCCCGCCCTCCAGCTCTACCTGTCCCTGGGCTTCCGGGAGGAGCCCATCCAGCTGGCCGTGCTCCACCGGCGGGTCAGTTGAGGGCTGTGCCGGCCGGCCGGGCTCGTTTCAGCGCCGTTCTCGTGCTGACCCTGCTGGTGGGGGCCGGCGCCGCCGGCGCCCAGCCGGCGCCCCCGACCGGCCGGGGCCGGATGACGTTCGTGGCCCAGACCCCATGGGTGGCCACCGGGGGCGACTTCCTGATCCGGGTCCACGTCGACCGCCCCCCCGGCGCGTCCAACCTCGAGTTCGTCCTCACCGTCTTCCCGGCGGTGGCCACCCGGTCGGAGTTCGTCGAGACCCTTGCCGACCGCATGGCCGACTCGCCCCACGTCACGCTGCAGCCGGTACCCCTGGCCGGGCTCAGGACCGAGGCCAACGGCGACGTCGTCCTCAGCGTGCCCATCCGCGACCCGAACCAGCCCCGCGACCCGTCCCGGGTCCTGCTTCCTCCCCGCGACGGCGTCTACCCGGTGCGGGTCGAGCTGCGCGACAGGTTGGCCGGCACCACGGTCGACAAGTTCGTCACCCACCTCCTGCACACCCCGGAGGTCCACGTCACACCGAAGCTCGGTGTGTCACTGGTCTTCCCCGTCCACGCCCCGCCGGCGCTTCAGCCCGACGGCACCCGGGTGCTGCCCGACGGCGACGTCCTCACCGCCATGGCCCAGGGGGTCGAGGCGGTCCGGGCCACACCCTTCGTCCTGGCGCCCACGCCGGAGACGGTGGCCGCCCTGGCGGCCAGCAACGAGCGTGAAGCCAAGGTGCTGCTGAACTCCCTCCGCTCGGCGGCGGCCGAACGGACCATGCTGTCCGGCCCCTACGTGCCCGCCAACCTGGCCGCCCTCATGGGCGCCGGCCTCGACGGTGAGGTTGCCAGCCAGCTGAACCGGGGCGCGGCCACCCTCACCGAGATCCTGGGTGCCCGGCTGGACAGCCGGACGTGGCTGGCCGAGGAGGCCCTCGACCCCAAGGTGATCGACACCCTCGCCGGTCGGGGGTTCGACCGCGTGCTGACCGCCGAGCCCTTGCTCACCCCGATCCCCGAGCAGAAGCTGACCCTCACCCGGCCCTTCGTCCTGAGCGGGCGCTCGACCCGGGTCCAGGCGGCGGCGGCCGACGCCGGCCTCACCGCCCACTTCGACGGGGCGGCCAACCAGGCCCTGTCCGCCCATCACCTCCTCGCCGACCTGGCCGTCGTGTACCTGGACCGCCCGGGGGACGACGAGCGCCGGGGGGTGGCCGCCGTGGCCCCCCGCGACTGGCGGCCGACCCGCCAGTTCACCGATGTGGTGACCGGCGGCCTGGCCCTGTCCCCCATCATCGAGCCCATGTCCCTCGACACCCTGTTCGCCTCCGTGCCCGGCGCGCGGGACGACAGCGGCGCCAACCTGGTCCGCAGGCCGGCGATCCCCACGCCGGGGTCCGTCGCCGAGGTCGCCGCCGACGTCGCCGAGGGCCGCCGCAACCTGAACTCGCTCGGCTCCGTCCTGGGGTCGGGCAACGCCGCGTCGGCGGTCATCGAGGAGCAGCTCCTCGTGGCCGAGTCCTCCGACCTGAAGACGCTCCGCCAGCGGGAGGCCTACGTCACCGGCGCCAACCGCCAGGTGAAGGCCCAGCTCGACGAGATCGAGATGCCCGAAGGCCGCTCCTTCACCCTGACCGCCCGTACCGGGGAGATCCCCCTCACCTTCAAGAACAACACGGGCAAGCCGGTGCGGGTGGTGGTCAGGATCGAGAGCGACAAGCTCGACTTCCCCGCCGGCACCACGGTGGAGCTGGAGCTCACCCGCCTCAACACCATCCAGCGGTTCCCCGTGGTGGCCAGGGCCTCGGGGGCCTTCCCCATCCGCATCACCATGGAGTCACCCGACGGCCATCTGGAGGTCGGGAGGGCCCGGATCACGGTACGGTCAACCGCCGCCTCCGGTGCAAGCCTGGTGGTGGCCATGGGTGCGGCCACGTTCCTGGCGGTGTGGTGGGGCCGAAACGCCATGAAAGGCCGCCGAGCGAGAGGGTTGGTTCCCGAGGAATGACAGTCAAGATCGTCACCGACAGCAGCTGCGACCTTCCCGACGCGCTGGTCGCCGAGCTGGGCATCGAGGTGGTGCCCCTGAAGATCCGCTTCGGCACCGAGGAGCTGGTGGACCGCGTCGACCTCAGTCCCTCGGAGTTCTGGGCCCGGTGCTCGACGTCGGCCGAGCTGCCGTCGACGGCGGCGCCGGCTCCCGGCGCCTTCGAGGAGGTCTTCCGCAAGGCGGCGGACGCCGGCGCCGGGGGCGTGGTGTGCGTGAACCTGTCCTCCAAGCTGTCGGCCACCGGTGAGTCGGCCCAGGCCGCGGCCCGGGCCGTGGCCGACGTCGTCCCCGTCAAGGTGGTGGATTCCCTGTCGGTCACCCTCGGGCTGGGCATGATCGCGGTGGAGTCGGCCCGCCGGGCGGCGGCCGGCGCCGGCCTGGAGGAGATCGTCGCCCTGGCCGAGGACATGGCCCGGCGTACCAAGGTGTTCGGCAGCCTCGACACCCTGGAGTACCTGAAGAAGGGCGGGCGCATCGGGGCCGCCCAGGCCCTGCTGGGCTCCATCCTGTCGATCAAGCCGTGCATCGAGGTGGTCGACGGCAAGGTCGAGCCCGGCCCCAAGCAGCGGACCCGCTCGCGGGCGCTGCAGTGGCTGGCCGACCAGGTGGGTGCGGTCGAGGGGGTGGAGAACCTGGCCGTGCTGCACGGCGACGCTCCCGACGTCGACACCCTCACCGGCCTGCTCCAGGCCCACTTCCCCCGCGAGCAGATCGTCGTGGGCCAGCTGGGAGCGGTCGTGGGCGCCCACACCGGCCCCCGGACCATCGGGGTGGCATTCCAGACCGCCTCCGGGGCCGGTACCGTTCAGTAGGTGTCAGAGCCGCTGGGGGCCGCAGGCGTGGGGGTCGAACGCGTCCTCGCCGGCCGCTACCGGCTGAAGCGACTGGTGGCCCAGGGCGGGATGGCCGAGGTCTGGGAGGCGGTCGACGAGATCCTGGGCCGGCCGGTGGCCGTAAAGATCCTCCACTCCCACCTGGCCGACGACGAGTCGTTCCGGGAGCGGTTCCGGCGGGAGGCCATCGCCGCCGCCCGCCTGGCCCACCCCAACGTGGTCGCCACCTTCGACACCGGCACCGACGACGGCGTCACCTTCATCGTCATGGAGCTGGTCGACGGGTCGACCCTGCGCCAGGTCCTGAACCAGACCGGCCCGATGGCGCAGGAGCGGACCGTCCACGTGGGGGCCCAGGTGGCCGACGCCCTGCACTACGCCCACCGGGCCGGCGTCGTCCACCGCGACATCAAGCCGGCCAACATCCTCATCTGCCCCGACGGCCGGGTGAAGGTCGCCGACTTCGGGATCGCCAAGGCGGTCGAGGAGTCCGAGCCCGACCGTCCCACCCCCTCGGAGGCCCTGACCGGCACCGGGTCCATCATCGGCACCGCCCAGTACCTGGCCCCCGAACAGGTCGACGGGCGGGCGGTCGACGGCCGCACCGACGTCTACGCCCTCGGCGTCGTCCTGTACGAGATGGTGTGCGGCCGGCCCCCGTTCACCGGCGACACCGACATGGCCGTCGCCCTCAAGCACATCACCACCAACCCGCCGGCGCCGGGTGTGGTGCGGGCCGGCGTCCCCCGGGCGCTGGAGGAGATCGTGCTCCGGGCCATGGCCAAGCGGCCCGACGACCGGTACCAGTCGGCCGACGAGCTGCGGACCGCCCTGCTGGCGCTGGACCTGCGGGCCGGCGAGGCCACGGCCGTGGTGAGCGCCCCTCGCCTCCCGCCGCCGCGGCCGCCCTCCCGCGTCGACCACACGCCCCCGCGGGGGGTTCCCCCGAGCTTCGCCAAGCAGGAGCGGCCCTGGGCGGTGCCGGCGGTGGCCATCGCCGCCGTCGTCGTGACCCTGGCCATCGTCGGGATCCTCTTCCTCCGGTCCGACACCGGGAAGCGCCTGATCGACGGCGCCACCACCGCCGGGGAGCCCGGAGCCATCCCGAAGCCGACGCCGCTGGCCTTCGATCCTCCGCCCGGCAGCGGCCTCGAGCACGACGACGAGCTCCCCTTCCTGGTCGACGGCGACCCGGCCACGGTCTGGACCACCGAGAGCTACAGCCGGCGGGACTTCGGGGGCCTCAAGCCCGGCGTCGGCGTGATCCTCCAACTGGACGGGCCCCACCAGCTCAACGAGCTGAAGGTGACGTCGTCGAGCAGTGGATGGGCGGCCGAGGTGCTGGTGGCGCCGTCGCCCCGGGCCACCCGTGAGGCATGGGGCCAGCCGGTGGCCACCAAGCGGGGCATCGAACGCGGTACCACCACCTTCGACCTGGGGAACCGTCGGGGTGGCGCCGTCCTGTTGTGGATCACCGACCTCGGGGCCGGCAACTCCTCCATCGGCGTGGGGGAGCTCGTCCTCTCATAACCTCCGGGCATCGAACGCGACGACTCGGAACTGGTGCAGGGCGCCCAGGACGGTGACCACGCCGCCCTCGACCTCCTGCTGCGCCGGCACTACGACCGGCTGTTCGCCCTGTGCCGGCGCATCACCGGTGACGACGCCGACGCCGCCGACGCCTGCCAGGAGGCCCTGATGGCGATCGTGCGCGGCCTGCCGGGCTTCGACGGGCGCTCGGCGTTCGGCACCTGGGCGTACCGGGTGGCCACCAACGCCTGCCTCGACGAGCTGCGCCGGCGCCGGCGCCGGCCGGAGCCGGGCCTGCCCGAGGGGTCGGCCGAGGTGGCGGCGCCGGTCGACGTGGTCGAGGGGGTGACCACCCGGCTCGACCTCGACCAGGCGCTCCAGACGCTGCCGGCGGACTACCGGGCGGCGGTGGTGCTGCGGGACGTCTGCGGGCTGTCCTACGAAGAGATCGGCCAGACCCTGGGTATCCCGCCCGGGACCGTGCGCTCCCGCATCGCCCGGGGTAGGAGCGCGTTGCTGCCCCATCTGGCCCCGGGACGGAACCGGGGACCCTTTCGGGATCGTCCAACCAGTACATGAACGCCGCCGAGCACGCCGATTTCGAGGCCCTGAGCGCCTACGTCGACGGGGAGGCCCCCGAGTGGGCCGACCACGTCGCCGGCTGCCCCCGGTGCCGGGCGACGGCGGCCGAGCTGCGGGCGCTGTCGGCGACGGTGGCCGCCCCGGTCGATGTGCCGTCGCCGGCGCAGCGCGAGGCGGCCGTCGCCCGGGCCGTCCGGTCCACGGCCCCCGATGCCGGCGCCGGGCGGGACGTGGAGCCGGCGCCCGCCTCCCGCCCCGAGGTCGAACGGCTCGCCCGTCGCCGCTGGTCGCCCGGGTCGTGGGCCCTGCCGGCGGTGGCGGCCGTGGTGGTGGCCGTGCTCGGCCTGTCGGGGTTGCTCCTGTCGGCCAACCGGTCGAGTGACGAGAGCACCGCCACCTTCGCCGGGCCGGCGCTGGATTCCAAGGCCGAGTCGGCGCTGCCCGGCGCCCCCGGGACGCCCGTCGCAGACCTGGGCGACCTCCCCGACGCCGCCACCCTCCGGTCGAGGGCGCTGGGGGCCGGTGCCGCCACCGCGCGATCGTCGGCCGGCTCGGCGACCTCGTCGGACGCCGCCGCCGGCCAGGCGGCCAACACCGGAAACACCGGAGCGGCGGTCAATGTGGCCCCTTCGGCGACGCCGGGCGCGGGTGGCGTCGCCCCCACAGGCGGTGCCGGCGGGGCGGCGACCATCGCCCCCGAGGCCGTGGGCACCCGGCCCTGCGAGGAGCGGGCCCGGGCCCGGGAGCAAGGTCTCGGCCCGCTGACCTACTTCGCCACCGCCCGCCAGGGCACCTCGCCCGCCTACGTTCTGGGCTTCGCCTCGCCGGCGGGCGGTGTCACTCTGCTGATGCTGGCGCAGGAGGGGTGTGCTGAGCTGCTGCGGTCGGCCGGGCCCTGACCGCGGCGGCCACCGCCGCCAGCACCACCGCCGCCCACCCCTTCCAGCTGACCGTGCCCAGGCGGTGGCCGGTGGAGGTCCATCCCGCCCACAGCAGGGCGCCGGCGGCCAGGCCCGCCGAGGTCACCGCCCGGAGCGGGCTCCCGCCCCTGGCCACGATGACGACCGCCTCGGCGACGAACAGCCCCACCAGTAGCCCCGAACCGATCACCGCCCAGCCGTCGAAGTCGTACTCGCCCAGGACGGCGGCCGCGACCAGCGCCACGGTGGCGCCGGCCAGGAGGGCTAAAGGAGGGCGCACGGTGCCGAGAGTAGGCTCCCGGCATGGCTCAGGAGGGCGCAGACTGGACCAAGGACCTGCTGGACCGGCTCGACCACTACATCGAGGTCGTCCGCAGCAACACCACCGACCGCCTCGTCAAGGTCGCCCGTGTCCTGGTGTACGGCGTGATCGCCCTCATCCTGGGCTCCATGGCCGGCATCATCGCCCTCATCGGCCTGATCCACGCCCTCGACAATCTGCTGCCTCGTGAGGTCTGGCTTCCGTACATGCTGCTCGGGGCAATATTCCTCGTGGCGGGACTGTTTGCCTGGTCCAAGAAGTCGGCGCCCGCCGCCAAGACAGGAGAAGTGTGAGCGAGAGTTCGGTGACCGAGACCCGGGATGTCGTCATCATCGGGTCGGGACCGGCGGGGTTGACGGCGGCGATCTACACCGCCCGGGCCAACCTCCGGCCCCTGGTGTTCGAGGGCGCCCTCTCCTCCACCGGCGACCAGCCGGGTGGCCAGCTCATGCTCACCACCGAGGTGGAGAACTACCCCGGCTTCGTCGACGGCATCCAGGGCCCCGAGCTCATGGGCGCCATGCGGGCCCAGGCCGCCCGCTTCGGGGCCGAGTTCGTCACCGACAAGGTCGACAAGGTCGACCTCGCCTCACGTCCTGGCCGCATCTGGGTGGGCGAGGCGGAGTACCGGGGCAGGGCGGTCATCGTCGCCACCGGGGCCAAGGCCAAGATGCTGGGCCTCGACAACGAGCGCCGGCTGATCGGCCATGGAGTGTCCACCTGCGCCACCTGCGACGGCTTCTTCTTCAAGGGCCAGAAGATCGCGGTGGTCGGCGGCGGCGACTCCGCCCTGGAGGAGGCCAACTTCCTCACCAAGTTCGCCGAGAAGGTCTTCGTGATCCACCGGCGCGACAGCCTGCGGGCGTCGAAGATCATGCAGGAGCGGGCGTTCAAGAACGACAAGATCGAGTTCGTCTGGGACTCCGTACCCGTCGAGCTCCACGGCGAGGAGCGCCTCACCGGCCTCACCCTCGAGAACGTCAAGACCGGCGAGCTGTCGCCGCTCGACGTCACCGGGATGTTCGTCGCCATCGGCCACTACCCCAACACCGACCTGTTCGTGGGCCAGCTGGCCATGGACGACGCGTCGTACCTGCTGACCCACCGGGGCACCCACCTCGACGTCGAGGGCGTCTTCGCCGCCGGCGACGTCCAGGACCGCACCTACCGGCAGGCCGTCACCGCCGCCGGCTCGGGCTGCATGGCCGCCATCGACGCCGAGCGGTGGCTGGAGACCCAGCCGCACGAGTCCGAGATCATGGAGACCCCCACGGATTGGTGACGCCCGGGGTCAGGAATGCCGCCGGCCCGTCCGGCGTTCAACAATCCGCACACGAGGAGGCACGAGGCTGATGGGCAATCTTCTGGAGCTGACCAACGAGACCTTCGACGAGGAGGTGGGCGCTTCCGAGGTACCCCTGATCGTCGACTTCTGGGCCGAGTGGTGTGGCCCCTGCCGCATGGTCGCCCCCGTGCTGGAGCAGATCGCGGTCGAGAACGAGGGCAAGATCCGCCTGGCCAAGCTGAACGTCGACGACGCGCCGGCCATCGCCCAGCGGTTCAGCATCATGAGCATTCCCACCATCATGGTGTTCAAGGACGGCGTCATGAAGAAGAAGATCGTGGGCGCCAAGGGCAAGGGCCAGCTGCTGGAGGACTTCGCCGAGTTCCTGTAGGCCGCATCAGGGGCAGCCCGGCCCCGTCGGGCGGTCGGGGATCGTGGGGTCGACGACCTCGATGTGGACGTGGGGCCACGCAGGGTCGGCCGTACGTACCTTGTCGACCTGGGACTCGAACGGCAGCTGGGTGGCCCGGGGCGCCAGCACCGTCTGGCCGGCGACGACCCGGTTGCCGGCCCGGACCCGCACCCCGTCGATGTGGAGGACCTTGACCTCCCAGCCGGGGCGGTCGTCGGGCTCGACGACCACGTAGTCATCGGAGTGCTTGCAGTACAGGACGTACCGGCCGGCCCGCTTGACCCGGCCGGTCACCGGCGAGCGGATCTCGGTGTCGGGGGCGACGACGATGTCGGCGGCGCCGGCGGCACCGGTGTCGCGCTGGCGGTCCTCCAAAGTCGTGGGTGCGACCGCCGTGGGAAGGGCGGTGAGCTGGCGGGCGCCGTCGTGGGCCGACTGGTGGAAGGCCACCCGCTCCACCAGCGCGGCCGGATGGGTCAAGGTGAGGGGGCCGGCGGTGGCGAAGGGACTCCACGACGTCTCGGTGACCACCCGGGGCCTGGTGGTGGTCGAAGTCGCCGGCGCCGGGCCGGCGCTGGCTCGGAGGGCGTCAGCCGTCCCGCACGCCGGCGCGGCCAGGAGGACGGCCATCGTGAACCAGCCGCAGGCGGTCAGGGGCCGGCGCATCGCCGTCCACGGTACCGTCGCCCGGCTTTCTCCGGATGCGGTAGTGGAGGACGAGGAACGGCAGTCCGAAGACCCAGAAGGCGTGCTCGGCCCGCAGCTCGCCGTCGGTCACGTGGACGTGGAGCTCCTCGGCGAAGCCGGCGACGGCCAGGGCGGTCATGTCCCGGGTACCGGGGTCGATGTAGGCGAGGTAGTGGCCGGGGTGCGGGAGGTCGCTCTTCGAGGTCAGGGTGAGACCGCTGTCGGCGCGACCCTCCGGGAGCAGCGTCGCCGTGAACGTCGCCTGGGGGAGCGGGAAGCCGACGCTGACGTACCCCCGGCCCTCGTGGCGGTAGGTGGTGTAGATGCCGACGTAGATGGGGGCGTCGGTCTCGGCGAAGGAACGGATCCAGCCCCGGACGTCGGCGACGCCGTCCCCGTCGCGGTCGATGGTGTCGATCCGGCTGTGGATGCCCCGGAGGGCCTCCCGCTGGTTCATGGGGACGTTCGCCTGCCCGAGCGGGCGGGCGACGACCGTGCGGTACAGCAGGTACCCGGGACGGACCCACTGCCGCCATTGGGGCACGATGTCGAGGCGGAACCGGGTGGTGTGCTCGTAGAACTCCCGCACCCTGGGGTCGACGGTGGACGGGTCGAAGTCGGGACCGGCCAGCTCGTCGATGGAGGCGACGATCCCGGCGTCGGCGGCGTCGCGCTCGTAGTCGCCCTCCAGCACCTCGGCCAGAGCCCGCACGTAGTCCGTGCCCACGTAGCGGGTGCGCGACTCGAGGGGGACGATGAACGGCAGGTCCTCCGCCGGGGCCCCCTCGCGCAGGAGCGAGACCTGGGCGTCCCGGAACAGGGCGGCGGAGGCGACCCGGTAGGCGACGACGGTGGTGGCGGCGACGGCCGGCGCCGGCATGCGGGGGTTGACCGCGGCCATGACAGCGCCGGCGCCGGCGCCGAACACCGGTCCGAACGCCACCTTCTGGGGGCGGAGCCCCATGAGCCCGCACAGGGCACCGAAGCCGGCGGCGACGGGCACCGGGCTGCTTCCCGGCAGCCTTCCTGCCGCCCAGCCTGCGGGGGCGGCCATGGCGCCGCTGGTGAGGATGCGGTTCCACAGCGGCGGTATCTCGTCGGGCCGCCGGCGGCGGCGAGCCAGCGTCTCGCCGGCCACGAGGACGGCGGCGCCGGCGACCGCTCCGGCGGCCCGGAGTCGCGGCCGCCGGCGGGCCGCGAGCGACAGGCCGGCCAGGGCGCCGATCCCGCCGGCAAAGGCCACCCCGGAGCGGTTGGGCCTTTTCGGCTCTATCGAGTCCGGCATACCACCGTCGCTATCACAAACAGCGACGGTGGATGTGCGGTCGCAAGCGCTGCCGCTATTACCAGGTCCTGCGGCGACCGAAGCCGGCGAAGGCGCTGGCGATCACCAGGGCGGCGGCGATGATCAGCACCCACCACAGGGCGTTCGCGGCCAGACCGACGCCGCCCAACAGCAGCGCGAGCAGCAGGAGCACCAAAACGAGTCCCATGACTTCCTCTTTTCTGAGAGCGGCTAGTACGCCTATAAGACCTGTTCCGACTCTCCGCATCGCCCAAACCTTTTTGTCAATTACCGGCGGTGTTTGGTCCCGGCATTGACAGGGAACGAACGGGATCTCACCACTCGGAGAACAAGGAGCCACCGTGTACATCGGGTTGGGAACTCTCATCCTCATCATCATCCTGGTCCTACTGCTCACGTAGCGGACCCACCGACTGAAAGGCGGCGAAAAGCCGTGGACAACGAAGTCAGGTTCTTCTTCTACCTCGGAGCAGTCCTCTGCTTCGTGCTCGCCGCGCTCGGCGAGGGCTGGCGCTACGGGGGCAGGGGCCGGCGTGGGCTGGCGCCCCGGCTGGTGCTGCTGCCCCTTGGCCTCGCCCTGTGGCTCTTCCCCACCCTGTGGGACACCGGAGTGGCAGCCTTCTAGACCCGACCACGAACTGGTGACAGAAGCGGGGGCCAGAGCCCCCGCTCTTGTCACCAGTTCGCCAAGGCGGCCCTAGGTCCCCTCCCCCCGCCGAAGTCGGGTGTCGGCCGGCTCCGCAGCCGCAGGGGCGCTCTTCGCACGCCGCCGTGACAGGAGGAACAGAGTGACGCCGGCGACACCCAGGAGAATGCCGGCGCCGGCCAGGGCCACGTTGGCCAGCGCCAGCGACGAGTTGTCGTCGAGGGCGATCTGGCCGGTGAAGATGTCCTGCTTGCCGCCGTCGAGCGTGCCGTTGCGGGTGTCGGTCCACGCGGCGATGGCGCCACCGGCCAGCGACGCCACCGAGGTGCGCGACCCGAAGTCGGCCTCTTCCAAGTGGGGCGAACCCTGCGGCCCGATCTTGCGGTCGGACGGCGCGTCGCTCAGCCGGATGGTCCTGGAGAACGACTTGCCCGAGTCGGACGACGACGACAGGAGCACGTCGGCCTTCGACCCGCGGCGGTCGATGGTGCGGTCGTAGTAGACGACATCGACCCGGCCGCCGGGGGCCACCCCGACGGACGGCATGTCCTGGGGCACGCCGTCGCCGGCCGTTCCCCGGTTGACCTGCACCGGCTTGCCCCACGTCTTGCCGTTGTCGGTGGACCGGCGCAGGAAGACGTCTGGGTCGCCGGCGCGGGCGTCGGCCCACACCGCGTACATGTCGCCGTTCGAGGCGATCGTGAACCCCGGGGTGACCGGCAGATAGACGAGGAACCGGCCGGTTGGGACGATCCCGTCGTCGACCACCTCGCCCGGCGTCCAGGTCGCGCCCCTGGTGGCGGAGCGGGTCACGACCAGGCTGAACGTGCCGTCGTAGTGCCCCGGCAGGTTCTCCCAGTCCCACCGGTCGCCGGCGTAGTCGACGTAGAGCACGGCCGGGTTCCCGTCGGGGTCGACGGCCAGCGCCGGCGCCCCCACGCGAGCGCGGCCGGCGTCGCTGACCTGTACCGGGGCCGACCACGTTCGCCCCCCGTCGTCGGAGCGGCTGACCACGATGGGCAGGCCGGTCTGAGCGAAGCAGAGCAGGCAGGTGGTGGCCTCGAGGTTCGACTGCAGCCACGACGCGTACAGCCGCCCGCTCCGCGGGGCCACGGCCAGCGACGTCTGGTAGGTGTGCTGGCCGGCGATCCTCGTCGGCTCCTCGAAGTTGAGCCCGCCGTCGCCGGAGCGGGCCAGCCAGTAGGAGTCCGGGTCGTTGCCGGTGCCGGTGAGGATCACGTAGGACACGTAGAGGACGCCCCTTCCGTCGAAGGCGGCGGATGGCGCGAAGAGCTTGCCCTGGACACCGGCCGGCGGCTTCAGGGGAGCCTCCCGCCAGTTCAGGCCGCCGTCGTTGGTGAGGTGGACGCCGGCCGAGTAGTCCGGCCGGTCGACCCGGTCGACGATGACCATGTTCGTCCGCTGGAGGGGATTGACCACCAGGACGGGCGAGTTGCGGGCGATCACCGGGTTGCGGTCCTGGCTGACCAGCACGTCGGGGTCCGGGGCCGTGATGAGCTCGCCGGCGCTGGGCGACCCACCGCCGCCGCACGCGGAGAGCAGCGCCACCAGCACCATCCCCGCAACTGCCGACCGAGGCCTGATCATGCATCCAGGACGCTACCGGCGGCGGCCCACGGGCCACGTAATGCCGGCGTACGGGACCCCGGTGACTACAACGGCGCCGGCACTGGTAGAGGTGGTTGATGACCACCGTGTCCGCCGTCGAGCCCGACGCCCTCCTCCTCGAGCTGATCGCCACCCCTGAGGGGCGGGCGGACCCCTACCCCCGCTACGCCGCCCTGCGGGAGCGGGCGCCGGTGCACCGCAGTGCCTTCGGCATCTGGACGCTGACCGACTACGACGACTGCCAGCTGCTCCTGCGCCATCCCGGCGTGGGCAAGGACTTCTCGTCGGCCATGAACTCCCTCGGGCTGAGCGACGCCGACCGGGAGGCCCAGGACCGGTTCCGCAACGACCGCTCGAACATGCTGGTCACCGACCCTCCCGACCACACCCGCCTGCGGGGGCTGGTCACCCGGGCGTTCACCCCCCGGACCGTCGAGAAGCTGCGCCCGACTGTCGTCACCCTGGTAGACGAGCTGCTCGACGCCTTCGACGGCGAGGTCGAAGTGATGGACGCCCTCGCCTTCCCTCTCCCGGTCACGGTTATCGGCGACATGCTGGGCGTGCCGGTCGAGGACCGGCCCCTCCTCCGGCCCCTGGTGCGGTCGGTGACCGCCATCCTGGAGCTGGCGGTCAGCCCCGAGGCCCTGGCCGAGGCGGCCGAGGCCGACGCCACGCTCGGGCGCTACTTCGCCGAACTGGTCGCCGACCGCCGGGCCCATCCCCGCGACGACCTCCTGACCAAGCTCATCGCGGCCGAGGACCAGGGCGACCAGCTCAGCGAGCACGAGCTGATCTCCACAGTGATCCTGCTGTTCGCGGCCGGCTTCGAGACGACCACCCACCTCATCGGCAACGGGCTCCTGGCCCTCCTGCGCAACCCCGGTGAGCTGGAACGGCTCCGGGCCGACCGGTCCCTGATCCGCAGCGGAGTGGAGGAGCTGCTGCGCTACGACAGCCCGGTGCAGATCGCGGCCCGGACGACTTACGAGGAGCTGCCGGTCGGCGGCCAGACCGTTCCCTCCGGCAACCTGGTCCTGGCCATGCTGGGGGCAGCCAACCGTGATCCCGCCCGCTTCACCGACCCCGACCGCCTCGACGTCGGGCGCGACGAGGGGGCGCCCATGAGCTTCGGGGGCGGCATCCACTTCTGCCTGGGGGCGGCGCTGGCCCGGCTGGAGGGCCAGATCGTGCTCGACCGCCTGCTGGACCGGTTCCGGACGATGGAGCTGGTCGGGGGCCCTCCCGCCGTCCGGGACAGCCTCACCCTGCGGGGCCTGACCGACCTGAGGGTGCGCTTCGGCGCTTGAGGCACCCGTCGATCGCCGCCCGGGCCGCGGTCCGGCCGCGGTCCCGGGCCTGCGTAGCCGGGCACCGATGAGTTCCGGCCCGCGCCGGCGTCAGACTCAGGTGACGCCGACCGGACAAGGAGCCCAGACGATGCCCAGGATCACCCCCAACCTCTGGTTCGACACCCAGGGCGAGGAAGCCGCCGAGTTCTACTGCTCGATCTTCCCCAACTCCAAGATCACCAACGTGACCTACTACGGCGAGGCCGGCCCCCGACCTGCCGGCACCGTGCTCACCGTCGACTTCGTCCTCGACGGCCAGGAGTACACCGCCATCAACGGCGGGCCGGAGTTCACCTTTACCGAAGCCATCTCTCTCCTCGTGAACTGCGAGGACCAGGAGGAGGTGGACTACTACTGGGCCAAGCTCACCGATGGCGGGCAAGAGGTCCAGTGCGGGTGGCTCAAGGACCGCTACGGGCTTTCGTGGCAGGTCTGCCCGGTGGGCTTCGTCGAGCTGGTCAACGACCCTGACCCCGGGCGGTCCCAGCGGGCCATGCAAGCGATGTTCGGCATGAAGAAGTTGGATCTGGCCGCGCTGCGGGCAGCCGCCGACGGCCAGCCGGGGGCAGAAGCGCTCTCCTCGCGTGCGACCGGAGCCGCGGCCCAACGGCGGGCTCCTCGCCGCTAGGGACGCAGCCGGATCATCCCGGAGCCGGCGGTGGCTGTGCCGATCACGGCGGCGGCGTGGCCCGACCCGACGAGGTCGGTGACCGCGGCCTCCGCGGCGGCGGGCTGGGCGCCGAAGAGCAGGCCTCCCGAGGTCTGGGCGTCGGCGAGGACGATGACGACCGACTCGTCCACGCCGGCGGCGTCGAGGCGTTCGGACACCCAGGCCAGGTTGCGGCGGCTCCCCCCGGGGACCAGGCCGGCGCTCACCAGGGCGGGCACACCGGGGAAGACCGGCACCGCTGATGCGACCAGTTCGACGTCGACGTTCGACCCCTCGGCCATGCTCCGCAGGTGCCCGAGGAGGCCGAAGCCGGTGACATCGGTGGCACCGGCCGCGCCGGCGGCGAGGGCGCAGCGCGCCGCTTCCTTGTTCAGCCGGGTCATCGAGGCCACCGCGGTGTCCACCACGTCGTCGGGCGCCCGGCCCGCCTTCATGGCCGTGGCCACGATGCCGGCGCCGAGGGCCTTGGTGAGCACCAGGCTGTCGCCTGGTCGCAGGCCGGCGTTGGTGAGAATCCGGTCGGGGTGGACCTCACCCACCATGGCCAGCCCGAACTTGGGCTCGGGGTCGTCCACCGTGTGGCCCCCGACGGTGATCCAGCCGCCCTCCGCCGCGGCCTGGCCGGCGCCCTGCAGCACCTCCAACAGGATCTCGGTGCTCAGCTCCTCGGTGTTCCAGCCCACCAGGTTCAGGCCGAGGAGGGGGCGGCCGCCCATGGCGTAGACGTCGCTGACCGCGTTGGCCGCGGCGATGCGGCCCCAAGTCCGGGGGTCGTCGTGGATGGGCGTGATGAAGTCGGCGGTGACGACCAGGGCACGGTCGTCGTCGAGGCGCCAGACCGCGGCGTCGTCGCTCGTGGCCGTGCCCACGAGCAGGTCGGGATGACCGGGAAGCTCAAGGCGGCGCAGGACCTGCGCCAACTCGCCGGGGGCGAGCTTGCAGGCTCAGCCTGCGCCGTGGCTGAACTGGGTGAGCCGGCGGGGGGTGGTTGCCATTCCCGGCCGAATCTACCGGCAGCGCTGGCGCTATCTCGCCGGTGAGGGTCGCCGCCCGCTGCCCGAGCGCGGGCGGCGACCGGTGTCGAAGAGAGCTAGGCCTTCTGAGCCTGGGCCCGCAGGTAGGAGTAGATCGTGTCCGTCATGCCCTGGACGTTGTGCTTCTTGCGGGCGTGCTCGACGACCTTGCGCTTCAGGTCCTCCTCGGAGTTGGCCCGCAGGACCCAGTTGCAACCGATGGCTCCGGCCTTGGCACAGCTGTGCTCGTACATCTATCTCCTTCTTCCGCTCCGTGTGCGTCAGCGTCGGACGGCTCCAATGCAGTAAGTGCAGCATCGCACAAGAACAGCGAACCCGCAGGTGGGGTGTGGGGCCGGCGTCGGACGGGTCGGGTCCCTTCGACGTATGCGATGGTCGAGGCGCTGAACCATGACAAGGAGCGATGCGTTGAACCTGAACAACATCATGCTGGGGTCGGAGGACTCGAAGAGGCTGGGCGACTTCTACACCCGGATCCTCGGCGATCCGGTCTCGGAGTGGAGCGACGAGGCGGGCGGGTGGTTCGGGTACCGGGCCGGCGAGGGCAGCTTGGCCATCGGACCCCACAGTGAGGTGAAGGGCCCCAACCAGCACCCCGGCCGCATCATGCTCAACTTCACCACGACCGACGTGAGGGCCGAGTTCGAGCGCATCAAGGGCCTCGGGGCCGAGGTCGTCGCCGAGCCTTACGAGCCGGGTGGGGGCGACGGGATGCTGATGTGCACCTTCGCCGACCCCGACGGCAACTACTTCCAGCTGTCGACGCCGTGGGAGCCCGAGAGCGCCTAGCGACGCCGCCCCTCCAGCCGCGCCGCCGTCTCCCGGTACCGGACGCCGGGAATGAGGTGGATGCCGTCGAAGGCGCCGCTGCCGGCGACGGTCTGGGCCAGCTCGCAGGCCAGTGCCGTCCCCGCCGTGCCGTCCCGCTCGATGGCGTCGAGCCATGGCTGCGGGACGGTGATCTCGGGGATGGCGGCGACCAGCTTGCGGGCCATGGCGGCGCTGGGAAGGACCATGACGCCGGCGTACACCGCGCCGGCGAAGTCCACGGTGTCCCGCCACGCCAACAGGGCGTCGAGGTCGAAGGAGACCTGGACGAAGAGGAAGTCGGCCGCCCGCTTCCAGTCGGGGAGGGGGCGCAGGCGGGTGGTCACACCCGCCCGGAAGCGCCCGGCGTCGCCCAGGTGCTCGTCGCCGAACTGGCGCAGGGCGTCGATCATCGAGCGGACGGTGAGCTGGCCGGTGCGGGCGCCGGCGGCGGGATCGTCGCCGTAGACGAACAGGAACTCGTCGACGCCGTAGGCGGCGCCGGTGAGCAGGTCGCGCCGGAACCCGAGAGCGTTGCGGTCGCGGGCGTTCAGGCAGGCGATCGACCGCCCGCCCATGCGGTCCACCTCGTGGGCCACGGCGATGCTCGACACGGTCGCTCGGCCCACATGGTTGTCGGGGATCAGGTACGCCGTGGCCACCGTGCTGAGAACGCCGATCTGGTGGCGGACGTGCATCAGGTCCGGCCGGGTGGGCGGCTCGATCTCGCAGATCCACTCGACGGGGCCGGACATCGCCGTCACCCTACCGGTGTCCTCCTCCTTGCCCGGCGGTAAGGCCTGACTCCCCGCCCGGGGATTCCACACGCCGATCCGGTGGCCCACGATCATCCGGTGGTCGGAGGAGCCCGCTCGCCAGGTGAAGAACTGTCGCCATGGCGGAGCTCATCCGGGGGCGCTAGGAGCCCCTGGAGGTGGTGGGGGCCGGAGGCCAGAGCACGGTGCTGCGGGCGCTCGACCACCGGCGGGGGCGGCTGGTCGGCCACCACCGCGTCGAAGGTCGGCGTTCCCAACCCCGGCGCCGCGCAACCGAGGCTCACCACCGACGCACCGCCGGGCAACCCGCTAGTAGTGCCGCAGCTCGACGACGTTGCCGTCGGGGTCGGTGACGTAGAGCGACGCCCCGTCGCCCCGCGCCCCCCAGCGGGTGACCGGCCCCTCGACGACGTCGAAGCACCCACCGGCCGCCAGCTCGGCCAGGTCGGTGGGCTCGATCACGAGGCAGAAGTGGTCGACGTTGGCGCCGGCACGGGCGCCGGCGATGATGTCGATGATCGTCCCCTCGTTGACCCGTACCGACGGGAACGGGGCCCGACCGGCCTTCCACTCGTCGAACCGCAGGACCTCGAGGCCGAGCCGGTCCCGGTACCAGGCCACCGAGCGGTCCACGTCCTCGACGACCAGCACGATGTGGTCCATCGCCGTTACCCGAAGCACGGGACGAGCGTAGGGGCTGAGCGGGGGACAATGGGACGTGGTCGTCCTGGGCCGAGCGCCTCTCTCCGTCGGCGAGGTGGTCGCCGTCGCCAGGGGTGGTGAACGGGTCGACGTGTCCGCCGACATCGAGTTCGGCATGGCCTCCAGCCGCCGGCTGGTGGAGCGGGCGGTCGCCGAGGGGCAGACGGTCTACGGGGTGACCACCGGGTTCGGGGCCCTGGCCACGACGCGGATCCGCCTGGAGCAGGCCGAGCAGGTGCAGTACGCCCTGGTCCAGAGCCACGCCGCCGGCATGGGGGACGACGTCGACCCGGAGGTCGTGCGGGCCATGCAGCTGCTCAAGGCCCGCACCCTCGCCGCCGGCGTCTCGGGCGCCCGCCCCGTGCTGGTGCGGGCCATCGTCGACCTGCTCAACGCCGGCATCACGCCGGCGGTGCCCGAGCTGGGATCGCTGGGGGCCTCGGGCGACCTGGCCCCGCTGGCGCATGCGGCGATCGTGCTCCTGGGCAACGGCTGGGTCCTCGACGAGGACGGGCGCCGGGCCGACGCCGGCCCCGCCCTCGCCGCCGCCGGCCTGGAGCCGCTCCGCCTCGAGGCCAAGGAGGGGCTGGCCCTGCTCAACGGCACCGAGGGGATGCTGGCCCATCTGTGCCTGGCCCTCGCCGACCTCGACGTGCTCCTGCCCACCGCCGACATCACCTGCGCCCTCAGCGTCGAGGCCCTCCTGGGCACCGACGCCCCCTTCGCCGAGGAGCTCCAGGCCCTCCGCCCCCACCCGGGCCAGCGGGCCAGCGCCGCCAACCTGCGCCGGCTGCTGGCGGGGTCGCCGATCGTGGCGTCCCACCGCCACGTCGACCACGCCGTGCAGGACGCCTACTCCCTGCGGTGCGCGCCGCAGGTCCACGGCGCCTCCAGGGACGTCGTCGACTGGGTACGGCGGGTGGTCGACGTCGAACTGGCGTCGGTGACCGACAACCCCGTCGTGCTCGCCGACGGCATCGTCTCGACCGGCAACTTCCACGGCCAGCCCCTGGCCTTCGCCGCCGACTTCGCCGCCATCGCCCTGGCCGACCTGGCGTCGATCACCGAGCGGCGGGTCGACCGCCTCATGGACCCGAGCCGGTCGCAGGGGCTGCCGCCGTTCCTGGCGCCCGAGGCCGGCGTGAACTCCGGTTTCATGCTCGCCCACTACACGGCAGCGGGAGCCGTCAACCGGATGCGGACGACGTACGCCACACCGTCGTCGTGCGACACCATCTCCACCAGCGCCGGCCAGGAGGACCACGTCTCGATGGGCTGGAACGCCTGCCTGTCCCTGCGCAAGGCGGTGGCCGACGCCATGCGGGTCGTGGCCATCGAGCTGGTCTGCGCCGCCGAGGCCGTCGACCTGCGCGGGCTGCAACCGGGGCCGGCGACGGCCGCGGTGATGGCCCGCCTGCGCGAGCGTGTCCCTCGTATGGACGTCGACCGCTTCCTTTCGCCCGATCTGGCCCACGCCGAGGACCTCGTGCGCAGCGGCGCGGTGCTGGCCGCGGTGCCGGGGTCGCTGCGATGAGAGCGCCCCGCGGCCCGGAGCGGTCCTGCAAGGGCTGGGCCCAGGAGGCGGCGCTTCGGTGCCTCATGAACAACCTCGACCCGGAGGTGGCCGAGCGTCCCGAGGACCTGGTGGTCTACGGCGGGCGGGGCAAGGCGGCGCGCAGCCGGGAGGCGCTCGGCGTCTTGGTCCGGGAGCTGCAGAGGCTCGAGTCCGACGAGACCCTGCTCGTGCAGTCGGGCAAGCCGGTGGGGGTGTTCCGCACCCACCCCATGGCGCCCCGGGTGTTGCTCGCCAACTCGCTGCTGGTGCCGGACTGGGCCACGTGGGAGGACTTCTGGCGGCTGGAGGCCATGGGCCTCACCGCCTACGGCCAGATGACGGCCGGTTCCTGGATCTACATCGGCACCCAGGGGATCCTGCAGGGGACGTTCCAGACCTTCGCCGCCGTCGCCGACGCCCACTTCGGCGGGAGCCTGTCCGGGCGGCTGGTCCTCACCGCCGGCCTCGGCGGGATGGGGGGCGCCCAGCCGCTGGCCGTGACCATGAACGGCGGGGTGGCGCTGTGCATCGAAGTCGACCCGGCGCGCGTGGACCGGCGCCTGAGCGAGCGCTACCTCGACGAGCGGGCCGACTCGTTGGACGACGGCCTGGCCCGCTGTGCCGCGGCGGTGGCCGAGGGTCGGGCGCTCTCGGTCGGCGTCGTCGCCAACGCCGCCGACGCCTTCCCCGAGCTGCTGCGGCGGGGCGCGCCTGTCGACGCTGTCACCGACCAGACGTCGGCCCACGACCCGCTCCACGGGTACGTCCCCCGCAGCCTCGACGTGGAGGGGGCGGCGACGCTGCGGGAGAAGGACCCTCAGGAGTACGTGCGCCGGGCACGGGAGTCGATGGCCGGGCACTGCCGGGCCATGGTCGGTTTCCAGGCCGCGGGGGCCCAGGTCTTCGACTACGGCAACAACCTTCGGGGAGAGGCGCGGGCCGGCGGGTTCGCCGACGCCTTCGCCTACCCGGGCTTCGTGCCGGCCTACCTGCGGCCGCTGTTCTGCGAGGGCAAGGGCCCGTTCCGCTGGGTGGCGCTGTCGGGCGACCCCGCCGACATCGCCGCTACCGACGCCGCCGTGCGGGAGGCCTTCCCCGACGACGCCCTGCTGCAGCGCTGGCTGGAGCTGGCGCCGGCCAGGGTCCGCTACCAGGGGCTGCCGGCGCGCATCTGCTGGCTGGGACTGGGCGAGCGCGACGTGGCCGCCCGGCGCTTCAACGACCTGGTCCGGCGGGGCGACGTGCGGGCGCCCGTCGTCATCGGCCGTGACCACCTCGATGCCGGCTCGGTGGCATCGCCCTACCGGGAGACCGAGGCCATGGCCGACGGCTCCGACGCCATCGCCGACTGGCCCATCCTGAACGCCCTGCTCAACACGGCGTCAGGTGCCTCCTGGGTGGCCGTGCACCACGGCGGTGGCGTCGGCATGGGCAAGTCCATCCACGCCGGCGCCCAGCTCGTCATCGACGGCACGGACGACGCCGCCCACCGGGCTGGGCTCATGCTCTGGAACGACCCGGCGACGGGTGTGATGCGCCACGCCGACGCCGGCTACCACCAGGCCCGCGCCACCGCGGCCGAGAAGGGCGTCCGCATCCCGATGGATGGCTGACCTCGTCGTCCGCCGGGCGGCCCGGGTGTTCGGCTGGGACCTGGACGGCCCGCTGGCCGTCGTGATCCGTGGCGGCGTGATCGAGGCCGTCGTGCCTGACCGCGACGTGGCCGTCGACCTGCCCGAGCTCGACGCCGCGGGGAGGGCCGTGATCCCCGGCTTCGTCGATGCCCACACCCACCTGGCCTTCGCCGGCCACCGTGCCGACGAGTTCGCCGCCCGCCTCGCCGGCCGCCCGTACCAGGCCGGCGGGATCATGCGGACCGTGGAGGCGACGCGGGCGGCGACCTTCGAGGAGCTGGTCGGCGAGACCGTGCGGCGGGCCGCCTCTTGCGTTGCCGGTGGCACCACGACGATCGAGGTGAAGTCGGGATACGGGCTCGACGTGGCCACCGAGCGCCGGCTGCTCGAAGTGGTGGCCGCGGCGGCAAGGCAGACCGACGCCGAGCTGGTGCCGACGTTCCTCGGCGCCCACCTGGCGCCCGACCCCTCCTACGTCGACCTGGTGGTGGAGGAGATGCTGCCGGCCTGTGCCGGCCTGGCCGTGAGCTGTGACGCGTTCTGTGACGCGGGCGCGCTGACCGTCGAGCAGGCTCGCCGGGTCTTGGAGGCCGGCCGCCGGCACGGATTGGCGCCTCGGATCCACGCCGAGGAGTTGGCGTGGACGGGCGGGGCCCGGCTGGCCGCCGAGCTGGGCTGCCTGTCTGCCGACCACCTCGTCCACGCCACGGCCGAGGACGCCGCCGCGCTGGCGGCTGCCGGCGTGGTGGCAGTGCTGCTCCCTTCCACGTCGTTCTGCCTGAGGTCGCCGTACGCCCCGGCGCGGATGTTGCTCGACTCCGGCGTGCAGATCGCCCTGGCCACCGACTGCAATCCGGGAACGAGCTACACCACGTCCATGCCGTTCGTGGTGGCGCTGGCGTGCAGCACCTACGGCCTGTCCGTCGACGAGGCCATCGGGGCCGCCACCGAGGGCGGCGCCCGCGCCCTGGGCCGGCCCGACGTCGGCCACCTCCGGCCCGGCGCCCGGGGCGACCTTGTGGTCCTGGCCGGCGACCACTGGGTGGACATCGCCTACCACCCAGGCATGCCCCAGGTGGAGCGAGTCGTCAAGGACGGAGTGGCCGTCCGGTGAGCGACTGGCCCCGGGCGAGCGAGTGGCTGGCCGACGCCGGCGACGAGCCAGCCGCCCTGGTCGTCGCCGGCGTGCCGCTGACCGAGCTGGCGGTGACGGCCGCCGGCTACGAGCACGGGCCGGCGGCCATCCGTTCCCGGCTGGCCAAGCTGTCGACGTGGCACGGCGAGCGGGGCGTCTCCCTCGACGATGTGCCGGTTCGTGATCTCGGTGACTCGCCGGAACCACCGGCCCTGGCCGCCCCGCTCACCGTCCTCCTCGGTGGCCACAATGCGGTGACGTGGCACGCCCTCGCCGGCGAGCCGCTCGACCGCTGGGGACTGGTCACCCTCGACGCCCACCACGATGTCCGGCCTTACGAGGCCGGCGCGGTGGGCAACGGCTCGCCGGTCCGGGCGCTCATCGACGCCGGCCTTCCCGGTGCCAACGTCGTGCAGGTCGGCATCCACGGCTTCTCCAACTCGCGCTCGCACAGGCAGTGGTGCGAGGCCGAGGGCGTCCGGGTGCTGGGGCCCGAGCACCTCGGCGCCATCGGCAGCTTGCTGGACGAGCTCGCGGCCCGATGCGAGGCGATCTACGTCGACATCGACCTGGACGTCCTCGACCGTGCCTCCGCCCCGGCCTGCCCTGGCGCCCGCCCCGGCGGCGTGACACCCCGCCGGCTGCTGGATGCCGCCTTCGCCGCCGGCGCCCATCCGAGGGTGCGGGCCGTCGACATCGTGGAGCTCGACCCCCTCGCCGACGTCGCCCACATCACCACCGACACGGCGGCGCTGGGCCTCCTCAACGTCGCCGCCGGCTTCGCCACCCGCCGCCCTCAGCCAGAGCCGTAGGTCCGCTCCGGGGTCACGAACACGGCCACCCGCCGTTCCTCGGCCATCACCCGGTCGTACTCCTCCCAGTCCTCGTGCGTGCCGCCGGCGGCGGTGAAGATCTCACGCAGGAGCAGGCGCAGCCGCTCGCCGTCGATGCCGCCCAGCGGATCGTCGGGACCGCAGAGGTCGACCGGACCTTCCACGCCGGCCCACGTCCATCCGGCCCGGATGACGACGGTGGCCAGGGGACGGGCTCGAAGGTTGACCAGCCGGCGGGACGACCCACCGGAGACGAACCCGACCACGGGCCGCCCCGTGAGGGGGTGGTCGAGCACGCCGGCGTTGACGACCGAGGACTGGACGGTGCCGTCGGCGCGGGAGGTGGAGATCACCACCAGCCCGTGGTCGAGCGGGACAAGGCCGGCGAACGGGGCGAGATCTGCCATGCACAAGCGTCGCGCCGCGACAGCGATTGCGGTCGAAGGGAGCGACATGGGGGCCCTCGGCAGCCGGTGGCGCCCCGCCGGCGGCCACCGGTGGCGATCGGACGCGGTTCTTCTCGGGCCAGAACCTGGAGCCGGCTCAGGCGGCGCAGTCGGCGAGGGGCCCGGACGGCGCCGGCTGTGCTGCCTCGGTGGCGGTCGCCGGCGCCAGCCGGCGGTAGGACCTGGAGGTCCACGCCCGGACGGTGGCGGCGACACCCAGGATGCCGGCGATGGTGAACATCAGGGCGATGCCGCGGTGGGGGCCGGTGCCGAACCAGTCGCCGAGCCACCGTGCGCCGTGGCCGTCGGTCATGAAGGGCATGAAGACGGATTCGGCCAGCGGGGCCATGAGGAAGGCGGTGAGGGGTGACGCCGCGTTCTCGACCAGCTGGGCGAAGCCGAAGACCCGCCCCTGGCGCTCGTAGGGGATGGCCCGCTGCAGGATCGTCTGCTCCGCCGCCTCGATGACCGGGATGAGCGTGAGCCACACGACCATCCCGACGGCCAGCAGGACGATCGACGACCTGATGGCGAAGACGGAGCAGATCATCCAGTTGACGAGGTTGCCGGCCACGACCGCCCGGAGGGGGATGGAGCCGACCCCGTAGCGGGCGACGAGCACCCCGCCGGCGATGAACGCCAGGCTGATGAAGCCCCACAGCAGCCCCCACGCCTCCACCGAGACCAGCTCCAGCCCGTAGGCGTCCATGAGGGACATGAAGACGCCGGCCAGCAGGTTGTTGCAGGCCGCCAGCAGGATCAGCATCCGCAGGCCGGGCACGGCCCGGATGGCGTCGACCGCTCCCCGCACGTCGACGGCCCACGGCCGGTCGTTACCGTCCTCGGCGGGCTGAGGCTCGGGCTCGTCGATCGAGATGGTGACCATGTGGGCCAGGGCGACCGCGGTCAGCGCGAGGGCGCCGTAGTAGGCCCAGCCCATGCCCACACTGCCGATGACCAGGCCGCTGAAGACCGACGTGATGGCGAAGGTGACACCGGTGACCGTCCCCACCATGCCGTTGGCCTTTTCGCGCTGGCTGTCGGGCACGAGGAGGGTGACGCAGGTCGACAGCACGATGCCGCGCATCTGGCCGGCGACCGAACCCAGCAGCGTCGAAAGGGCCAGGACCCAGAACCAGGGGCTGGTCAGGCGCAGCAGTTGGGCGCTGTCGACGGCCACGAACACCGTCGTGGCGACGGCGAAGCAGGCGATGGAGATGGCGGTGGTGAGGAGGAAGGCGGTGTGCTTGCGGTGACGGTCGACGTAGGTGCCGAAGAAGGGCCCGAGCACGGCTGATGAGATGCTGAAGGCGCCGCCGATCACCCCGGTGGCCACCACCGAGCGGGTCTCCAGGTACACCCAGAAGGTCAGGGCGAACCACAGGAACGTGCCGGTGACACCCGTCATGAGGGTGTTGGCCAGCAGCTGGCGGAACACCCGGGGCGTCTTGTTCGGTGGGGAGGGCTCGCTGGTGCTCATGCTCGTTCTGACGATGTCGACGGCCCGAACTCATCGGTCGGGAAGCCAGCCGTCACCCTAAAGGCTCAAGCGCACTTGAGGTCAAGCGATTTCTAGCCCTGCGGACCGCCGACCACCACCTTCCAGGGGCGGACCTGCCAGGCGGTGACCAGCCCCTCCCTCACGTAGGGGTCCTCACCCACGAAATGCTCGACGACCGACGGATCGTCGGCAGTGAACACCAGCAGGGCGCCCTCGATCGGCTCTCCCACCGCCCCCGCCATCACCAGCTCGCCCCGCCCGTGGACCTGGCGGACCAGCCCGAGATGGGCCTCCCGGAACGGCGCCCGCCGGGTGGTGATGTCGTCGACGTAGTCATAGGTCAGCAACCAGTGCATGGGCCCATCCTGGCCCGCACCGGGCCGCCTACGACGCCGGTTCGAGGGGAGCGGAGAGGTCGACGAGGCCGATTCGCACGGCAGCACGGACCAGCTCGGCACGCGTCTGGACGCCGAGCTTGCGGAACAGGTGGGCCCGGTGGGTCTCCACCGTGCGGACCGAGATGATGAGGAGGGCCGCGACCTCTGCGTTGGTGTGGCCCAAGGCCAGAAGGCGACCTACGGCCCTCTCCCGCTCGGACAGCTGGACGGCCCCGTCGCCGCCCCTCGCCGCCGCTCTGACGAGGGCCACGGCTACGGAGTGGTCCACGTAGACCTCGTCCCGGGCCAGCCGGCGCACCGCATCGAAGAGGTCGGCACCGGCGGCCGCCTTCGGCAGATAGCCCCGTGCCCCGGCGGACAGAACGGCGCGCACGACGGCCGGATCGTCCACCATGGTCAGGGCGAGCACGGCGGCGGCCGGAAACCTGGCTCGCAGGGCGGTCACCACCTCGGCAGCCTGGGCTGCGCCGAGCGCCAGGTCGGCCACGACCACGTCCGGGTCGGCGTCGATCTCCAGCGCCAGGGCATCGTCGAGGCTGCGTGCCTCGCCGATCACCCGGATGTCCGGCTGCCGCTCCAGGAGGAGGCGCAGGCCTTCGAGGACGATCCGGTGGTTGTCCAGGATCACCACCCGCACCCGAGCGCCTCGACCGTTCATCGTCCACATCCCTTTGTGACCTCGGTGCGCGGCCGCCGACGCCACAGCGCTGTTCGCACTAGGCGGAGGGGTGCGTCTGCATCAATCTCGGCGCCCTCGTGGGAGTTCTTTACGGGTTTCCCGCAGCGGTGCTTCGGGATCCACCCACCACCAAAGAGGGAACTCCCGGATGCCGACCGTCAGCCGGGCCCGTACCTTCCATGGATATGACCGACGGCGGCCGTGACCAGGTGAGGTTCGACGGCCGAATGTAATCGGGTGCCGGCGGGTCGTGGCGAGTGGGGTCGCCGCGCTCGGGAGCCGGCGTAGCACCGAGGGCCGCCACGGGGCCGGTCTCTCTTCCGCGGCATCTGCCCACCCACAACCCAAGGAGCAACAGAATGAGCAACGACGACTTCAGCCTCGAGGAGCTCGAGGCCCAGCACACCGCAGAGTTGCCCTCCCGCCAGCTGATGACCGGGTTGGCGCTGGGCCTCCCATACCTCGGCGTCGGGGGCGTGGGGCTGTACGTCGAGGTCGGCCCCGTCGAGCTGTTCGCCGGCGTCTACGTCTAGGCCCTCAGCCGAGGCAGAGGCTCAGCGGCCCTCACCCGGGCTGGCCCCGGGAACCGAGCTGCTCGGCACGTACAGGGATTCGGGCCGCATCGAGGCGCCTTCCATCATCCGTCGCCAGGATGGGCGGATGATGGAGGTGTCGCCCCTCCTCCACCAGCTGGCCGCCACGCTGGACCCGCGGCACGACCTCGGGTGGGTCGCGTCCCGGCTCGGCGCCCAGCTCCGACGGTCCGTCAGCGCCGCCAGCGTCGCCTATCTCATCGACAACAAGCTCCGCCCACTCGGGGTGTTGTCCGACTCGGTCCCGGCCGCAGGGCAACGCCCCCCGGCCCCGGAGCTGCTGGGGTTGACCCTGCACGCCGGCGTCGTGCCGGCGAGGGTCGTCCGGGCGTTCACAACAGTCCTTCGGCCGCTGTTCTACCCACCGGTCGTCATCGTCGCTCTCGCCCTTCTCGTCAACGCCGACGCCTGGCTGTTCCGCAGCGGCGGGATCGGCGCCGGCCTCCGAGCGGTGTTCACCGAGCCGGCGCTGATGGTGTTCGTCGTGGCCCTCACCCTGGTCGCCGGCGCCTTCCACGAGCTGGGGCATGCCACCGCCAGCCGGTACGCCGGCGCTGAGCCAGGCCTCATCGGCGCCGGCATCTACCTGCTGTGGCCGGTGTTCTACAACGACCTCGACGACTCCTACCGCCTGAACCGGATCGACCGCCTCCGCTGCGACCTCGGCGGCGTGTACTTCAACGTCCTGTTCATCCTGGCGCTGTTCGCCGGCTTCGCCCTCACCGGCTTCACCCCACTGCTGGTCGTCGCCGCGGCCCAGCATCTGGTGATCCTCCAGCAGTTCCTGCCGTTCGTCCGGCTGGACGGGTACTACGTGGTGAGTGACCTGGCCGGCGTCCCCGACCTTTTCCGGCGCATCAGGCCGGTCCTGTCCAGCCTGGGCTCCGGGGGACGGGCGGTAAGCGACCTGAAGCCCTACGCACGCACGATCGTGACCGCGTGGGTCCTGCTGACCGTCCCTTTGCTGGCGGCCTCGCTGCTCTATCTGGTGCTCCATCTGCCTGCACTGGCGGAGTCGGTCGCGTCCCACGCCGGCGCCGTCGGGGCTGCCGTAGGGGACGGAAAGCTCTCGGCCGCCGCGCTCAACGGTTTGTCCGTGCTGGCGCTCGCCGTCCCGCTCGTCGGGCTGGCGATCATGAGCTTCCGCGCTGTCCGGCGGTGGTCCGACCCCGCCGTCACCCGTCGCATGGCCAAGGCCATCCTGACCTTCGGTGCACCACGATGACGTGAAGGTCAATGACTAGTCTGTCGATCGGACGATGATCGAACGTTGGCTCGAGCACGAGCGCCGCCACCGCGGACAGCGGGCACTGGTGCGGCAACTCCAGTACCAGGAAGAGAAGTCGCGGAGCGTGAACGGGTTCGTCCAGCACTACATCGCGGAGATGCAGGGCCATTCACGCAGTGTTCGCTCACGTCTCGAGCAGTTCCACCCAATCGGAACCGAGGCGCGCGTGCTCGAGGTCGGCAGTGGCGCTCACGGGCTCATCTTCTATTTCGACGCCCTCCGTCGGGTTGGTGTCGACCCTCTCGCCCGCCACTACGCGTCCCTCTTTCCCGGGTGGCAATCGCAGGCGCCCACGGTCGCCGCGGTGGGGAATGCGTTGCCCTTTCCGGACGCCTCGTTCGACGTCGTCCTCTGCGACAATGTCGTCGACCACGCCGAGGATCCAAAGGGCATCGTCGTCGAGGTGGCGCGGGTGCTGGCACCCAACGGATACCTCTACTTCACGGTCAACGTCCACCACCGGCTCTACTCGGTGGCGGCGTTCCTCCACCGAGCCTGGAACGCGGCGGGCATCAGATTCGAGATGGGCCCGTTTGCCGACCACACCGTCCATCTCACTCCCGTGCAGGCCCGACGACTCTTCGACGGAGTCCCGATGTCAGTGATCTCGGAGACGGCGGACATCGAGGCGGTTCGAGCCTCGGCCAGGCAGACGTCGCCCCGGCACCCGGGGGACCTCCTGAAGCGGGTGTTCTTCAAGAACGCCGCCTTCGAAGTCGTCGCCCGCCGTTCTTCCTAGGACGAGCGGTCACCGGGCGGTAACGAACGTTCAGAAGTGCCCGGCGTAGCGCTTCGGGCCGTCGGACTCGAGCACGTGCCAAGGCGCGCGAAGTCATGCCGCTCACCTGCGGCCCCGCGAGTGGCGGCGTCTCGACCTCGGGACCACCTGAGGATCGATGAAGCGCAGCATCGAGGATGGCCGTCACGCGCGCCTTTCGGGCGATCTCGCGCGTCTGTGGCCAGTCCTTCACCAGCGCAGCAGCAGCTCGTACCAATGTCAGCCGGTGGCCGTCGTCATAGTGGTGACCGGCCCAATTGACGGCCAGGTACACGACCAAGGGCTCCGGGAGCGGTTCCAGCCAGCCTTCCGGCGACCGTGTCGCGTCCCGCCACAGCGCGCGTTCCAGCGACCGAAATCGCAGCGCTCCCAAGGTGTACGCGTGTACGCCCCAGTGGAGATCAACCGTGACGCCGTCCCGGGTGAACGCGGCCGCTCGGTCCACCCACCACAGCACTCCGTTCTCGGGCAGGAACTCCCATCCCTGTTCCCGCATGCGCCGGCGAACCTTCCTTGCCCCGCCCGCGGGCACGAGGAGGTCGATGTCGGCACTCTGATACGCGCAATCGCTTCCCAAGAGACGCAGCTGCAGGGGTGGTCCTTTGAGCACCAACAGCGGGATACCGAGCGGGTCGAGAGAGGCGACCAGGGCCCTTGCGGCGGCCAGCGACCCGAGAGCAGATGCCGCAGTCACCTGCGACGGAGGCGTTGCGCGAGAGTCCATGAACCGGGTCGGTGGGTTGGGGGGGCTCTGGGTCAGCCGGGGTTCGGGGCAGGCCGACGGTGAAGCTCGGAGAAGCCGGCATCAACGCGATCGCC
This sequence comes from Acidimicrobiales bacterium, assembly GCA_035540095.1. Taxonomy (GTDB): domain Bacteria; phylum Actinomycetota; class Acidimicrobiia; order Acidimicrobiales; family AC-14; genus CADCTB01. The sequence goes on along the minus strand of DATLHA010000081.1, from coordinate 18,565 downwards.
GTCGAGCCACGCGTGGGCCTCGACTCCACCGTCCGCTCGCCTCACTCCGATGTGCAGCGAGCGGCGAACTCCGTGCTCAGCGTCCCAGCGCTGGAGCACCGCGGCGCGAACGAGACAGCTCGTCCGCACACACCACAGCGTGCCGACGACGATCGTACGGTGACGTTCCCGCGCCGCCGGCGGCTCGGTCAGCCGGCTGATCGCTTCGAGCCCGTCATCGACGAGGTCGGCGCGCAGCAGCCGGACGCTCCGGGCCGTCCAGGTCGCGACACGACAGGTGGAAACCGGGCCGGTGACCAACGCCACGAACGCTCGTGCGACACCCCGAGGCGTCACGGCTGGCCCTCGATGAGATCGAGCTCGTGGAGCCGGTCGAGGAACCGGTCGACATCGGCCTCCGCGGTATGGTCGGCAACGTCGAACTCGTCGACGAGGGCACGGGCGAGGTCCTGCCTGGTGGCGCCCTCCGACAGTCGGCTCCAAAGAACCGCGCCGGCGACGTTCGTCGCCACGTAGACGGAGCGCCCGACGTCCAACGCCACGACTTCGCCTTGCACGTCCCGCCAATCGACCCCGGGTCGCAAGCGTAGAACGACGGTTCCGTGACCATCGTCCAAGCCACCAACCGTCATCGCCTGCCCACCTCCATCCTCCGAGCGATAGTAGTCGGCGCCCCGAACCTCCAGCGGTTGGCGCGGACGCCGGCGGCGGGTCGGCGACCCATGACCGCCGGCGCAACGGAGAGGGAACCCGTTGTGAGACATCCACCACATTCCCGGAAAGATGATGGCGGACAGCTCCGTACCGAGCCGCATTTCGAGGCGTCTCGATGTGGGACCACAACCCCTCGGCCCTCGACATGCCAGCGGCCGAGGACCTGGCACTCAACCAGGTCCACGGGCCGCGCTCGCCCCGAGCGGCTCCTGACGACCCCGCAAGCATGGGGCGTTTCGTCAAGGGGGTAGACCCGGCCGTTGAGCGTCGGCTACTGCCCTGCAGGTACGGAGGCAGGGTACGCCCGGCGCGGAGAAGGCTCCGCGGCTGGGCCGCGGAGCCTTCTCCGCCTGCGGGGCAGGATCAGTCGTTGAAGTTGCACACGTGGTTGGGGAGCTTCGCCGCCCAGCTGACGTACTGGCCGAGCGGGGTCAGGAAGTAGTGGCTCTGGACCTGCCCGGGAGTCGTGTCGAAGTAGTCGATCGCCTTCGCCACGCAGCTGGCGTTCGACGAGGGGCCCGAGCCACCACGCGAGGGGCTCGCCGAGGCACCGGTGGCCGTGGCGACGACCACGGCGCCGCTCAGCAGCGGGAGCGCCACCAGGACGCGCATCTTCTTCAGCATGATGTATTCCTCCATCACGGCCTCGGGGGTCGAGGCCATCGAACGGAAGTCATCGGCGGACGAGACTGCGGCCCTGATAGTGCAAAGTCACCGATCTCGATGGGCCGTTGCGCTACGGACAGCCACTGCGGGGACGGGCAGATGTCGATGCAGAGACGGCGTGAGCCGGTGGGCCGGGATGCGGTTACCGCCAGGCAGCTTTGCAGCAGTTTCGCAAGCGCTGGGCACCGAATCGGTACGTCGCCCGGCGCTCTACTACCTACGGCACTTCCCGGCCAGTACGGGACACGCGCCCTTGTGGCCCGGGACACCGGATCGGGATGCTGGTCACGCGTCTCGTACAGGCACGGACGGAGCCCACGGCCCACCGGCTGATCAGGACGTCGCCCGAAGTGGGCAAGTAGCCAAACGATCGAAGGAGAATCTCATGGTTCAACTGGCTGTGTTGGTAACCGCTATCGCCTTGGGTCTCAAGGCGAGCGTCTGGCGACGGGCAGTCGTCATCTTGCTGGCCGTGTTCGCCGTCGCTTTCGCGGTTGAAGGGTCGCTGGCGGTCGCTGAACAGGGTTGGGACGGCTGGTACATCTACGTCGCCGTCCATCTTGCGACGCTCGTGGTGGGGCTCGTCATCGCCCGCTTCCTGATGAACCGGCGGGAACACCGGGACACGCGAGCGGGCGCCGGCGCTGGAATCGCCTGACGCGACCGGCGGCAGGCGAGCGCTGGCCGTGAAAACGCGATGATCTCCCTCATGGAGGCGGGAACGGTCGGTACGAGGGGGCAGGGGGACCGGGAGCCGGTCCCTCTGCCCGCTTGGCTCCGCTGGATGGTTCCGTTGTGGCCGATGTGGGCAGCGGCCATGGTGGCAGCTCTCATCGGCGGGCTGGTCCGGGAACATGAGGCCCTTCTCGTCGTGTGCCGTGGGCCAGAAGCGTGTGGGGGGTTCCAGGTCAACGCCTCGACCGCCGAGGCACTGGCCCGCCATGGCATCCATCTCCAGCTCTACGCGTGGCTCGTGGCCGGCGTCCACCTGCTGTTCGCCGCGCTGCTGCTTTTCCTCGGCTACCTGACGATGCGGCGGTCCAACCGCGAGCTTCTCCCCGTGCTCATGGCCTGGGTCTTCCCCGCCCTGGGCGCGACGTTCTTCGTAGGGGAGAGCCTGGTCTCCGAGGTCGGTTGGCTGGGACCGGTGCTCTTCGGCGCATTCGTCGTCAACCGGGTGTCGCTCATCCCCGTCCTGGCGATCTTCCCGGACGGGCATTTCGTACCCTCGTGGGCCCGCTGGCTCGTTCTGGTCGCCGTTCCCTGGGAGTTGGTCGTGGTCTCCACGGAGATGGCAGGCGGAGCACTCCCTGATGGCCTCACCCTCCCCAGCATCGTGGTCACAATCGCGACGTACGGCGTCCTGGTCGGGGGCCAGGTCTACCGTTATCGGCGATCGTCCGACCTGACTGCCCGTCGGCAGAGCCAGTGGGTCGTCGCCGGGTTCGCCAGCATGCTTCTAGTCGCACTCGCCTTTGGAGCCACCGCCTTCGTGGCATCCCTTGACGAAGGGTCGCTGACCTGGGTGCTGCTCCAGATCTTCGCTTCGGGCGCGGCGCTGATCGTGCTGGGGGCGGTCTTCGTTTCAGTCATCCGGTTCCGCTTGTGGGGCGTCGAGGTCGTCGTCCAGCGGATCCTGGTCTGGGGGACGTTGACCTTCGGCATCCTCTGCATCTACGTCATGGCGGTCGGTGCGAGCACCGGACTCCTCGGTTTCGATGACAGCAGCCTCCCGGCACTCGTGGTCGCGGTTGCCATTGCCGTCGGACTACAGCCGGCACGCCGCAGGCTCCAGCGCTTTGCCGACCGCGCCATCTACGGCCGGCGCGATGAGCCCGTGGCCATCACCGCAGGAATGGCCGAGCTGTTCGACGACGTGAGCCGCCCCGATCAGCTCCTCTCAGCCCTCGCCAAGCTGATATCCCAGGAGCTGAAGCTTCCGGGCGCGTCAATGCTGGTAGAGCTGACCGACGGCACTGCCGTCGAAGGATCACACGGGGCGGTGTCGGACGACACGTCCCATGCCATCCCGCTGATCGTCGGTAACGACCGGGTCGGCAGTCTCACCGTCGCCATCCGTACCGGTCAACGACGACTGTCGGCGCAGGATCACGATGTCCTCACCCTCATCGCTCACCAGGCCGCTGCCCTCGCCGGCATGCTGCGCTTCGCCTACGAGCGGGAGACCATGCGTCAGCTCGTCGTGTCCGCCCGAGACGAGGAGCGGCGTCGGCTCCGTCGAGACCTCCACGACGGGCTTGGGCCTACGCTGGCAAGCATCGTGCAAAGAGTGGACGCCGCGGCGAGAAACCCGTCGGTCGCACCGGAGGCGGTCCGGCTCCTGGACGATGCCACGAACGGGCTCCGGGACGCCCTCCGCGAGATGCGTCGCATCATCCAGGCGCTGCGGCCACCACAGCTCGACCAGCACGGCCTTGTCGGTGCCCTGAGAAGGAGCATCGACCGGCACGACAGTGACTCAGGCCTTCTCGTCTCGTTCAGCGCGGACGAGCCCCTGGACCCACTCGGCGACGGCACGGAGCTGGCTCTTTTCCGAATAGCCGAGGAGGCCATCCTGAATGCGCGACGGCATGCAAATGCCAGCCGCATCGAGCTGTCGCTCCGCTGTGCCGATGGGCAGATCGAGCTTGAAGTCAGCGACGACGGCGACGGGATCGCCGCCGACTGTCGACAAGGCATCGGTATCTCCTCGATGCACGAACGGGCTGCGGAGCTTGGGGGCCGCCTGGAGATCCATCCTCGAGAAGGCAGGGGCACGATGGTCAAGGCGAGGGTCCCGTGCGGAGCCAGGCGGTGATCTCCGTGCTGGTAGTCGACGATCACGTTTTCTACCGCCAAGGCATCCGCACCCTTCTCGACGAGACCGATGACATCAAGGTCGTCAGTGAGGCCTCGAGCGGAGACGAGGCGCTGGCCCAGCTCTCCGCCACGAGCCCCGACGTCGTGCTCCTGGACGTGAGGATGCCCGGTCTGGACGGGATCGAGGTGTGCCGGATCACAAGGCGGAATCACCCCGCAGTAGCCATCGTCATCGTCACCATGTTCGACGACGACGACACGGTGCTCGAAGCCCTGCGAGCAGGGGCTCACGGCTACGTGCTGAAGGACGCGACGCTGGAGGAACTGAGCCGCGCCATTCATGCCGTACACGACGGTCAAGCCATCTTCAGTCCTGGCATCTCCGGCAAGCTCGTGGGGCTCCTCGACCCGGGTAGGGAGCAGCAGCGCCCTGCCAACCTCACGCGTCGTGAGGCACAGATCCTCGAACTCCTCGCGGGCGGCCAGACCAGCGACCAGATTGCCAGCCGTCTCGGTATCAGCACCAAGACGGTCCGGAACGCCCTCAGCGTCATCTACACGAAAATCGGTGTCCTGGACCGTACGCAAGCTGCGATATGGACGCGAGAGCACCTGTCGCGCTGAGCTGGTCGGTCACCGCGGGGAAGCAGGTTTTTCGGGACTCCTCGGGTTTTCGTGGGTCCCCAGACCGGGCCGGGGTCACCGGCGGCCGGAGGCCGCCGTAGCGCACCCTTGACGCCGGCCTTGCCGATCCGCTCAAGCTCGGCAACGCGTGACGCGCGGCGAGGCCCAGCGGCAGGGGCCCGAGACGGACAACGATGGCCACGACGGCTCATTCCGGGCCGAGATGCAGTCCTCGGCGCAGGACCGTGGCCGCTGGGACGTGCCGACAGCGCCGAAGAGTCGACCGGGCCGGTACGCCGACCTCGACACCAGCCAGCTCGCCGACGTCGTCGAACGTGCCCACGAAAGCGCTGCCGTCCCTGACCGGGAGCTCGTTTTCGAGCTCACACGGCTCCGAACCACTGAGTCGAGCTGCGGGCTCGCGGCGCGCCCCCTATGCCCGGACCGTTCGGCCCGGCTCGGTGCCCCGAACGCCGGCTGGATGACCGGAAGTCGTCGGCCGAGTTCACCGCCACGGTGCCACCGTCGAGAATCGACGATGAGCTCGACCTGGTTGGCTCCTGTCCCCATGGCGGCTCATCTGAACCCCGCGTCGCCGAGATCGTCCATCGGCGTCGAGTCCGGCACCTGGTAGGTCGATTCGGAGATGGGGCGCTTCGTCGCCCGACTGACCTTCGACCGTCACCCATTCGTTGAGCCGGGGGTCGATGTCGCCGCAGAGGTCGGCAACGTCGGCATCGCCACCGGCCCGCCGGTCCGACGGAACGAGGCGAGCTGTGCGTGCCGCGGGCGCACCGTGGACGCTCGCGCTTTGACGCCGGGTGCTGGGCGAGCCGCGGTCGTCGTCCGCGCCGCGTGCCGAGGAAGGAGCGCGATCTCTGGGGCGAGTCCACTCCTTCCTCGGCGAGTCCAGCCGCCGGGGACTTGGCCCCGGCCGATTTGCCGGAGTGGTTGACGCGCTTCGGGAGAAGACGAGGAATGAGATCGCCGCGGCGATCATCCGGGCGAACCTCGATCGGAGTGAGTCGTCAATTTCACCGCTGTCCCTCGCCGTGCCCGTCTCGTCGTGAGGGGCATCGGCGCAGTTGGGATCGTTCGCTACTTCGTCGGCGCCGCTCGGAGCCGCAGACCGTGGCCGTCGGGGCCGTCGAGGCGGAGGACGTCGGCCTCGATCTGATAGCGGGCGTCGCCATCGAGCGTCGCCAGGACGGCCCGCTCCAGCCGCATGCGGTCGTCCTCGCAGGCCATCCTGGTGGTGATCACCTCGGAGAACCGGATGGTGGAACGGGTCTCATCGATCACCGATGTGCCGCCCATGCCGTTGCAGCCGGCGTTGCCGGTGAAGCCGTCCTTGTCGTCAAAGGCGACGAAGGCGTCGGCGCCAGTCGGCACGGACGAGGCGGTCTGACCATCGACGATGGTGTCCACGACCCACTTCGTGCCCCGCAGCGGTCGGTCCCGGTCGGCCACTTCGCGGTCCTCCAACACGATGCGGGTGGTGCCGTTGTCGAGCACCAGCGTCGCGCCGGCCCTGCTCCACTCGGGCCGACTGGTCAGAAAGCGGGCCAGCCATTCGTCCTGGGCGTGACGCGGGGGGTCACAACCCATCCCCGTGGTGGCCAGATCGCTGACGACGAGCCGCCCGCCCTCCAAGGCGGCCTGGCCGCCCATCGAGTTGCAGCCGGCTTGAGCGCCGAGGCGGTGCCCATCCCGCATGAAGTTGAGCGTGATCCGAGTGCCGGCCACCGGCGCCTTCGGTTGGCCCTTCTCGCTCACTTCCGTCGACAGGAACGTCCGGCCCCAGGGCTCCGAGTCGCCGGACCCGGCGGCGTCGACCTCGGTCGTGTCACCCGGTCCGCAGGCTCCCAGTGCCAGGGCGGCGACGAGGGCGAGAGGCAGCACGAGGGTGTGCGTCATGTTGGCTCCCATGCCTCCTTGGACGGCTGGGATCGGCATTCGGTTCCCTCCGACTCGCTGTAGTCCCCCGGGACGTCAGCGACGCGGGTGACGGGGCCCCTCACCCGGGTCGGTGAGTTCGTCGACAGCGATATCCCCCAGCCGCCTGCGTCGTCGGACGATGACGGAAGAGGTGAGACGTTTCTATGCACGCCTGTGATCGGGATCATCACACCGGTCGGGGCGACATCCGATCCAGATGGCCCTCGAGGACGGTGAAGAACCAGACTTCGTCCACCTCCATCGACCGGCCGGTAGCCGGTACCCCGAGCCACTCGCCGGAATTTGTCCCCCGACACCGGCATCGGGCCACTACCGTCTCGCCCTCGGCATCCAGTTCGTCGATCTCCTGACGCCAGTCCGGGAGCCCGCTCGAAACGGTGCGAACCACTCCCGGAGGACGATCCCCCAGCCCAGCGAGCCGGCCACCAAGATCTCTCGCACGACCCACCCTGCACAAACTGCTGGTCAGGGGACCTTCCAGCCCGAGGTCGGATTCGAGAGAAGAGCCCGTAGGGCGGTTGTCGACCGTCGGTCGCCGGGGTTGAGGACCAAGGGGTTCGCTTCGGCAAGGTCACGCGCATCTCTCGAAACCAGCCACAGCGGGAACCGTGGCCGGCTCTCTGACGGGAGGAACGCTCCATTCAGGAAGCCGTTGTCCACAGGTAACCCGGTCCCACACCACCCGCCAACCTGGCCCCCGGTACGGTTCAGCTGGCGGAGACCCGGTACGAAAGTCCCCGCCAGGGGAAGGAAGGGCGGGCGGGATCCGATGACGGGCCTCTGGAGATCCTCGAAGGCGCCTTGGCCGAGCTGGCCGAATCCCGCGGAACTGCACGAATTCGATGCCGGGGCGTATCGCTCCTCGCCTTGTGGGCGATTACGGGAGAGATGCGACGCCGAGCGGCGTCCCCCCACGCCCCGGAATTCACCGAACCACCCGAGGTCTCCCACCGTGATCGAAGTCCTTCATGCCAGCGTGATCGTGCTGGCCGTCACCCACCTGGCCACCTTGGGCCTGCTCGCGGCGGACCTGCGCCGTGGTCGACCGATGGGTCCCTTCAGCGCGCTGGCCCTCGGAAGCGGAGCGGCCGTCGCCGGGGCCGCCTTCGCCAGCCTCTACGTCCCCCCGTGGTCGGCGGCCGCGGCGGGCACCCTTTGTGTCGGAGTCTTCCTCGGCTTCCTGGCCACCTCCGGCAGGGACCTCCGACCGGCAGGAGTGGCGGCGTGGTCCAGCTTCGTCCTCATGACGGTTGCCGCCTCCCTGTGGGGCGTGCACTTCATCGCCACCATGCCGGTGAGCGCTCTGACCCGTGCGCTCGCCTGGGCCGCCGTCGTCCTCGTGGCCCTCTCGGCCCCTTCGGCCCTGGTACAGGTCCGGGAGGCATGGGAGCCGCTGGTGCGGATGCGATGGCGCCGGGCCCACGACGTTGACCCCGGAGCGCTGGAGTCCTTTCCCATGGTGTCGATTCATGTGCCCTGTCACGCCGAACCGCCCGAGTTGGTGATGGGCACCCTCGACCGCCTGGCCGGTCTCGAGTACCCCGCCTTCGAGGTGCTCGTGGTGGACAACAACACCACCGACCCGGACCTTTGGCGACCCGTCGAGGACCACTGCGCCCTCCTCGGGCCCCGGTTCCGGTTCTTCCACGTGGAGCAGATCACCGGCGCCAAGGCGGGGGCGTTGAACTGGGTGCTGCCCCACACCGACCCGCGGGCGACGCTCATCGGCGTGGTGGACGCCGACTACCACGTCGAGGCGGACTGGCTGCGTCGCAGCGTGGGCCACTTCGAGGATCCGAGCGTCGGTTTCGTCCAGTGCCCGCACGCCTACCGGGACTACGGCGACAGCCGGTTCTGTCGCATGGCCAACTGGGAGTACGCCGTGTTCTTCTCGACGGGCATGGTAAGCCTCGACGAGCACGGCGCCGGTCTCACCGTGGGAACGATGTCGGTGATCCGCCGTGCCGCTCTCGACAGCGCGGGCGGTTGGGCGGAGTGGTGCCTAACCGAGGACTCCGAGCTGTCCATCCGAATCCACGCCCTGGGCTACCGATCGGTCTACCTGAACGAGCCGCTGGGACGAGGGCTCATCCCCGAGACCTTCGAGGGCTACCGGCGCCAGCGGTTCCGCTGGACCTACGGACCCGTCCAGGAGCTGCGCCGCCACCTGCGGTTGTTCCTTCCCCGCCCCTTCGCCCGGGATTCTCGACTCGACTGGCGCCAGCGGGTGCACCACGCCAACCACGGCCTGGACGTGGCCCTGGTGGGCGTCCGGACCCTCGCCGTACCCATAGGAGCGCTTGCCGGCGCGTCGATGCTCGTCCAGCACGAGCGCGTCGGCATGCCCTTCGCGCTCTGGTTGGCGGCGACGGCCATGCTGGTGGGCACCCTCAGCGTCCGCTGGCTGATTTACCGACATCTCCTCGGAGCGACGTTGCGGCAGGCGCTCGGAGGGGCCCTCGCCTACCTCGCGCTCACCCATGTCATCACCGTCGCCAGCCTGACCGCCTTGGCTGGCCGCGACGTGCCGTGGCGGCGCACCGACAAGAGCAGGCCCCGTACGCAGGGCTGGGCCGCGCTGCACTCGGTGCGAACCGAACTTGTCCTCGGTCTGGGCTGTACGGCGACGGCGACCGTCATGATTGCCGTCAACCGGGGCGCGGGGCTGGCCACGATGCTCGCCATCGGCCTGGCTGTGCAAGGCCTCACCTATCTGTCGGCGCCCGTCGTGGTCGCCATCGCCGAGTCCGACCTGCGAAGTCACGTCGGCGGGCTGGTCGAGCCCGCCGTGCACGTTGATCCGGTTGGGAGCAGCCATTCCCACCGCTGACAGTCCGACGATCCCGGCGACGCTCTCCACGGATCCGCTAAACCATTGGCTGGCGAAAGGCGGGCGACCGATGTGCATCCCCAGCCGCATTCGGTCGTCCACCCTCGCCTTGTCTGTGGAGCGGCTGATCGAACGCCGGGGCGCTTCGACGAGGTTTTTGCGACCGGAGGCCGCGTAGGCCGCCACCGGAACGGCCACGCGTCGGCGAAGCGAACGCCAACTGAGCCCAGGACCGTCGGCCGATCCTTGTGAACGAAACGGTCAGTAGCCCCACTGGTGTTCCAGCCCCCGAAGGCACGCTCAACAGATCACCGCTCGGTGAAGGGCAACTCCGCCCTACCGTCGCCGACCCCTCGGCGGACTCTGCGTCCCTGGGGCGCTGGTCTACCGCGGCCTCCACCGCAGGGTTTGGACGCCGGGCACTTTGGGACGAGGAGACGCGCTGCCACCAGTCCGTCGATCACCAGCGACCGTGAGCCCTCTGCTTGCGCTCGGAGACGTCGTCTCGACTCTGGGCCCCGAGCTCTCGGCAGGCGACTGGAACCTGGCACGCAACAGTTGCGAGCGGTCGACGCGACCACGGCCTTCTGGCGTGGAGACGCCTGCTCGTGTTCAAGCCGCTGAAACAAATCTGGCCCAGGGGGTATCGCTTGTTCCCGGCCCGGCGATGACGGGGGTAGACGCCATGCAGCGGTGTTCCACCGAAAGGGCGACCTGTCGGCGACGGCAGCAAGCAACGTCACCGGGCCTGCGTGCGCAGGTGGCCGGACTACCGAATGGAGACAGACATGATCACTGCACTTCTCGGCGGAATCGCCGCCAAGCTGGCCGGACTGGGCCTGGCCGCCAAGGTCGGCACCGGCATCGCCGCCGCCACGCTCGCCACCGCCGGGGTCGCCACCGTGGCCCCCGTCATCAACCCCGGCGCCCCCGCCGGCATCGAGGTCCAGGTCCCGAACGTCTCCGCTGCCCAGGCCGACCTCGGCTTGAGCGTGGCCGCCGATGCCACCAGCGGCCAGGGCAGCGCCGGCGCCCAGGCCGGCCTCGACACCGCCCGCCAGACTCCGGCTGGGGCCAACGTGCCCGCGTCCGTCCCCGCCGGCACCCGGCCCGCCGCCGACGCCGCCCAGAACGGCCTCGACGTGGCCCGCCAGACCCCCGCAGCCGACCGCCTGCCGGCCGTCGTGCCCGGCCCGCCCGCCGGCGTTCCCGCCGTCACTCCCCCGGCGAACCTGCCGCCGGCCGCCGCCGCTGGAGCCACGGGCATCGACGCCGCCACCCAGACTCCCGGTGGCCAGAACATCCCGCCGTTCGTCAAGGGCATGGTCGGCCGCTCCAACTGAGCCTCCGCACACCCTCGGCGTCACGGGGCCCCGCAACGATGCGGGGCCTCGTGCGCGTCCGAGCGGCGGTGACCCGGTAGGAATGACTGGATGAAAGGCGGTAGGTGGTCGATAACGAAGGTGTGACCCCTCGAGGGCAGCGCCCGGCCCGCATCGGCGAGGCGTTCCCATCGGTTCTCAGCGCCGCCCAGTCGGGCGGCTCTTGGGCGTTCGACCGCCTCTACCGCGTCTTTGCGCCGTCGGTGGTGGGCTACCTGCGTATGCAGGGCTCCGTCGACCCTGAGGACCTGACGAATGAGGTCTTCCTCAATGTGTTCACCGCCATCGGGTCATTCGCGGGCGACGAGGGCCAGTTCCGCTCCTGGATGTTCACCATCGCCCACCGCCGCCTGGTCGACGAGCGCCGTCGCGCCGGGCGGCGTCCACGGATGGCCACCGAAGAGGCCAGCGAGCAGGCCGACGCCGGCGCCGACGCCGAGGACGAGGTGTTGCGCCGCCTGAGCGTGGAGAGGGTCCGCAGGCTCTGTGACCGTCTGGCCCCCGACCAGCGAGACGTGCTGCTGCTGCGCATGCTGTCGGCCATGACCGTCGAGCAGGCCGCCGAGACCCTGGGCAAGTCACCCACCGCGGTCAAGGGCCTCCAGCGCCGGGGCCTGGCCGCGATTCGGCGTCTCATCGAGCGGGAGGGGGTATCGCTGTGAACCGCCCCGGCGATGACGTAGGTGGAATGGGAATGACCGAGCTACCCGACGACGCCATTGAGGCGTTTCTCATGGGCGACGCCCACGAGGCCTGGGAACAGGACGAGGCCTTGGCCCGCCTCGATAGCGAGGTCCTCATGGGAGCCACCGGTCCCGCCCCTGAGCCCAGTGCCGCCCTTCGTGCCTTCCTGGGGGAGCCGGACGCCGGTTCCGTCCCAGCACCCGTCGCGACACGCCCGCTGGCGTCCGTCCCCGCCGGGCAGCCCGACACCGTGGCCGCCGGTCCGGCTCCGTCCGGACGTGGGACGAACGTGGTGCCGTTGTTCCGGCGGCTGCGCCTGACGGCGGGCATCGCCGCTGCTGCGGGAGTGGCCGCCGCCACCCTGGCGGTGACCGCCACGACCGGAGTCCTCCCTGAACCTGTCATGCAGGCCGTCTCCTGGGTGGTCGAGGCTGTCACCCCCTTCGAGCTTCGCGACCCGGCCCGGACGACGACCGGCGGCGATGTTCCCGACCGGGGGCCGACTTCGACCGTACCCGCCGGCTCCCTCGACCCCGGTGCCGGTCTCGGCCCGGCCGGACCGGGCGGGGCCCCCGGCCAGCCCGCTGCCACCACGCCGGTGGCCGGACCGGGCGCACCCGGTGAGCCTGGTTCCAACAGACCGGTGACCCCGCCCGCCTCTGTCCCCGCCGGTGTCTCCGGCCCGGTCCAGCCTCCCGGTGCCGTAGACCAAGGCGGCACGGGCCCTCCGGCGCCGTTCGTTTCCGTCGTCCCCGGCCCGCCAGGGGGAATTGCCCCGCCGGCGGACGGAGGTAGCGTCACGCCGCCGACCACGCCGGTCGACCGGGCCGGTCAGGCGCCAGATGGCGGGACCGTCCCCTCCACCGTGGCGGGCCCACCGAACCGCCGCTAGACCAACCCGGGGGGTTCCATGGTTCCCCGTGCGTCCGCAAAGTGCAAACCTGATCGGCCCGGGCGCGCGCAGGCCCTGCCACTTCGCAGCCCTGCGATAGTCGTCGGAGAGGCGGACGACGGCGTTTTTTCTGACCTCAGGCGTATCGCATCGGCTCGCCTCGGCGATGACCGAGGTTGAGCGCCCGCGAACGCAGCGTTCCCACCGAAGAGGCGACCTGTCGCGACGGCAGCGAGCAACGTCCAGAGGGGTGAGACCGATGATCAAGACGCTGCGCTCCAGACGGCGCGACGAGCAGGGAGCGGTGCTGGTCCTGGCCGCCTTCGGCATGGTGTTGGCGATGATCGCCTCGGCGCTGTCGATCGATCTCGGCCGGCTGGCCCAGGACAAGCGCAATGACCAGAAGGTGGCCGACATGGCCGCCCTCGACGCCGTGTGGGCCCTGAGCGGAGACTTCCAGCTGGCCGCCCTCCAGAGCGCGACCCGCAACGACTTCGACTACGCCGCCCCCGGCTTCGGCCTCACGGCCGAGGCGGGCAGTGTGGACAGCACCGGCACGTTCCAGCCGGGACCGGCGTCGGGGGCGACCGCCGTCCGGGTCGAGGTCACGTCCCTGTTCAAGAACGCCTTCGCCTCCGGCGAGCGCACGGTCAAGGCCAGGGCGGTGGCCACCCTCGGCAACGGCACCGGATGCCACCTGCCCGACATCTGCATCAAGGCCGATGGAAGCGCCTTGGGCACGGTGCGGGTCGGCTCGAAGCTGGTCAACGCCAACGGCACGGTGGAGCCGACCAAGGTGAGAATCCTGAACAAGCTCATCAGCCCCCTCATCGGCGGCACGGTGAGCCTCGACGCAGTCGGCTGGAAGGGCGTGGCCGACGCCACGGTGACCTTCGAGCGGCTGCGAAGCGCCCTCGGGCTGACCGCCGGCACCACCGACCAGGCGCTGGACGCCACCATCACCTACCGCCAGCTCCTCGACGCCACCGTCAACGCTCTCAACGCCGACGGCTCACCCTCGGCCCTCGCGGCGTCCACCCCGGTGGCCACCATCGCCACCAAGGTGAGCGCCGCTCTCGGCCTGCAGCTCCAGCTGCGGGACCTGTTCGGCGTCACCGGGGCCACCGGCAGCGGGAGCGATGTGGCAAATGCCACCCTGAGCGTGCTCGACATCGTGCGAGGGGGCGCGTTCGTGGCCGACACCGATCACTTCGTGTCCCTCGACCTGTCCGCCACCGACGTGGGAGCCATCCCAGGGTTCAACTTCGCCCGGGTCAAGCTCGGCCTCATCGAGGGACCTGACACCGCCATGGGCGCGCCCCGCGACGGCGCGGGCTACCACACCATGGCCGAGACCAGCCAGGTCCGGGCCCTCGTCGAGGTGAACCTGCTCCTCAACCTGACCGGCCTGGGCCTGACGGATGTAAAGGTGCCCTACTACCTCGACGCCGGCAGCGCCCAGGCCTTCCTCGACGCCCTCCAGTGCAGCGCCGGGGGCACCATCCCCGAGAGGGTGGACGTGCTCGCCGTCACGAAGGCCGGCAGCTCAAAGCTGGCCACGGTGAGCGACAGCAGCCTGGCCAGCACGACGAGCACCCCGGTGCCGGCAACGGCCAGGATCGTCAATGTCGCCGGCCTGGTCACCGCCGATACCAAGAGCGTCCTGAGCCTCAACATCCCCGGCAATGCCGGCACCATGCTCAGCTTCACCCCCGACTACGCCACCGCCTCCTCACAGGCCGTGGGCGCCAGCTCCATCAGCCTGCCCACGGTGGCCGCCACCGACCTCAAGGTGACCGCCCTGGTCCTCGGCCTTGACGTCGCGGCGATCGCCCTCGACCTGAGCACCGGGATCAACAACGCCTTGCCGGCCGTGAAGGCCAACATTCTCGATCCTCTGTACAAGACCCTCGGCTTGTCCTTCGCCGGGGCCGACGTGTGGGCGCCGCCCGCGCAGGGCTGCCGGCCAACGTCCTACAGCATCGATCCGGCCGCTCCGGTGGTTTCCTTCCCCGTTCTGGTCGGATGACACCGAGCCTGGGACGGAAGCCGACACTTACATCTTCGGAAGTCGGCCGGTCGTCTGAACACTGCAGGTAGAGCGCCCGCTCCGCCGTCTGCGGCACCTCCAGCTCCCCCGCGGTCACGACCGAGATGCGCGCCGAACCGAAGCGGTCCGTGCCGCGCGAGCGGTGGCCCAGTAATGCCGGCGTGGACGCCCCGTCGGAACCACCGACGGCGAGCCCGCTGGCTCGAGGATCCTGTCTAGGACGCAGGGCTCGTAACGACCGGCCGGCCGTGAGGGCGGCGACAAGGAACCAGACCGGGATCGTCAGGCTGGGAAGCCAGATGAAGGCGCCGAGCTGCAGGACGGCGACCACGAAGCCGGCAATCGTGACCGACGCCGGCAGCGCCCGGTCTGGCGTGCCGCCAGGGAATGGCTGCGATGGCAAGGCCGAGGAACAGCGCACCACCGATCAGGATGGCGGCCCAACCGGGCCGGGCGAAGGCGTGGGCCACCTGCTCGCCGACGAACCCCGCGTACTGAACGCCTGCAGGCCGGAAGGCGCTTCGAGCAGCGCGGCTCCGGCGACGGCCAGGGCCAGACCGGTCGCCCCGGAGGCCAGACCAAGCCCGGCCAATGGCGTCCCGATCCAGGCCCGCAGCTCCCACAGGAACCACGGAGGGCCAGACAGGCAAGCGTCATCACGAACATGCCAAGGATCGCCATGCCCGTTCCGTCGTCGGTGACGTAGAACTCCTGGAACTCGGCAGCATCCACGTCGCCGCCGCCGGGGACGGCCGCCAAGAGGACAGGCCCACCAGGAACAGAACGCCGCCGATCACACCTGCCAGCCTCAGGTTCCGCATGCGCATCCCCTCGTCGTGTTCCGGCGGACAGTCGCGCGCCGGAGAAGAAGGGGCAATTGGAACGGCCATCGAGCCGCACCACAAGGGACTCAACCGCCGTGGCGCTACCGCCGACCACCCGGTACTGGCGCTCCCGCCGCGAAGATAGCTTCGGCAGTACCGAGGTCAAACTCTTGCTGGGGCACTTGGCCCGAGGAGCAAGGGTGCCGATGCGGAATGATCCGCCAGCTGTGGAACCTCTCTCCCCCCGCCCATAATCCCGGACGGCGTTGCGGGAAGAGGGTGCCCTGAACGCCGGCGGAGGGCGCACCCTCGGCCGGCCCGAGGACCATGGTCTCGCCCCCGCCCGCCGGCCGTTCCTGAGGGTCCCGGCGAAGGGACATGATTGGGCTATCCACCAATCAGGGCGTCTCATCGACCGGTCGACCCAGGCGTGGGTTCGGGCCACGGGCACCATCATCGAGTTCGCCGCTGAGCCGTGGCTACTCGGCCCAAGCGGCGGAACTGAGGTCGTGGCCGACGATTGGCTCCCCATCGAGGCGAAGCGTCTCGGTGGCATCGTGGCCGAGGGCCGCGGCCTCGTCGACCACTTCGACCGACTGAACGGGCCCGGATTCAACGCCGCCCAACTTGCCTCACCGATCATCCAGTTCTACGAGCGTACCGCCGAGTGGCGCCTTGAGGCGTGGTCGCAGTGGAGCCCGGTGGCCTGGCCCTTCGGCTGGATGCTGTCCGCGCTCTTCGCCCGACGTCTGCAACAGCTCAGCCTTCCACTACGCCCCATCGAGGTGGCCCAAGGCATGGACAGCCGGGTCCTGGCCGTCGTCGCTCCGGACGGATCGCAGGTCGGATCCGCCTGGCTCCGGCGTCTGCGCTCGACCGGCCAGAACGTCTACAGCGGCTGGTACGGCATCGTCCAGCTACCTAACACGGATCGGCCGAGCATCCGCGTGATGTTCCCCCTCCCCAACGGGAGTGTCGCGGTGTTCCTTCGTCCAGACGTGCGCGACGACGGCGCGCTGGTGCTGACCTCGCCTCTGGGCCGATTCGGCGACGACGGCGCGTACCTGATCGTCTCCCGGGCCGGCACCAGTTCGGCGTCGGTACGGCGGGTCCCCCTCGTCGAGCGCTTCGTCGTGTGGGTTGACGACGAGGGAACATTGCGTGCCGACCACGAGCTGAACCTGTGGCGGGTGCCGGTCCTGCGGTTCCACTACCGCCTCGATCACCGCGGGACGCCGGTTGGTCGGTGACTCCCGGGGATGTCCCCCAACGACGCAGGGTGCACAGGTGCTGCCATGTTCCGGTACGCCGGGTGGGCAGCACGCGCTTCGGTGAGGTGTGTCTGACTTAACCGCGGAGGTCGGCTTGGAAATGAACCAAGTCATGAGGTCTCCCCGGCGTCGTTGTTGTCGGTCCGGCGATGGTACGCGAGCCGCTCCTCGCGGGCTCGGGCGAGGCCCTGCCGGCGGGCCTCACGGATGGCCTCTCCTCGGCCGTAGTGCTCGTCGTCGGGCGTCACATAGCCGATCGCCTCGTGCAACCTGACCGAGTTGTACTCCATGCGCACCCGCTCCAACTCGGCGGCGAGCACGACGGGATCGGCGATGTTCTCCAGGTGCGGCCACTCGCCCTTGATGTGGCCGAAGAAGCTCTCGATCCAGGCCTGGTCGGTGGGGGTGTGGGGACGGCCGTGGTGCTGGGCGATGGCCATGAGGGCCATGAACGCCCGGGTGTCGTGCGCCCTCATCTGCGGCCCGTTGTCGGACACGGCGAGCAGGATGGGACGCCGAGGGTCCTCGATGTCGAGGTCGAGGCGCTCGTCGGTGAGCAGGTCGAGCAAACCCTCGGCCTCCAAGGCGTGCTCGAAGACGACCACGACCTGCGAGGCGGTCTCCTCCACGCTGACGAGGGTGTCGATCCAGCGCCGGCTCACCATGTCGACGATGGCGAACACCGCCCGTCGAGCCCGGCTGAAGTGGGTCACGTCCCAGATCCAGATGCGGTTCGGCGCCCACACCAGCCAGTCGGGCCACGGCTTCTTGGTGGCGGGGGTGCGGGCCGGAGCGTCGGGCAGGACAAGGCCGTGAGCAGCCAGGACGCGCCGGAACGTCGACGGCGAGACCCAGACGGTTGAGGTGTAGGAGCCGCGGTGGGCCAGCTTGCGATGGCTGCGGTCGACCTCGCCCCATTGCTCGGCCACGGACAGGACGGCCTCGACCTCGGCGGGCAGGAGGCCGTGCACCGGGTGGCCGCCGGGGGCTTGGTCGACAAGGGTGCCCACCGAGCGCACCCGGGCCCGCCAGCGGTGCACCCGGTCATCGGAGACCCCCCACAGCGAGCACACCCAGTGGTGCACGAAGCCGTCGGCCACGGCCTCGTCGACGCTCTTGAGGACCAGCTCCTTGACCTCGGCGGGGACCCGCGCCGGAAGGGGCCCGACTAGCCCCAGACGGCTTTTCCCCGGGCCACGGCCAGCTCGATGGCCTGGGACTTGACGGCCTCGGTCAGCTGGGCGATCTCGAAGCGGGCCGCCTCCAGCTGGAAGTCCCGCTCCTTGGCCGGCCGCCCGGGCGTGCGGGCCAGCGCCGCCATGGCTGCGTCTTTGACCGTGCGGCGGATGCCGATGATCGTCGACACGTCCACCGCCCAGCGGCGAGCGGCGTCGGCCTGGGAGATCTCGCCTGCGGTGATCTGCAGGAAGATCTCCCACTTGGTCTCGGCGGACAGCTTCTTCGGTGGCCGGCGGCCACTCGTCTGCGGCACTGCTTGCTCCTTTCGGCAGAGCCGAGGAGCCTGTCAGCCTTGGGTCATTTCGCGGTGGATCCTCCGCGGTGAAGTCAGACGCAAACCAAGCGCGAGGTGAAGGAGGCGTACTGGGCGCTGTTCAATGACACCGGCACCGAGCCGGGAGACGGGGCCATCGCGGTGGTCAAAGGCCGGGCCGAGCGCTTCGTCGCTACCTACACCAAGCGCTTTCCCTCCGCCGTCGACTGCCTCATGGCCGACTTCGCCAGCCTCACCACCTACCTGCGCTTCCCCGCCGGCCACCACGCCCGCATCCGTCACTCCAACTTCATCGAGCGCACCTTCGGCGAGACCCGCCGGCGGGTCAAGGTGATC
>DATLHA010000080.1:0-4730 GCA_035540095.1 Acidimicrobiales bacterium | reverse complement strand
GCCGCCGCCATCGGTGTGCCCGACTGGCTGCTGTGGAACGCCGGCGCCACCTACACGGTCGCCGCCCTCGACCGGTCGCGGGTGTCGCTGCGGCCGTAGTGCGGGTGCACCAGCGTCAATAGGTCGAATGACTCAAGTTCCGGCCCCCGGCGGTCGATAACGCGACGGGCGGATGTCACTGTGAGTGACAGGAGGGTCACTTGAGAAGAAGCAAGGCCATCGGGTTCGGGCTCATCGGGCTCGCACTCCTCTGCATGGTCGGCGCCGCGGTCCTTCCCGTGAGCCCGGCCACCGAGCGCTTCGGCCCCTTCCGGGTCGACATCAGGGGCGACAACTGCGGCCCCGCCGGCTATGTGCTCTCTGGCGAGGGCAACTCCGTCTGCAAGGAGGCGGCCCAGAGGCGGATCCTGACCACCTCCGGCGTCGGCCTGCTCGTCCTCGCCTTCGGCATGGCCCTGTACGCCGGCGGCGACGAGCCCCGAGGGTCACGCATCCACATGGGGCCGCCGAAGGTCAGCCGGCGGGAGGCACGTCGCAATCGAGGCAATAGACGTTATATGCCCGGTTGATCACCGGCTGGGCCACGTTGCGGACCTGGATGCCACCGGGCGTGAAGCCTTTCTCGGTGCCGCCGTGGGCGTGGCCGTGGATGGCCAGGTCGGCGCCGGCCCGGTCGACGGCCTCGCCCAGGAAGTAGCTGCCGAGGAACGGGTAGATCTCCAGCCGCTCGCCGCGGAGGGTGCCCTCGGTGGGGGCGTAGTGCATGAGGGCGACCCGTCGGTCCACGCCGGCCCCGGCCAGCTCCTCCAGCGCCTCCCGCAGCGAGTCCGCCGCCTCCTGCGCGTGGCGGACGAACGCCTTCATCATCGGCTCCCCGAAGTCGCTGCCACTGGCGCCGGGGAAGCCGGTGCCGAAGCCCTTGACGCCGGCGATGCCCACCGGGGTGCCGTCGACGTCAACGACCGTTGCCGTGCCTTCCAGGAGCTCCACGCCGGCGTCGGCCAGCACGTCGGCGACCTCCTTCTCCCGGTCGGAGTGGTAGTCGTGGTTGCCGAGCACGGCCACGATCGGCAGGGGCAGCCCTCGGAGCTCCTCGGCGAGGACGGACGCCTCCTCGGCAACGCCGAGGCGGGTCAGGTCGCCGGCCAGCAGGAAGACGTCGGCCTGCTCGGCGATGTCTTCGAGGTGGGGGCGCAGGGTGCCGGCGGAGTCGGGGCCGAAGTGGATGTCGCCGACGGCGGCTACACGAATCATCGGTTCGCCTCCCTTCGGGGGCGCCCCCGTGAGTGCTTGCCGGACCGGCCTCCATTGCGCTCCGGCACGCAGCCGGCCGGGCCGCTCATGAAATCCTCTCCACGCGCGGTGCGTCGCCGAGCTCGGTGACGACGGTCTCGTTGTGGACCTCGTAGTCGGGCAGGACCTCCCGGGCGACGACACCGACGGCCTGCCGGCGCTCCTCGGTGGGGACCTGGCCGGTGAGGAACACCTTGCCGGCGGCGATACGCACCTCCACCCCCATCTCCGCCACCCGCTCGTCGGCGGTCAGTGCGTCACGCACGCGCTGGGTCACGTAGTCCTCGGGTTCGGCGGTCATGAGGCGAAGATGGCGTCGAAGAGGGCTTTGACCGGTCTCACGGGCACTCCCAGGTCGTTGGACTGGGCATACAGGAGGAGGCTGAGCACCCGCCGGGCGCCGTGGCGGCGGGCCCGGCACACCAGGTAGTCCCAATCCAGGTCCGAGCCCGTGATCACGCCCAGGGCGTCGTGCCAGTGATGGGGCATGTGCTCGTCCGCAGTCAGGGCCTTGATGATCAGCAGATCCTCGGGGGCGATGATCCGGCAGGCGCAGCCCCGCACGTCGACCACCCGGGCGTGGGCCAGCATCTCGTCGTCGAGGTAGATGTCGCCGGTGGAGCGGAAGATCACGTCGACGAGGATGTCCTCCTTGAACCCCTTGTAGAGCCAGCGAGGATCGGTTTCCTGGGTGGTGAAGCCGCTGGCCTCGAGCGCGTCGAGGGTCAGGCGGGCGTTGTCGGGCTCGACGAAGAGGTCGATGTCGTTCGTGCCCCGCGGGCGGCCGAGGGTGGCCGAGCTGATCCCGCCCATGAGCACGTAGGGGATGTCCTTGTCCTCGAGGGCGGCTATGGCGTCACGAAGGACGCCGAGGAAGAGCTCCTCGTCGACCTCACGGTTGTTGGGCGACCTTCCATGCCCCATAAAAAGGGGACTACCCCGAGCGACGGGGTAGAAACAGGCGCATGAGTGATCTCGAGGTCCCCGAGCCCGACGCCGCAGAGCAGGCCCAGCCGGTCGCGAGCGTCGCCGGCTTCATGGAGGTGTCCTCCGATCCAGAGGCGCCCGAAGCCGACGCCTACGAGCAGGCGATCGAAGAGCCGGTCGACGAGGAGGAGAGCCTCCGGTAAGCGGCCCGGGAGGTGGCGCCAGCGGTCATCCGAGCTTGGAGCGGAGGAACTCCAGCGTGCGCACCCACGCCTGGCGGGCCGCCTCCTCGTCGTAGACCTCGGGACGGCTGTCGTTGAAGAAGGCGTGGCCGGTGCCGGGATAGGTGAAGAGGCGCACGTCGGTGCCGGTCTCGGTGAGTCGGGACTCGAACGCGGCCACCGCCTCTGGTGAGGCGATGTCGTCGTGCTCGGCGTAGTGACCCTCGACGGCTGCGGAAAGGGCGGACCAGTCCGGCTCCACCCCGTCGGGGGCGATGCCGTAGAAGGGCACGGCGGCGCGGACGGCGTCGGGTCGCAGCGTCGCCAGCCACAGGGCGAGGCCGCCGCCCATGGAGAACCCGACGACCCCCACGCCCTGGCCCCGGACAGCCTGGTGAGCCTGCAGGAAGTCGGCGGCGCCGGAGAGGTCGCGGGCCGCCCGCTCCAAGTCGAGGGCCATGGCCACCTCGGCCGCTTCGTAGGGCTCCCGGTTCGGCACCGTCCTGCCGTGGTACAGGTCGGGCGCCAGAGCGGTGAACCCCTCGGCGGCGAAGCGGTCGCAGACGTCGACGATGTGGTCGACCAGGCCCCACCACTCCTGGACGACGATGACTCCCAGGCCGGCGCCTTCGCTGGCCGGCGCCAGGTAACCGCCGCCGGTAGCACCGTCGCTCGGGAACTCCACCATCCGGCCCATGGCCGGAACCTACCCGGAACCGGTGGCGGTCAGTTCCGGGGCGTCCGGGCAGTCGACCGACTCGAGGGCGTCCGCCGGGCTGAGCGGACCCTCCGGGCCGACGACGGCCGTGGCTAGTTCGAGAGGGACCACCTCCCAGTCGGTATCCCAGGGGTCGCCGAGGGCGGTGACCTTGTCGACCAGGGCGCCCCACAGCCGGGCGGGAAGGACGCGGCCGGCGCCGGCGACGACCCAGACGGGAATCTCCTCGGTGTAGGCGACCGCGGCGGCGGCGTGGGACCCGGAGACGGCCAGGAAGCCTCCGGGGCCCACGGCCGACGCGTCGAGCAGCACCAGCGTGCTGCTCGCCACCGCGGCCCCGATCCCGCCCTCGGGGACGAGGGAGGCGTCGGAGCCGGCGCGGTCGAGGGCCGCCACGAGTGGCGAGCCGTCGCCCAAGGCGTCGACGACCAGGGCCCGGGCGTCGCCTCGCCGGCGAAGGGCTTCGGTCACCTGCTCGGGCCACCCCAGCACCGTCAGCACGGCGTCGTCCGGGAGCGAGGCGGCCACGACGGCGGGTGTCGGGTCCTCGCGCAGCAGCTCCGCCGACAGCCACGCTTCGGTCCCCGGGTCGGCGGCGGCCACCACCCGGGCGGCCAGCCACCACATGGGGCCCGACGCCGGCTGGCGCTCGACGAGTCGCCGGCAGGCCAGGACCAGGGCCCGGGGATCGTCGGCGCACCCGGCGAGGGCGGCGGCGGCCTCCCGAGCCAGGAGGCCAGGCTCTTCTCCCGACGCCCGGGCCACCATCCGCAGCCGCTCCATCGGGTGCACGGTCAGTGGCCGGGCTTGAACACCATCAGGAAGAGGATGACCACCCAGAGGACGTTGACGACGGCACTCACCGTGGCCGCCTTCTTGCCCATGGCCTGCATCTCCTGCGACTGGGCCCCGTCGGCCCCGGCCCGCATGGCCACCATCTTGCGGATGGTGGGCACCTGGATCCCGGTGGCCAGCCCCATGAGCACGAAGTACAGCAGGAACGAGAGCGAGATCCATGCCTCGCTGAACCTCCACGTGTCGTCGCTGAGGAGGATGAGCAGGATGCCGAGGATCGGCACCGCGCACACCGCCACGGTGGGGATGCGGCCGGTGACCCTCAGCGTCGTCTCGGCGACGGCCAGCCCCTCGCGTCCCGGGAGGCTCCGGGCCTCGTTGCCATAGAAGCCGGCGATGAACATCGCTCCGAAGCCGATGATGGCCGAGAGGATGTGAAGCACCAGCACCAACCGGTAGAGGTCGCCGTCGACTCCCATTGGATCCTCCTGATCTCGCTCCCAGGAACATAGTTGGGTTACCTTCCTCCCGCCGTGGCAACGAACCCCGCCCCCGATCTGGCCCTCGTTCCCGTGAGCGGCCACCCGCGCACGGTCCGTGAGCTGCTGACCACCTTCCATCTGCTGCTGGTCGCAGTCGACCCGGCCAGCGTGCGCAGCAAGTGGATCATCCCCACCGCGGCGCGAGTGCTGTTCGAGTACGAGCAGGCCGACTGCCGGGTGGCGTGGCTGGTGGCCGGCGGCGATGCGGCCGACGCCCGCAAGCTCCTCGGACGC
>DATLHA010000079.1:0-7098 GCA_035540095.1 Acidimicrobiales bacterium | reverse complement strand
GGCCCGCCGGCGAAGAAGACCAGGCGGAACTTCCCGATCTGCAGCTCGTCGCCGTTGGCCAGGGGCGCGTCGTCGATGCGCTCCCGGTTGAGGTAGGTGCCGTTCAAGGAGCCGGCGTCGCGCACGCTGTAGCCGTCGGGGTTGCGGACGATCTCGGCGTGACGGCGGGAGACGGTGATGTCGTCGAGGAAGATGTCGGAGTCGGGATGGCGGCCGGCACGGGTGACGTCGCCCTCCATCACGAACTTGGAGCCGGCGTTGGGGCCGCGCTTGACCACCACCATGGCGGCGGTCTCGGTCATCTCGCTGAGGGCGACGGCCACCTCGTCGTCGATGGGCTCCCCGGCGCCATCGACAGGGGCGAAGGTGATCGTGGTCTCCTCCCCCGAGTCGGCGAGCTCCAGCGGCGTGCCGCACGAGGAGCAGAACCGGGCATCGAGGGCGTTGCCGTGCCCACACTTGGTGCAGAAGAGGTCGGTCGGCATCAGGAGCCGATCAGCGTGGAGTAGGCGCCGGCATCGAGCAGGTCGTCTAGCGTGGCCGGCGAGGACGGCTCGACGGCGCAGATCCAGCCCGCGCCGTAGGGATCCTCGTTCAGGCGCTGGGGCGCGTCCGCCAGCTCGGCGTTGATCTCGACCACCGTGCCGGCCACCGGCGAATAGACGTCGGAGACCGATTTTGTCGACTCCACCTCGCTGCAGGCCCCTCCGGCCTCGACCACCGTCCCCACCGCCGGCAATTGTACGAACACCACGTCGCCCAGAGCGTCCTGCGCGTAGTCCGTGATGCCGATCCGCACCCGGCCACCGTCGAGCATGGCCCACTCGTGGTCCTTGGTGTACCGCCTGTCCTCGGGCACCTTCATGGCGCGAGACGCTAGCGCCCAGCGGCACCCCGGCGGCGCGACTCGGGTCCGCCGCCAGTGTGGCCCACCGCGTCAGCGCAAGAGCTGGCGGATGCGGCGGGCGTACTCCTGGGCCAGGTGGCGGGCCTCGACGTCGGAGGGGCCCTCGGCCCACACGTGGGTGACCGGCTCGTCGGGGTCGGGCAGGATCAGCGCCCAGCCGTCCTCGTGCAGGATCTTGACCCCGTCGACCAGCACCACCTCTCTGTCCTTCGCCGCCTCCACGACCCGGCGCATGACCAGCCCCTTCTGCTCCCAGGGGGTGACGACGCTCTCATGCGCCATGTGGAGGCGGGGCAGCCCGGCCACCACCTTCGACAGTCGGAGGCCGGACCGGGCGAGGAGCTCGAGCAGGTGCACCAGGGCGGCGGTGGCGTCGTAGGCGGGCAGGAAGGCGGGGAAGATGAACCCCCCGTCCTGGCTGGCGGCGAGCACCACGCCCTCGGTGGACTCGGCCACGTCCATGATGTGGCTGGAGGACACCTTGGTCCAGATCACCTCGGCGCCGGCCTCCCGGGCGATGCGTTCGGCCGCCGAGCTGGCGGACACGGGCAGGGCGATGCGAGCCCCCTGCTGCTGGGAGGACACCAGGGTGACGAGGACGAGGAGGGCCTGCTCGTCGGACAGGACGTGGCCCTCGTCGTCGACGAGGGTCAACCGCTCCCCGTCGGGGTCGATGACCGCCCCCAGGTGGGCCCCGGAGGACCGGACGAGCTCGGCCACCCGGCCGGCGTGGGCCTTGGGCTCGAAGGCGGCGGCGCCGGCGGTGAAGGCATAGGGGTTGACCGACAGCACGTCGGCTCCCAGCTTGGAGAGGACGTTGGGCATGACCAGGGAGGTCGAACCGAAGGCGTAGTCGAGCACCAGCTGGAAGCCGGCGCCGGGGATGATCTGGGCGTCGACGCCGGCCAGCATGGTGGCCGAGTAATGCTCCAGGGCCCGGGCCGGGTAGGCGATGTCGCCGATGTCGGCCGCGAAGGCCCGCCGGAAGTCCTCGCGGTAGAAGTAGCGCTCGATCTTGCGCTGGGCCGCCTCGTCGATGTCGGTGCCGTCGGCGTCGAGGAACCTCAAGGTGACGGATTGAGGATCACCTCTCGCCAGGCGGACGGTGATCCCGCCCTGGCCCTGGGACCGGCGGACGTGGAACCGGGTGACGGGCACGGGCGACATCTCGAGGTCGGTGACGTCGACGCCGGCGGCGTTGAGCCCGGCCATGACCGCCCGCTTGAGCGCCCGGGCCGCCCGGCTGGAGTCGCGGGAGGTGGTGACCGTCGACCCCTTCTTCATGGTGGTGGCGTAGGCCATGGCCACCCGGCAGGCCAGCTCGGGGGTGATGTCGACATTCGCCAGCCCGGTGACCCCGTTGCGGGTGAACAGGTTCCGGGCGCCGCGGGACTCCCAGACGATCGAGGAGTTGATGATGGCCCCGGGCTCGACGGTCTTGAACGGGTAGATCTTCACGCCGGGGTTGACCACCGCGTGCTCTCCGACGAAGCAGTTGTCGCCGAGGACCACCCCCTCCTCGCAGCGGGCGAAGCCGCGCAGGTCCGTGGACCGGCCGATCACCGATCCTCGCAGGCGCACGCCCTGGCTGATGTAGGCGTTGTCGTGGACGACCGACCGCTCCAGATAGGCATCGGAGCGGACCATGACGTTGGTGCCGAGCACGGAGTACTCATGAAGCTGGGCGCCGGCCTCGACCCGGCAGTAGTCGCCGATGATCGCCGGGCCGGCGACGTCGGCCCCCGGGTCGACCTCGGCCCCCTCCCCCAGCCAGATGCCCTCGGCGATGCGGAAGCCGGGCACGTCGAGGGACACCTTGCCGTCGAGCACGTCACGGTGGGCCTTGAGGTAGGCCTCCAGGGTGCCGACGTCCTCCCAGTAGCCCTCGGCGATGTGCCCGAAGATCGGCTTGCCGTCGGCCAGCAGTCGCGGGAAGACGTCACTGGAGAAGTCGACCGACTGGCCCTCGGGGATGTAGTCGAACACCGCAGGGTCGCAGACGTAGATGCCCGTGTTGACCGTGTCGGAGAAGACCTGGCCCCACGTGGGCTTCTCGAGGAACCGCTCGATCGAGCCGTCCTCCCGGGTGATGACGATGCCGAACTCCAGCGGGTTCTCCATGGCCTTCAGGGCCAGGGTGGTCAGCGAGCCCTTGCGCTCGTGGACGGCGACCAGCTCGCTGAGGTCGATGTCGGTCAGGACGTCGCCGGAGATGACCAGGAAGGGCTCGTCGAGCTCGGCTCGGGCGTTGCGCACAGATCCCGCCGTGCCGAGGGGCGTCTCCTCGGTGGCATAGACCATGCGCACCCCGAACTCGGCGCCGTCGCCGAAGTAGGTGCGGATGGTCTGGGGCAGGAAGGCCAGCGTGACGACGATGTCCTCGAAGCCGTGCGACTTCAGCAGCCGCACGATGTGCTCCATCATCGGCCGGTTGGCCAAGGGCATCAGGGGCTTGGGCTGATTGGACGTCAGTGGCCGCAGGCGGGTGCCCTCGCCGCCGGCCATGATCACGGCTTTCATGCCCGCCACCTCGGCGAGGCTTTCATGTCGCCAACCTACCGGCCCGGCCTTCGCGGAGCGCCTCACGGGCGGGCGCCACGTAGGTCGCCGCCGCGTACCAGGCCATGACGAGACCGGCGACGGCCACGACCCACGCCAGGGCGTAGGCCGGCCCCTCGCCGTGGCCCCACAGGAAGAGCGGGAAGGCCACCATCATCAGCAGGGTGCCGCACTTGCCGGCCCAGCTGACGTCGATCCGCTTCGAGCCCATGGCGCCCAGGAGCACGGTGACCCCGGCCACCAGCACCTCCCGGGCGATGGCGGGCCAGAAGATGACTGGCGGCACGGAGCCGTCGATCAGGATGGCGATCATCCCCGTGACCAGCAGCACCTTGTCGGCGATGGGGTCGAGCACCTTCCCCAGGTTCGAGACCTGGTTGAAATGGCGGGCGATGTAGCCGTCCACCCAGTCGGTGGCGCCCAGTCCCCCCAGGAGGAGCGCCGCCCCCAGCCGGTTCTCCCGGCCGAACAGGAGCCACAGGAACACCGGGACGCAGAGGAGCCGGAGGACCGAGATGGCGTTGGGGACGGTGGCGATCCGGTCGAGGCCCGCCTCGTCCTCCTGCGACCCCGTCATCGGCTGCATCCTACCTGTCCACGCTGGACCCCCTGCCAGGCGATCAGCCGGATAGTGTCCTGGTCATGGGGGTTGACGCGGTGATCGTCCCGCGCCCGATCTCGGTCGCCGCTCTCGATGTCACCGGCGGAGAGGTGCGGGTCACCAACACCGGTACGGGCGAGGACGAGTTCTCCTTCGCCATCGATCGCAACGCCGCCCAATGGGGGTGGGTGACCCCTCCGACGATCGTCGTGCCGCCCGGGGGCGAGGGCGCGGTGAAAGTGCTGTTCCGGCTGCCCAAGGCGCCCAAACCGCCGGCCGGTCCCCTGCCGTTCACCGTCACGGTGACGTCGGTCCGCGACAAGTCGGTCTCGACCACGGCAGAGGGCGTGGTCGACGTGGCCGTGATCACCGACACCCTGCTGACGATGAACCCCACCACCGCGCAGGGCAGCGGGCCGTCGCACCACACCGTCGCCCTCTCCAACCGGGGCAACCACCCGGTGCGGGCCCGTCTCCGGGCCGACGACCCCGACGGCAACCTGGACTTCGACGTCGAACCGATCACCCTCGAGGTCGACGCGGGCACCATCGCCTCGGCCAACCTGCGCGTCAGCCCGAAGCACCGCCTGCGGCGGGGCACGGCCGAGCGGCCGTTCCAGGTGGTGGCGAAGGCGGAGGGTCAGGAGTCCTTCCGCGTGGAGGGGAACCTCACCCAGGAGGGCACCGGGAGCGGGCGGGCGCCCTTGATCGTGGCCGTGGTCGTCGCCCTCATCGCCTTGGCCCTCGCGGCCACGGCCTTGGTCGGCGGGGGCGACGACGGCCCCGACGCCACGGTGCCCGCCGCCGCCGGCGGGGCGCCGCCCGTCGACGACCCGGCATGCCCGGCCAGGGGCCACGACAACCGCGACCGGGGCACCACCGGTGCCCTGCCGTTCAACTACTCGTTCCTCTTCACCACGCCCGACGGCTGCAAACCGATCCGGTTCAACCCCTGCGAGCCGATCCACTTCATCATCAACCCCGCCGACGCTCCCGCCGGGGGCGTGGCCGACGTCCGCCAGGCGTTCCGGATGATCGCCGAGGTCGGCGGCTACACCTTCGTCGACGACGGCCTCACCGATGCCGACCGGTTCGACTTCGGCCGCCAGGCCTACAACCCGGCCCGCTACGGCGAGCGGTGGGCGCCGATCGTGGTCAGCTGGGGCCGGCTGGGCAGCGTCGGCCGGAACGACGTCGTGATCGCCGGCATGGGGAACGGCCACGTGGTCGACGGCGCCATCGTCACCGGCATGCTCAACCTCAACGCCGACGCCCGCATCGACATCTCCCGGGAGACGCCGATCCCCGACGGCTACGGCGAGGGCATCTCATGGGGCCGGGTCATCCTGCACGAGCTGGGACACGTCTTCGGGCTGGGTCACGTCCAGAGCAAGAACGCCATCATGCACGAGGCCCTCCTGGAGCAGACCCTGAGCCGCACCGAGTACGGGGTGGGCGACATCCAGGCCTGGCGCCTGCTCGGCCGCCAGGCCGGCTGCGTGGAGACGCCGGCGCCCCGGCCGGTCCCGCCTCTTGGGGGGAACCGGGCCACGACCACCACGACCGCCCGGCCGTAGTGGGCGGGGCCGTCGCCGGCGTCATCCTGGCCGGGGGCGCCGGGCGGCGCATGGGTGGGCTGGACAAGGCCGCCTTACGCGTCGGCGGGGTGAGCCTGCTGGACCGGGTGCTCGGCGCCGCCCGGCCGGTGTGCGACCGGCTGGTGGTCGTCGGGCCGCACCGGCCCACGGCCGTGGGCGGGGTGACCTTCGTCATGGAGGTCGAGCCGGGCGGGGGCCCGGTGCCGGCGATCGCCGCCGGCCTGGACGCGGTGGCCGACGCGGCGGTAGCCCTGGTGCTGGCCGTCGACCTGCCCCTGCTCGAGGCCGTCCACCTCCGTGCCGTGCTCGCCGCGCTCGACGCCGGCGCCGAGGCGGCGGCAGCCGGCGCCGAGGGTGGGCCGAACCCGCTGCTGGCCGCCTACCCGGCGCCGGCGCTGGCCGCCCGGGTCGGGGCGCTGGGTGCCGGCGCCCGGGCCGCGGCGCTGCTCCCGCCGCACGTGGTCATCGTCGACCTGGGGCGGGCCACCCTCAACGTCAACCGGCCGGAGGACCTGGCTGTCGCCGAGCGCGTGGCGGCAACGGCGAGGCGGTACGCTCGGCCATCCGGGTCACCCGAGGTCGGGCGGTGAGGGGCATGAGCGAAAACTACCCAGACCGCTTCGCCGAGGCGCTGGCGCTGGATCTCACCGATGTGGAGAAGGAGACGGTCCTCGAGCTGGCCCGCATCGTGGCCCACGGCAGCGAGCGGATGAACGCACCGCTGTCGACGTACCTCGCCGGCCAGTTCATCGCCGAGCTGGTCCGCACCGCCGGTGTGTCCCGGGCCGAGGCCCTGGCCGAGGTGGTGGCGGCGGCAAAGCGCACCCTCGACAGCGAAGTGTGAACCCACGCCGGCGCCTCGCCTCGTGGCCGGTGCTGCGCCAGCTGGCCGGCGACGACCGGCTCGGTCTGGCCGATGCCGCGCAGTCGTCGGCCTCGGCGGCGCTGGAGGCCCGGACCGAGACGGCCGATCGGGTCGTGGCCTCGGTGTGCCCGTACTGCGCGGTCGGCTGCGGCCAGCGCGTCTACGTCAAGGACGAGGAGGTCATCCAGGTCGAGGGCGACCCCGACAGCCCCATCTCCCGGGGCCGCCTGTGCCCCAAGGGCTCGGCCACCAAGCAGCTCGTCACCGGGCCGGCCCGCGAGTACAAGGTGAGGTACCGCCGGCCCCACGGCACGGCATGGGAGGAGCTCTCCCTCGACCGGGCCATGGACATGATCGCCGACCGGGTCATCGCCACCCGGGCCGCCACCTGGGACGCCCCCAACCGCCGCACCCTCGGCATCGCCAGCCTCGGAGGAGCCACCCTCGACAACGAGGAGAACTACCTCATGAAGAAGCTGTACACCGCGCTGGGGGCGGTGCAGGTCGAGAACCAGGCCCGCATATGACACTCCGCCACCGTCCCCGGTCTGGGGACCTCGCTCGGTAG
>DATLHA010000078.1:0-29643 GCA_035540095.1 Acidimicrobiales bacterium | reverse complement strand
AGGGACGGCCAGGACGGCGCCCGTGCCTTCGCCCAGGCGCATGCCGAGGTCGAGCAGCGGCTCCAGGCCCAGGTGATCGAGGGCGGCGGTGGCGCCCGGCTCGGTGGAGCGGTGGCCGGCGATGCAGTAGTCGACGCAGGCGGGGGCCAGGGCGGCGGCCGCCAGCAGGCCGGCGAGGGCGATGACGCCGTCGACGACGACCGGCACCCGGGCGGCGGCGCCGGCGACGATGAAGCCGGCGATGGCGGCGATCTCCAGGCCACCGACCGAGGCCAGGACGTCGAGCGGGCGCAAACCACGGGCCCGGAACGCCGCCGCTTCTACGACCAGAGCCTTGCGGATGAAGGTGGCGTCGTCGATGCCTGTCCCCCGGCCGGTCACGTCGGCCGGCGGCCTACCGGTGAGGACGGCGACAAGGGCCGCCGAGGCGGTGGTGTTGCCGATGCCCATGTCGCCGGTGACCAGGCACCGGGCGCCGGCCGCGACCGCGTCGGCGGCGACGCCGGCGCCGACGTCGAGGGCCTGGCGGGCCTCGGCGGCGGACATGGCCGAGCCCCAGAGCAGGTTGGCCGTCCCGTGCCGGACCTTGCGCTGCAGCAGCCCGGGCGCCGGCGCCAGGTCGGCGGCCACGCCCACGTCGACCACGACCACCTCGGCGCCGGCGTGACGGGCCAGCACGTTGACCGCCGCGCCGCCGGCGCAGAAGGCGGCGACCATCTGGGCGGTGACCTCCTGGGGCCACGGGGTCACGCTCTCGGCCAGCACCCCGTGGTCGCCGGCGAAGACGGCGACGGTGGCCGGCGCGGGGACCGGCGGCGGGCAGGCGCCGGCGATGCCGGCCAGCTGGATGCCGACCGTCTCCAGACGACCGAGGGCGCCCCGCGGCTTGGCCAGCCGGTCCTGGAGTGCTGCCGCCTCGGCACCGGCGCCGGCGTCGAGAGGGATGAGGCGGTCGACCGCCTCGTCGAAGCTCACCCCCCAGCCGGGAGGGAGGGCTCGGGCCGGTGGGCGAACATGAGGCGGTTGAAGATGAAGAACTTCCCGACCCAGAGGATGCCGAAGGCGGCGAGAGCGGCGAAGTTCACGACCAGCCGGGCCCCGAGGACCGAGCTGGTGATGTGGTGGGCGTTGGTCTCGGCGAAGTCGGCCGCCCACGTGGAGAAGATGAGCCCCAGCAGGGCCAGGCTCCAGAAGGGGACGATCTCCTTCATCAGGTGCGACTTCCCCGACTTGCCCCACGCCCATTTCCGGTTCAGGTAGTACGACGGCACCGCCGACACGCACACCGCGATGATGTTGGACGTACGGGCCGAATAGAACGACTGGGCGATGAACAGCACGATCTGGGAGACGACCACCGAAATGACCGACACCAGGCTGTAACGGATCATCTTCCGCCCGCCGGGCGTGCGCGATCGCTCAAGCAGGGAGCGGGGGGAGAGGACCACCATCGTGATCGTATCGGCAGCCTGCGACAACCAATCAAGCCACACCTACGTTCTGGTTGCACCTACCCGCGCATGCGGTGGTCAACTGCAACCAAAACGGGGTGATGTCGCACCCCGTCGGCATTCTTGGCGGATGGACCGGATCAACGAGCTGGCTGAACGACAGCACAGCCTCATCGGTCGCGAGCAGGCGCTCGCCCATGGCATGACCATCCGCCAGATCGAGGGCCGGCTACGGAGCGGACGCTGGAGCATCGCTGCCAGAGGCGTCTACCGAGTGGCCGGCGCCGTACAGACGTGGGAGCAGCGGTTGCTGGCCGCGGTGCTGGCGGCGGGCGTCGGCGCGGCGGCGGCCCGGCGATCGGCTGCGGCTCTCTGGCGCCTCCCGGGGTTCCACCCCGGGCCTGTCGAGGTGACACAGGGGCGGGCGCTCAGCGTCCGCACGCCGGCCACACGGCTCCATGACTCACGGTTCCTGCCGCCACACCAGATCCGTGTCGTGGACGGCATCCCGACCATCTCGGTCGAGCGCACCGTGCTCGACCTATGTGGCTCCGAGCACCCGAAGCGGGCGGAGCGGGCCCTCGACAACGCCCTGGCGATGAAGCTCACCACCGTCCAGCAGCTCGGCCAGATGCTGGCCGAGACCGGGCGGCGAGGGCGGGACGGGACGGCGCTGACCCGGCAGCTCCTCGCCGTACGCGCCGATGACTACATCCCGCCGGCGAGCGCGCTCGAGGCCCTGGTAGTGGCGGTGCTGGAGGCGTACGGGATCGAGCAGGCGGAGCGGCAGGCCTCCGTGGGCGGCACCACGGCGCCCATCGGTCGAGTGGACTTCATCCTCCGCGCCGCACGGCTCGTCATCGAAGCCGACAGCCGGCGGCACCATTGGAGCTGGCTCGACGTGGAAGCCGACCATCGGCGGGATCTCCTTCTCGCCGCCGCCGGCTGGACGATCGTGCGGGTGAACTGGCACCAGCTCGTCCAGGAGCCGGAACTGTTCGTCGCCGCCGTCCGTTCGCACCTCCGCCGAAGCGCCGCCTGAACTGGTTGCACCTGCCCGCCATATACGCGGGTAGGTGCAACCAGAACGGGAGGGGGAGGCGGGGGTAGCCTCACCTCGTGAGCCAGCACACCACGGTGGAGGCCCTGGGGATCGCCGTCGCCGCCGGCGTGCCGGTGCTGCTGTGGGGTGCTCCCGGCACGGGCAAGACGTCGGCCATCACCGCCATGGCCGCCGGCATGGGGGTGCCGTGCGAGACGGTGATCGCCGCCATCCGGGAGCCGTCGGACTTCGCCGGCCTGCCCATCGTGACCGCCGGCGAGGTCCGGTTCGCCCCGCCCCGCTGGGCCCAGCGGCTGGCGGTGGCCGGAACGGGCGTGCTGTTCCTCGACGAGATCTCCACCGCCCCCCCGGCGGTGCAAGCGGCGCTCCTGCGGGTCGTCCTCGAACGGGTCGTGGGGGACCTACCGCTCCCTGACGGCGTGGTGGTCATCGCCGCCGCCAACCCGCCCGAGCAGGCGGCCGACGGGTGGGACCTGGCCGCCCCCCTGGCCAACCGGTTCTGCCATCTCGACTGGACCGTGGAGCCGGCGGCGTTCGCCCAGGGCCTGGTCAGCGGGTTCGAGGCGCCCCAGGTGCCCACCTTGCCCCCCGACTGGGAGACGGAGATCCCCTACACCCGGAGCCTGGTGGCGGCGTTCATCAACGTCCGGCCGGGTCTGGCGTGCGAGCTCCCGTCCGACGCGGCACGGGCCGGCAGAGGCTGGCCGAGCCCGAGAACGTGGGACATGGCGGCGAGGCTCTGGGCCGCGGCCAACGCCGCCGGCGCCAGCACCGAGGCCGAGACCGCCCTGCTCACCGGCGCCGTCGGCGAGGGGCCCGGCATCGAGCTGCTCATGTGGCACCTGGAGATGGACCTGCCCGACCCCGAGGAGGTCCTGGCCGACCCCGACGCCTTCGAGGTGCCCGAGCGTCACGACCGGGCCCACGCCGTGCTGTCCTCCGTCGCCGCCGCCGTCGCCGCCAACGCCACCGGCCCCCGCTGGCTGGCGGCGTGGAAAGTCGTCGGCAAGGTGGGCGAGCACGCGCCCGACGTGGGCGCGGTGGCGGCGAGGGTGCTGGCCCAGTGCCGCCCCGCCGGCGTGGCCGCGCCCCCCGAAGTGAAGCTCTTCCTCCCCCTCCTCAAGGACGCCGGCTGGCTGGACGGGGCGCGCAACTGAGCACGGAGGGCTAGCCTTGATCCTCCCGTGGAGCTCAACACCCACAAGCTGCTGGCGGCCCGGCTGTGGGCGGTCCGCCGCTACCCGTACCTGACCGCCGCACTCTTCGCCTCCCCGGTGATCGCGTCGCCCGGCGTCAAGAGCGCGGCCGTCGACGAGTCCTGGCGGCTCTACGTCGACCCTGATTTCGTCGAACGCACCAGCGTCCCCATCATCGGCGGCCTCCTGGTCCACCACGCCGGCCACCTGGTGCGCGACCACGCCGGCCGGGCCAGGCACGCCGGCGTCCATGGGGGCTCGGGCAAGGACTGGGCCCTGGCCGCCGACGCCGAGATCAACGACGACCTGATCGGCACCGGCCTGCGCCTCCCTGACGACCGGGTCGTCCCCCACGACCTCGGGTGGAAGGCGGGCCGGCTGGCCGAGGAGTACTACCGCGCCCCCCACGACGACACCGACAGCGAGCCGGACTGCGGCAGCGGGTCCGACAGCCGCCACCGGGAGTGGGAGCTGGATCCCACCCATCCCGGCGGCCTCCCCCCGGGGGAGCAGCACCTCCTGCGCTCCCAGGTCGCCGCCGCGGTCCTCGAGTTCGCCAAGGGCGGCGCCGGCCGCCTCTCCGCGGGGTGGAGAAGGTGGGCCGAGGACATGCTCGATCCCAAGGTCGACTGGCGAAGGGTGCTGGCCGCCGAGATCCGCAAGGGCCTGTCCCAGGTGAGCGGCCGGGTCGACTACACCTACCGGCGCCCGTCGAGGCGGGCCTCGGCCAGCCCCGACATCGTCATGCCGGCGCTGGAGCGGCCGGTCCCCGAGGTGCTGGTGCTGTGCGACACGTCCGGGAGCATGGCCGAGGAGGACCTGGCCGTCGTGCTGGCCGAGGTCGACGGGCTGCTGAAGGGGGTGGGCCTGGCCCGCAACCGGGTTCGGGTGATGGCCGTCGACGCCGCCGCCCAGACCGTCCAGCACGTGAGCAACGTCCGGCAGATCAACCTCGTCGGCGGCGGCGGCACCGACATGGGCGCCGGCCTGGCGGCGGCGGCCAAGCTGCGCCCGCGGCCGTCGGTGGTCGTCGTCCTGACCGACGGCATGACCCCTTGGCCGGCGGAGGCGCCCAAGGGCATGCAGGTAGTGGTGGGGATCATCGGCAACCCGGCGCGAGGCGGGCGCCCCTGGGCCGCCCCGCAGTGGGCACGGGTCGTGCCCATCGACGCCGCCGCTTGACCGCCCTCATGCCCCGCAAGCCCCGCTGGTACGACCCGCTGCCCGAGGTGACGGCCACGGTCGACTGCGAGGGGGAGGCACACCGGATCACCTGGCGCAGGGGCAAGGTCGTGCTGGAGGACCACGACCTGAATGCCGAAAGAGGGATGATGGCCTTCGGCGGCGAGATGTGTCCCTGCATGCGGGTGCTGGAGGTGTGGGTCGAGCAGTTCCGCATGCCCCCTGACCTGTTCGGCGCCATGCCCACCTGGCTCGGCGACCAGGCGTTCCTCCTCCCCGACGAGCTGGCGCTGCCCCGCCGGATGGGGTTCGTCCGCACCTGGGAGCGGGCCTGGCGGTTCGAGTCCTACCTGCCCAGCAAGCAGGCCCGGCTGCTGACCGACGAGCTGAAGGACAAGGCCCTCCCCGCCCTCCGCCAGCACCTCAACGCCTGGAAGGCCAAGACCGGCGCCCGCATGATCGGCGGCGCCCAGGTCGTCCTCATCCCGTCCAACGAGACACCCACCGTCGAGGGGACGACCGACCGGGTGGCCCTGCGGGCGACGGCCAAGCTGCACGGCACGTGGGTCGTCGACGTGTGGCCCTACGGGATCGCCGTCGTGGACGACGCCTTCGTGGTCGATCTCCGCAAGGCCCGCACCCTCGATGACCTGGAGGTGCTCGCCGTCCGGTGGGAGCCGAACCGGTCCGGCGGGTGGTCGACCATCGCCGCGCCCGCCCGGGTGTGGCGGGGCGCCGGCTCCGGCGGCGGGTGGCGCCTCACGTGGGAAGCAG
This sequence comes from Acidimicrobiales bacterium, assembly GCA_035540095.1. Taxonomy (GTDB): domain Bacteria; phylum Actinomycetota; class Acidimicrobiia; order Acidimicrobiales; family AC-14; genus CADCTB01. Next base: position 23,977 of record DATLHA010000078.1, on the reverse strand, counting down.
CATGAGCGCGGACCCCCAGACGGCGGAGATCCAGGCCGAGCAGGCCGTCGTCGACCACGCCTACCGCCGGCTGGAGGCCATGCGGGCCGAGGCCCGGGCGCTGGCGGCCGACGTGCTCGAGCACGGCTCCGGCGGCACGTTCGCCAACCGCATCGAGCGCGACGTGCGCATGGAGGCCCGTGGCCGGCGCCTGGCCGAGCTCCAGGTGGGCGAAGCCGGACTGGTGTTCGGCCGCATCGACCCCCTGGCCGGCGACCACCTCTACATCGGCCGGGTGGCGGTGGCCGACGAGGACAACGAGCCGCTGGTCGTCGACTGGCGGGCGCCGGCCGCCGAGCCTTTCTACCGGGCGACCGCCCGCCACGCCATGGGCCTGGCCCGCCGGCGCCACCTGATCCTGCGGGGCCGGCGGGTCGTCGGCCTCGACGACGAGCTGCTGGGGGAAGGCGCCGACGTAGACGACCGCACCAGCGACCTGGTCCTCGTCGGCGAGGGCGCCCTGCTCGCCGCCCTGGGGCGCTCGCGCACCGGCCGCATGGGGGACATCGTCGCCACCATCCAGCGGGAGCAGGACGAGATCATCCGCGCCCCCCTGCCCGGCATCCTGGTGGTCCAGGGCGGGCCGGGTACCGGCAAGACGGCCGTCGCCCTCCATCGCGCCGCCTACCTGCTCTACACCCACCGCTTCCCGCTGGAGCGCTCCGGCGTCCTGCTCGTCGGCCCCAACCGCATCTTCCTCCGCTACATCGAGGCCGTGTTGCCGGCACTGGGCGAGCACAGCGTGACCCTCGCCACGCCGGCCACCCTCGTCGGCACCGCGGTCACCGGCGTCGACTCCCCGGAGGCGGCCAGGGTCAAGGGCGACCCTCGCATGGCCGGCGTGCTGGCCCGGGCCGTCGCCGACCGGGGCCGGGGGCTCCCCGCCGAGCTGAGCCTGCTGCGGAACGGCCGGCGCCTGGTCCTGTCCTCGGACGCCTCGTGGCGCATCGCATCCCAGGCCCGGCGCCGGCCCGGCACCCACAACGCCCGGCGTCCCATCGTGGAGCGACTCGTCGCCCGCCACTTCCACCGCCAGGCCGCCCACGACGACGAGGGCGAGGGCGAGGATTTCGAGTCCTTCGAGGAGACCATCCTCCGCCAGCGGCCGGTCCGGGCGGCCCTGGAGCGCATGTGGCCCGTCCTCAGTCCCGACGACCTCGTGCACGACCTGTTCGGCTCCCGGGCGCTCCTGCGCTCCGCGGCCCGCAAGACCCTCAGCGACGAGGAGTTGGAGCTACTCCACCGCCGGCGCAGCCCCCGCGCCGCCGACGCCAGGTGGACCGAGGCCGACCTGCCCCTGCTCGACGAGGCGTCGGTCCTCCTCGGCCCCCCGCCGTCCCGCACCCGCCTCGGGCGCCGGCGTGGAGGGGACGAGGAGCGCCGCTTCGAGCACGAGCGGGTCATGGCCGACCTGACGAACATCGACGCCCAGATGCGCCGCGACGTCCTCCGCCACCTGGAGCAGACCGACGTCGAGGACAACCCCGAGCACCTGGACTTCCGCTCCCGCACCTACGGGCACATCCTGGCCGACGAGGCCCAGGACCTTTCCCCAATGCAGCTGCGCATGCTGGCCCGCCGCTGCCCGGGCGGTTCCATGACCCTCGTCGGCGACCTGGGCCAGGCCAGCGGCCCGTGGGCGCCGGCCCGCTGGGACGACATCCTCGCCTACCTCCCGGTCCGCCGCTCGCCGGCGCACACCGAGCTGTCGGTGAACTACCGGACCCCCTCGGAGGTGATGGACCTCGCCGCCCGGGTGCTCGCCGCCGCCACCCCGGGGCTGGCCCCGCCGGCGTCGGTGCGCAGCGCCGGCGTCGACCCGGTCGTCACCGCCGTCATGCCCGCCGCCCTGGCCCAGACGGTGGCGAGGGTGGCCGCCGCCGAGCTCGACGCGGTGGGTGAGGGGAAGGTGGCCGTGATCTGCCCGGCGTCGTACCTGGACCAGCTGCGCCCTGCTCTCCCCCAGGGGCCCGAGGGCGCCGGCGTGCTCGACGTCCCTGTCGCCCTCCTCTCGGTCGACCAGGCCAAGGGCCTCGAGTTCGACGCCGTCGTCCTGGTGGAGCCGGCGGCGGTGATCGGCGAGGGCTCGCCGGCCACCGGCCGGCGGGCGCTCTACGTGGCCATGACCCGGACGACGACCCGCCTGCACATCGTCCACGCCGAGCCCCTCCCGCCGGAGCTGGTCCCCGCGGATGCCACAATGGCGGGGTGACGGCTCCTTCTTCGGTGCCCAGCTGGGCCATCGAGCCGGTCGGGCCGCTCCACGGCGACGTCCGGATCAGCGGCTCCAAGAACGCAGTCAGCAAGCTGATGGTCGCCGCCCTCCTGGCCGAGGAGCCGAGCGCCATCACCAACGCCCCCCGGCTGGGCGACGTGGAGATCACCGCCGGCATGCTCCGATCGGTGGGTGCCGCGGTCGAGATCTCCGGCGACCGGGTGGCGATCGACCCCTACGGCCTCGAGGAGAGCCGCATCCCGGTCTCCTACAGCGGGCTGAACCGGATGCCCATTCTCCTGGTGGGCCCGCTGCTGCACCGCATCGGCGAGGCGTTCGTCCCCTTCGTCGGCGGCGACCGCATCGGGCCCCGCCCGGTGAACTTCCACGTGGAGGCGCTCCGCCAGTTCGGTGCCGAAGTGGAGATCACCGACCAGGGGCTCGAGGCCAAGGCCGTGTCGCTCCACGGGGCCCGCATCCGGCTGCCATCGCCGAGTGTCGGCGCCACCGAGACCGTCCTGCTCACCGCCGCCCTGGCCGAGGGCCGCACCGTCCTAGAGAACGCCGCCATCGAGCCCGAAGTGGTCGAGCTGGCCCTGTTCCTCCAGCGCATGGGCGCCCGCATCGAACTGCAGCCCGACCGGCGCTTCGTCGTGGAGGGCGTCCACCGCTTGACCGGCGCCGACCAGCGCCTCGGCGGCGACAGGATCGAGGCCTTCTCCTACCTCGTCGCCGGCCTGGCCACCGGCGGCTCGGTGCGCATCACCGGCTGCGCCCAGGAGCGGCTGGTCACCGCCATCTCCACGCTGCAGCGGATGGGCGCCAGCTTCCGCATCACCGACGACACCGTCACCGCCTGGGCCGACCGACTGAAGCCGTGCGCGGTCCGCATCAGCACCCACCCCGGGTTCATGACCGACTGGCAGCCCCCGCTGGTCGTGCTGTGCACCCGGGCCCACGGCATGTCCGTGGTCCACGAGACGATCTTCGAGGACCGGCTCGGATACATCGACGCCCTGCAGCACATGAAGGCGGAGATCGAGCTCTTCGAGCAGTGCCTGGTCGGCCAGGCCTGCCAGTTCGCCGAGATCGGCGCCCTCCACTCGGCGTTGATCCGTGGGGCGTCGCCGCTGGAGGGGGCCGAGGTGGAGATGCCCGACATCCGGGCCGCCTTCGGCTATCTGATCGCGGCGGCGGCCGCCAACAGCCCGTCGCTCCTGCACGGCGTGCACCACCTCGAGCGGGGCTACGACCACGTGTTCGAGAAATTCTCGGACCTCGGGTTGGGCATCCGAGAGCTGCACGACTGAGGCGAATTGGGCGAATCAGTCGGCGTGGATTTGGTCGCGCCGCGCCGCTCTGCCTACTATGAGCGCTTCCCCCTGCGCAGGCTTCTAGGCCCGCGCGCCTACCCACGGAGGTCGTCTCCTTCGCCACGCCTACACCTAGGGTTTTCCGTCTGCACCTCGTACGGACGATGTCCAGAGCGAACACCGCTCGCGAGCTTGAATGCCGAATGACGACTGCCCGCATTTCGAGCCACACCTGACTGCCCATTTCGGGCACTCTCAAGGAGGCGCACAATGCGCAAGCAACATCGATGCAAGGCACTTCTCGGAGTGTTGTCCCTCTCCGCCGGCCTGCTGGCCGTCAATCCGACCTCCGTGTCCGCCTGGAGCTGGTACGACGCCCCTCCCACGGCGGCGAACTGGGAGGCCCTCCGGTGGTGCGAGTCGACCAACGACTACACCACCGACACGGGCAACGGGTACTACGGCGCCTACCAGTTCTCCCTCGAGACCTGGCAGTGGCTGGGTTACTGGGGCTGGCCCAGCGAGGCCGACCCCGAGGTCCAGGACCAGGCCGCCATGGACCTGTACGAGTACTCCCACTGGGACGCCTGGCCAGCCTGCAGCCGGTGGCTGGGATTGAAGTACAGCTACTACTGAGTCGGCCGAGCGGGCACATCGTTGCCGAACTCAGGAGCCGGCGGGGGCTTCGGCCTCCGCCGGCTCCTGGCCTTCCCCGCCGGCGGTCGCCTCCCCGCCGGCGGGGCGCAGCTCGACGTAGGCCGCCTTGGCCGCCGCCACCACGGGCACGGCCAGGAGGGCGCCCACAACCCCGCCGGCGGACACCCCGATGAGGGCGGCGGTCATGGTCGCCGGCGGCGACAGCTTCACCGAACGGCCCACGACCATCGGGCTCAGGATGTGGTTCTCGAACTGCAGGAAGAGCACGAAGAAGACGGCGCAGATGACCCCGGTGGTCGCGCTCTTGCTGAACCCGAGCAGCACGAAGGGGATGCCGCCGGCGGCTCCGCCGATCTGGGGGACGAGGTCGAAGACCGCCACCCAGATGGCCAGCAACGGGGTAAGGGGCACGCCCAGGATCAGCCCCACCGTCAGCACGGCCAGCCCCGCGATCGCCGCCACCAGCAGCGAGCCGGCGACGTACTTGCCGAACGTCTGGTAGGCCAGCCGCCCGAGACGGTCGGCCTGGGCCAGGCGCCGACCGGGGACGAGCCGGCGGGCGCCCCGCAACAGCCGCTCGCCGTCCAGGAGCAGGCTGACGGTGACCATGACGGTGAAGCCGGCGACGAGCAGCCCGTCCGCCGCCGTCTCCGCCGCGCCCACCAGCGGGGTGTCCTCGCCCTCGAGGCGGTCGGGAAGGCTGTTGATGACCCGACGGATGGCGTCGGCGGTGCCCGCCCGCTGCAGCTCGTCGCCGATGATCGGGAGCTGTTCGATCTGGCCCACCACCCGGTCGGTCTCCCGGCTCAGGTTGCGGCCCTGCTCGATCGCCGGCGGGATCAGCAGGGCCAGCCCGGCGGAGGCGACGGCCAGAAAGCCCAGCATGACCACGGCCACCGCCGGCGCTCGGTGGCCACCGACCCGGCGCTCCACCTTGTTGACCAGGGGGTCGAGGGCCAGGGCCAGCAGCGTCCCCACCGCCAGGACGGTGATGGCCCGCGGGGCTCCCCGGATGAGGGCGGTGACAGCCAGGAGGCCCACGAAGGCGGCCATGACCCACACCACCGAGCGCCAGTCGAGGTCGACGTCGCGTGTGAGCTCACCGTCGGCGCCGGCCACCGCTCGGTACTGTACCGAGATGGTGGCGCCCATCCCCCGGGAGCCAGCTATTCCTGAACCGCTGGGCCCGCGTGAACGGCTGCGGATCTCGCCCCGGTCGGCCGTCCTCAGCGTCGCCATCTTCGGGGCCACCCTGGCCCTGCTGGCCGTCATCGCCGCCGCCCAGCGCGTCATCGGCTGGATACTCGTCGCCGCCACCCTGGCCGGCCTCCTCCATCCGCTGGTCTCCGTTCTGGCCCGCCGCATGCCCAGGGCCCTGGCCACCGGTCTCGTGATGCTCACGCTGGTGGGCTCGGTGGGGGCGATCGGCTACGGCCTGGTGGACGACGTGGCCAGCGAGACCCGGCGCCTGCAGGAGGCCGGCCCCGAACGGGCGGCCGAGATCGAGCGGTCGGAGCGCTTCGGCGACATCGCCCGCGACATGCGCCTGGCCGAGCGCACCGACCGGTTCCTCCAGGAGCTGCCCGCCCGCCTGCGCGGCGGGACGACGGCCGAGGCGCTCCAGGCCGCCGCCACCCGGGGCGTCGCCTTCCTGGCCACCGGCGTCCTCACCATCTTCTTCCTCCAGCACGGCCCCCGGCTGGCCCGGGGCGCCCGGAACCAGGTCCGTGACCCGGGCCGGCGTGAGCGGCTGGAGACCCTCGCGGTGGCCGTCTACCACCGGGCCTTCAGCTACGCCACGTCCTCACTGGCCATGTCGCTGGCCGCCGGCCTGGCCGCCTACCTGGCCGCCCGCATGGCCGACGTGCCGGGGCCGGCAGCCCTTGGCGTCTGGGTCGGGCTGTGGGACCTCGTCCCCGTGGCCGGCGCCTTCATCGGCGCCGTGCCCATCGTCCTGCTGGCCGCCGCCACCTCCGGCGAACGGGCGATGGTCCTCATCGCCGCCTTCGTCGCCTACCAGGTCATGGAGAACCTGCTGATCCAGCGCAGCGTCGAGCGGTCCACGGTGCGGGTGGGGCCGTTCGTCACCATCGCCGCCGGCCTGGTCGGCCTGGAGCTCAGCGGGATAGCCGGCGCCCTCCTGGCCGTGCTGGCCGCCACCATCGCCCTCACGACCGTCGACCAGCTCGCGCAGCCCGCGCTCAAGGAGCGGCCCGAAACCGCCGAACTCCCAGGAGACTGACAACAGTCCTCCTGGAGGTCGTCACCATGAAATTCGTGCTCCGGCGGTCGCTCCCGTCCATCGGGGGCTTGATCGGCCTGCTTCTCGCCATCGGCTTCGCCGTCGTGCTCTTCCTCGGAGCGCCGATGTGGTTCCCGGCGGCATTCGCCATCGTCATGATCGGGATCCAGTACCTGGTCAACCCCTACATCATCCGGTGGCTGGTCCCCGCCGCCGTCATCGACCACGACGGCGAGCGCTACGCCACCGACCACCCCGTCGGGGCCATCGTCGCCCGCCGGTGCCGCGACGCCGGCATCCCGCTGGTGACGCTGGGCATCGTCGACGACGGGAACCCCAACGCCTTCACCTTCGGGCGCACGCCACGCGACGCCCGCATCTGGATCTCCCGCGGCCTCCTGGAGCGCCTCGACCATCGGGAGCTCGACGCCGTGGTCGCCCACGAGGTGGGCCACATCAAGCACTGGGACTTCGCGGTCATGACCCTGGCCGCGGTCGTCCCGATGGTCCTGTACCTGGCCTACCTCATCGCCCGCGGCAGTGACCGCGCCGAGGCCCGCGCCGTGGCCCTCGGCGCCTACATCGCCTACCTCGTGTCGCAGCTGACCCTCCTGGCCCTGAGCCGGGCCCGGGAGACCGCTGCCGACCACTGGTCGTGCGAGATCACCGGCGACGGCGACGCCCTCGCCTCGGCCCTGGTCAAGATCGCATATGGCATGGGGGTGGAGAGCGCGGCCGAGAAGGAGGAGATCCAGGCCCTGATCGCCTCCGGCCGCCAGGGCAAGAAGGAGGCGGCCAAGCTCTCCGCTCGCGCCCGCCGGGCCCGGTCCATGCGGGCCATGGGCATCTTCGAGCCCCAGTCGGCCGAGGCGATGCAGTACGCCTTCGCCCACGGCATCGACCCCGACCGGGCCCTCGCCGCCATGCGCTGGGACCTGGTCAACCCCTGGGGCGCGACGCTGGAGAAGCTGTCGTCGCACCCGCTGGTGGCCCGCCGCATCCGCGCCCTGGAGGAGTCCGGCCTGCCCGGCGCGCCACGGCAGTGGAGCGCCATGCGAGCCATGGCGGGGGCGTCGCCCGAAGAGGTCATGTCGGCCAAGGGCCGCTTCGCCAAGGAGCTGGCCGTCGCCGTCGCCCCCTGGGTGCTGATCGTCGCCGGCCTGGTCTTCGGCATGCTGCCGCGGAGCCAGTTCGGCCTGGGCCTGGCCGTCGCCGTCGCCGGCCTGCTGTTCTTCGTCAAGCAGCAGTTCCGCTACCCCGCCGACCACCAGCCGGTCGAGGAGATCGCCGGCCTCCTCGAGCGCCTCGACGCCGGCCCCATCGCCGGCATCCCCGTGGTGGTGAAGGGCCAGATCATCGGCCGTGGCGTCCCCGGCTACGTCCTGTCGGCCGACATGGTCGTGGCCGACGACACCGGATTCGTGCCGCTGCTCTACCGCCAGCCGCTGCCGTTCGTGGCCCAGCTGTTCGGCCTGTTCCGGGCCAAGGAGTTCCAGGGCAAGGAGGTCGTGGCCCGGGGCTGGTACCGGCGCATGCCCGGGCCGGCGATCGAGCTGCGCGACGTCCACGCCCTCAGTGGCCGCAAGGCCCGCTCCTGGGAATGGGTCGCCCGCTACGCCGGCTCCGTGCTCCTGATCTTCGCCGGCATCGCCGTGATGCTCGTGGGCCTGGCCTGATTCCAACCGACTCGGAACTGGTGACGATCTTCGGGGTCCTGGCCCCGGATTTCGTCACCGGTTCGGCTCGGTGGCCCGCTTGTCGAGCCAGCGGCGCAGGCCGGCGGCGTTGGAGTGGACGCCGTTGAGGACGGCCATGGTCTCGGTGGGGTCGGCGCCGAACGCGGCGGCCAGGGCGCCGGCGACGTCCTCCCCCCGTGACCAGGCCGCCTCGGCGACCGCCGCCCACTCCAGGAGGGCGTGCTCGGCCTCTTCGAGGATCCCGGCCGGGTCGCCGTCGAGCACGCCGAAGTGGGCCAGGGCCAGCCGCGCCGGCCGGCGGCCGGCGAAACGGCGCAGCGACTGCACGGCCAGGTCGAGGTCGAAGTCCGGCGGCGGGGTGGCAGGCCGCAGCACGCCCACGTCGGGCAGGCGCACGCCGGCGGCGTCGCCGGTGAACAGCACGCCGGTCGAGGTGTCGTGCAGGGCCAGGTGGTGCGACGCGTGCCCGGGAGAGTGGACGGCGGTCAGCGCCCGCCCCGGCCCGACGGCGATCTCGTCGCCATCGCCCAAGACCCTGATCCGCTCCGCCGGCGTGGGGTCGAGGCGGCCGTAGAGGCTGTCCAGCGTGTCGCCGAAGACCCGGGCCGCGGAGGCGACGAGCCGACTCGGGTCGACGAGGTGGCGGGCACCCACCGGGTGCACGTATACCGTCGCCGCCGGGAAGGCGCGGGCCAGGTCGCCGACGCCGCCGGCGTGGTCGAGGTGGATGTGGGTGACGACGATGCCGGCCAGGTCGTCGGCTCCCACGCCCAGCGCCGACAACGCGTCGAGCACCACCGGCACCGACGTCTGGGCCCCGGTCTCCACCAGGACCGGCGCCTCGCCGGGGACGAGCCAGCCGGCGGTCACCCGTTCCCAGCCCCCGAGGAGGGTGTCGATCTGGTGGAGATCAGTCAGCGACCAGCTCCGGCATGACGTTCACGACGAACTCCTCCACCCGACCCTGACCCTCGCCCGGCCAGCTGGCGACGAGGTGGGTGAACCCGGCCTTGCGGAGGCTCTCGGCCTGCCGGCGCACCTGGTCCCACGGCTCCGAGATCGACAGGTTCGTCGATCTCCCGATGTCGGCGGCGTCCCGCTCGGCCACCGCCGCGTACCGGTCGAGCAGGGCAGATTTCCGGGCCAGGTCCGACGTCGACCCGAGGCCGTGCCACACGTCGGCGTAGCGGGCGGCCAGGGGGAGCATGACCTTCTCACCGGTGGCCCCGATCCAGATGGGCGGGTGGGGGCGCTGCACCGGGCGGGGCCGGTAGAAGGCCCGCTTGAGGCGGAAGTGGTGGCCGTCGTAGTCGAAGTCGTCCCGGGTGAGGACGCCCTTGATGATCTCGATCGTGTCCTCCAGGCGCCGGATCCGTTCAGTCGTCGCCGGGAAGTCGAAGCCCAGCCGCTCGTGCTCCTCGTCGTGCCACGCCGCGCCCAGGCCGACGTCGACCCGGCCGCCGGACACGTGGTCGACGGTGACGACCTCGGCGGCCAGCATCGACGGGTGGCGATAGGTGACGCCGGTGACCAGCGCACCGAGCCGGACCCGGGAGGTCACCGCGCCCAGGGCCGACAGGAGGGTCCAGGCCTCCAGGCACGGCCCCTTGGGGTCGCCGTAGAGGGCGGTGAGGTGGTCGAACACCCACGCCGACTCGAACCCGGCCTCTTCGGCCCACACCACCCGCCGGCGCAGTTCGGGCCACTCGAGCTGATGCTGGGACACGTCGACGCCGACCTTCATCCGCTCAGTCTTGCCGACCGCTTTCACACCCGGCGTTTCACAGGCGGAGGTGGGTGGGTACCCGCCAGGGCATGAGCGGGTCGCCGTTGGAGAAGGTGCGGTCGGCGGCCGCCGAGTGCAAGGCGTGCGACCTGTGGAAGACCGGCACCCAGACCGTTTTCGGTGAAGGGGCCGGGAGGGCCGACCTCATGCTGGTGGGCGAGCAGCCGGGCGACAAGGAGGATCTGGCCGGGCGGCCGTTCGTCGGCCCCGCCGGCCGCGTCCTCGATCAGGCCCTCGACGAGGCCGGCATCGACAGGGACGACGTCTACGTCACCAATGCGGTCAAGCACTTCAAATGGGAGGCACGGGGCAAGCGCCGGCTCCACAAGCGGCCCGACGCCGGCGAGGTCGCCGCCTGCCGCCCTTGGCTCGACAAGGAGATCGAGCTGGTGCAGCCCAAGGTCGTCGTCTGCCTGGGCGCCACCGCCGCGCAGGCCCTCCTCGGGCGCACGTTCAAGGTGACCAAGCAGCGCGGCGAGCTGTTCCCCCAGCCGGGGGGGCACGTCATCACCGCCACCGTGCATCCCTCGTCGATCCTGCGGGCGCCCGACGCCGCGGCGCGGGAGAAGGAGCTGGCGGCCTTCACCGAGGACCTCCGGCGGGTCGCCAAGAGGCTCGCCTAACATCCGCCGCCATGCAGGAAGGCAGCAAGAAGGCGATCCTCGCCGCGTTCCTGGCCAACGTGGCCATCGCCATCGCCAAGCTGGTCGGGTTCTTTCTCACCGGGGCGGCGTCCATGCTCGCCGAGGCGGTCCACTCCGGCGCCGACGCCAGCAACCAGGGCCTGCTGTTCCTCGGAGGCGCCCGGGCCCGCAAGTCCGCCACCCCGGAGCACCCATTCGGCTACGGCCGCGAGCGCTACTTCTGGTCGTTCGTCGTCGCCTTGGTCCTCTTCACCCTCGGCGGGCTGTTCGCCCTCTACGAGGGAATCGACAAGCTGCGCCACCCGCATGAGATCGAGTCGGCCACGGTGGCCTTCGTCATCCTCACCATCGCCATCATCGTCGAGGCCTTCTCCTTCCGCACCGCGATCATCGAGAGCAAGCACGTCAAGGGCAAGGAATCGTGGTGGCAGTTCGTCCGCCGGTCGAAGTCCCCCGAGCTGCCCGTCGTCCTGCTCGAAGACCTCGGCGCCATGGTCGGCCTCATCTTCGCCGTCATGGGCCTCGGCCTGGCCGAGATCACCGGAGACCCCCGCTACGACGCGGCGGGGAGCATCGCCATCGGCCTCCTGCTGGTCGTGATCGCCATGATCCTGGTCATCGAGATGAAGGGCCTGCTGATCGGCGAAGCGGCCACGCCGGCCATGATCGCCAGCATCACCCGGACCATGGAGTCCTCAGAGCGGGTGACCCGGGTCATCCACCTGCGTACCCAGCACATCGGGCCCGACGAGCTGCTCGTGGGAGCCAAGCTGGCCTTCGACGAGAGCCTCGACGTCACCGGCCTGGCCACCGCCATCAACGAGGTCGAGCATCGGGTCCGCCAGGCCGTCCCCACCGCCCGGATGATCTACATCGAGCCCGACATCGAGCGCGTCACGACCTGACCTCCACATCGGTCGCTCCGCACGCCGGTTCCGGCGCGCTTCACCCCACCCGGAACGTCCCCTTCATGTCGCGCCACAGGTGGTCGTCGACGAAGCAGGCGAAGGTGTAGGTCCCCGGCTTCTTCAGCGCCAGCTTCCTGGTGGCCGTCTCGTTCGCCCCGATGGGGGCGATGCCGCCGATGACCGTGCCGTCAGGGTCGATGACCACGAACTCGTGCCGGGACGGGCCGATGTTCGTCATCTCGAACTCGACCTTCTCGCCGGCGACCCCGGTGAAGGCCTCCAGGCCCTGGTAGGCGAAGTCGTGGGACGACAGGGGCACCGCGCGGTCCACCCCGTCGCCAGAGCAGCCGGCGAGAGCGAGCGCCACCACCAGCAGCGCCCGCTTCACGGCGCCGCCGGGTACACCGTCGATCCTCGCCGCACGAACTCCACCGACTTCTCCTGCATCCCCAGCTCCAGCGCCTGCTCCTCGCTGACGTCGTGGGCCGCCGCGTACTCACGGACGTCCTGGCTGATGCGCATGGAGCAGAACTTGGGGCCGCACATGGAGCAGAAGTGGGCCGTCTTGGCCGCCCCCGCCGGCAGGGTCTCGTCGTGGTAGGCCCGGGCGGTGCCGGGATCGAGGGCCAGGTCGAACTGGTCCTCCCAGCGGAACTCGAAGCGGGCCTTGGAGAGGGCATCGTCCCAGGCCTGGGCGCCGGGGTGGCCCTTGGCCAGGTCGGCGGCGTGGGCGGCGATCTTGTAGGCGATCACGCCCTCCTTGACGTCGTCCTTGTCCGGCAGGCCGAGGTGCTCCTTGGGCGTGACGTAGCAGAGCATGGCCGTGCCGTACCAGCCGATCATCGCCGCCCCGATGGCCGAGGTGATGTGGTCGTAGCCGGGGGCGATGTCGGTGGTCAGCGGGCCGAGGGTGTAGAAGGGCGCCTCGTGGCAGAGCTCCAGCTGGAGCTCCATGTTCTCCTTGATCTTGTGCATGGGCACGTGGCCGGGGCCCTCGATCATCACCTGCACGTCGCGGTCCCAGGCGATCTTGGTCAGCTCGCCCAGGGTGGCCAGCTCGCCCAGCTGGGCCTCGTCGTTGGCGTCGTCGATGCAGCCGGGCCGTAGGCCGTCACCCAGGGAGAAGGCGGCGTCGTAGGCGGCCAGCAGCTCGCACAGCTCGTCGAAGTGCTCGTACAGGAAGTTCTCCCGGTGATGGGCCAGGCACCAGGCGGCCATGATCGACCCGCCCCGGCTGACGATGCCGGTGCGGCGCTTGGCCGTGAGAGGCACGTAGCGGAGGCGCACGCCGGCGTGGACGGTGAAGTAGTCGACCCCCTGCTCGGCCTGCTCGACGATGGTGTCGCGGTAGACCTCCCACGTGAGGTCCTCGGCGCTCCCGTCGACCTTCTCCAGCGCCTGGTAGATCGGCACCGTGCCGATGGGCACCGGCGAGTTGCGGACGATCCACTCCCGCGTCGTGTGGATGTCGGCCCCGGTCGACAGGTCCATCACCGTGTCGGCACCCCACTTGGTGGCCCAGGTGAGCTTGTCGACCTCCTCCTCGATCGACGAGGTGACGGCCGAGTTGCCGATGTTGGCGTTGATCTTCACCAGGAAGTTCCGGCCGATGACCATGGGCTCGGACTCGGGGTGGTTGACGTTGTTGGGCAGGATGGCCCGGCCTCGGGCGATCTCGTCGCGCACGAACTCCGCCGGCATGCCTTCGCGGGTGGCGACGAAGGCCATCTCCGGCGTGATCTCGCCCCGGCGGGCGTAGTGGAGCTGGGTGACCGTCCGGCCCGCCTGCGCCCGGAGCACCTTGGCCGGCGCCGCCGGTTCGTGGCCGTTGCGGGCGGCGGCCCGGCCGTCGTCGCGGGGCGTGGGGCGCCGGCCGTCGCACTCCTCGACGTCGCCCCGAGCGAGGATCCAGTCACGCCGCAGCGGCGGCAGGCCGGCGGTGGGCTCGGACCCCGGACCGCTGGTGTCGTACAGCCGGATCGACGAGCCGTCGGTCAGCGACACCTCGGTGAACGGGACACCATCGACGTACACCTTGCGTCGTGCGGCCATCTCGTGATCGCTCCCTTCGCCGGCATGACCCGGACAGGTTCGGACGGTCGGCGCCGTGTGCGCCCTCTCAGCCTGCGGGGGCAGCTCCGTGCGGAACGGCTTGGTTGGTCCTTGCGGAACGGCTTGGCAGGCTCCCGTGCAGCGTCCAGCTTGGCACCGTTACCAGGCGGCGGCCAGCGGGTAGCCCGAAGGTATGTCCAATCCTCAGCAGCCGGAGCTGGCCCGCAGCCGCAAGACCCCCGCCCAGGACCAGGACGCCGTCGCCGGCGTACTCGACGGTCAGCCCGACATCGGCAGCGACGCGCCTCGGGGGCCGGTGCCGCCCGAGAACCAGCCAGGCCACCACCCCACCGAGGAGCAGGACAAGCCGCCTATGGACAAGTTCGCGGCCAAGCTGGGGACCATGGAGCCCGAGGAGCGGAAGGACGTGCTCAAGGACGAGCCGCCCTCGGTGGTCAACCCGGTTCCGGCCCAGGCGGCCAAGCGCAACGCCCTCGTCGGTGTGGCCGCCCTCGTCGCCCTGATCCTGGCCGTCGTCGCCGGCCGGCGCATCCGCAGCCGGCGCTAAGACCCCACCACGGAGGTAGGGAGGGCGGCCAGGCGCTTGGCGAACACGCCCACGATCCCCTCGATGGTTGTCTGGCCCTCCACCGGCACCTGGGCGCCGTCCGGCCTGAGGAAGTACACCCCGAGTAGCACCCTGCCCCGTTGCAGGTACACGGCGATGGTGCGCCGGGGCCCCGTCCCGTCGTCACTGGTGAGGTCGTAGGCCCGGCGGTTCACTCCCGCCGTCTGGGACCAGCTGGCGTCGGGCGGGTTGGCGAATCGGGTGGTCACCGGCCGCTCGCCCGGCGCGCCGGGTACCGGCGTCGAGGGGCAGTTCGCCACCACCGACTGCAGCTCGGCGAAGGCCTGGGTCGTCCCCCCGGAGTCGCCGTAGAGCACGGCCTCGGTGCTGAAGACGAGGGTGCCCTGGGCGTCGAGCACCGCGTCCTGGATGCGGGCGGTACGGCGGGACTCGCTGGGGTAGCGGCCGTTGCACAGGTCGAGCGTCGGCTGGTTGAGACCGACGCCGCCCGGGAGCACGATCACTTCGGCGGCGGGGGGAACGTCGTTCGGCGTGACGACCAGGCTTTCGAGCGCCGACGCCGAGGGGTCGTTCCCGGCGGACAGGGGGACGGTGGTCGACGGACCGGGCAGGAGCGTGGTGGGCGCCGGCGCCGCCGCTGGCGGAGGGTCGTCGGACGACCGGTCGGCCGAGAAGTAGATGCCGGTGAGGCCGACGAGCACCCCGACCACGACTGCGTACACCCACAGGATGGGCCGCTTGCGCTTCTCCGGCGGGCCGGCGTCGGCCCCCGCCTCGTGCCGGCGGACCACCGGCGCCGGCAACCCGTGGCCCTCGGGCAGCGGTGAGGTGCTCTCGGGGGGCGGGTCGTTGACTGCGGCCGAAGGCACGGTGGCGTAGGTCCAGGACGAGCCGTTCCAGTACCGCTTGCGGGAGGGAGTCCAGAAGTCGGGGTACCAGCCCGCCGGCGCCTGGGGAGCGGGCTCGGTGTCCATCCCCCCATCTTGCCCGCCCCCGGCATGCGGCGGGACCGGCGGTAGGGTCGTCCCGGTGAACACCTCGTTGCTCGACGCGTGCTGGGGCAAGCCCGTCGAGAGGCCCCCGGTGTGGTTCATGCGCCAAGCCGGCCGCTGCCTGCCCGAGTACCGGGCCCTGCGGGAGCAGCACGGGATGTTCGACATCTTCCGGGCGCCGGAGCTGGCCGCCGAGGTGACGGTGCAGCCGGTGCGCCGGCTGGGCGTCGACGCCGCCATCCTCTTCTCCGACATCGTCGTGCCACTCGTCGCCGTCGGCCTGGAGATCGACCTGCGGCCAGGGCCTGTGCTGGCCGAGCCGTTCCGCTCCTCCGCCGACCTCGGGCGGCTGCGCCCCCTCGAGCCGGCGGCCGACATGCCGTACGTGCTCGAGACCGTCCGGCTCCTGGCCGGCCAGCTCGACGTGCCCCTCATCGGCTTCGCCGGGGCCCCGTTCACCCTCGCCAGCTACCTCATCGAGGGCGGCTCCTCCAAGACGCTCGGCAGGACCAAGGCGGCCATGCACGCCGACCCGGTGTTCTGGGCCGACCTCCTGGACCGGCTGGCCGGCATCGTCGTCGCCTCCTTGCGTGCCCAGGTCGAGGCCGGCGCCGCCGCCGTGCAGGTGTTCGACTCCTGGGCCGGGCTGCTGTCGCCGTCGGACTACCGGCGCTCGGTGCTGCCCGCCACCCGGAAGATCTTCGAGGGGTTGGGGGACCTGGGCGTGCCCCGGATCCACTTCGGCGTGGGCACGGGTGAGCTGCTGGAGCTGCAGGCCGAGGCGGGCGCCGATGTGGTCGGCGTCGACTGGCGCGTGCGCCTCGACCGGGCTCGGGCCCGGCTGGGCGAGCAGGTGTCCGTCCAGGGCAACCTCGACCCGGCCGCCTGCCTGGCCCCGTGGGAGGTCGTGGCCCGGGAGGCGGCCGACGTCCTCGACGCCAACGCCGGCCGGCCGGGGCACGTCTTCAACCTCGGTTGGGGGGTCCTGCCCGAGACCGACCCCGACATCCTCCGCCGGCTGGTCGACCTCGTCCACGGTGAGTAGCCCCACAGGGGTGTTGCTCATGGCGTACGGGACGCCGGCAACCCCCGACGACGTGGAGGCCTATTACACCCACGTCCGGAGGGGCCGCCCGCCCACCCCGGAGCAGCTGGCCGACCTGCGCCGGCGCTACGACGCCATCGGCGGGACGTCGCCGTTGCTGGCCCGCACCCGGCAGCAGGCCGACGGCATCCAGGCCGCATTGGGTGACGGCTTCGTCGTCCGGTTGGGCATGAAGCACGCGGCCCCGTTCATCGAGGACGGCGTGACCGCGCTGGCGGAGGCCGGCGCCGGCCGCATCGTGGGCCTGGTGCTGGCCCCGCACTACTCGGTGCTCTCGGTCGGCGAGTACGCCGAGCGGGCCGAGGCGGCGGCGGCCGATGCCGGCGTGGACTTCACCATGGTGCGGTCCTGGCACCTGGCTCCTGGCTACCTCGACCTGCTGGCCCGCTTCGTGGGTGGCGAGGTGGCACGGCTGGCCGTCGAGCCGGTCGAGGTGGTGTTCACCGCCCACAGCCTCCCCACCCGCATCCTGGACATGGGCGACCCCTACCCCGACCAGCTGGCCGAGACGGCGGCGGCCGTCGCAGCCCGAGCGGGCGTGGAGCGGTGGTCGGTGGGCTGGCAGAGCGCCGGCCGCACACCCGAGCCGTGGATCGGTCCCGACATCCTGGCCGTGCTGCCGGTGCTGAAGGGGGCCGGCGCCGCCGGCGTCGTCGTGTGCGCGGCGGGGTTCGTTTCCGACCACCTGGAGGTCCTCTACGACCTCGACGTGGAGGCCCGGGCCGCAGCCGATGCCATCGGGCTGGCGTTCAGCCGGACCCCCGCCCCCAACGCCGATCCACGGTTCTGCGCCGCGGTGGCCGGCGTCATCGACAGCCATGCCTGAGCGGGTGGCCGTCGTCGGCGGCGGCATCACCGGCCTGGCCACCGCCTACTACCTCGGCAAGGCCGGCGTCGCCGTGACCGTGGTGGAGGCCGGCGAGTTGGGCGGGAAGATCCAGACCCGCGCCTTCGCCGGCGTGCCCGTGGAGGCGGGGCCCGACACGTTCCTGGCCCGGGTGCCGTGGGCCGTCGAGCTCTGCAAGGAGCTCGGCCTGGGCGACGACCTGGTGGAGCCGGCGACGGGCAAGGCCTTCCTCTGGACAGGCGATTGCCTCCGCCCCCTCCCCGAGCGCCACGTGCTGGGAGTCCCCGTCGCCCTGCGGCCTCTGCTGGACTCCGGCGTCCTGTCGAAGGCCGGCGTGGCCCGCGCCGCCCTCGACCTCGTGCTGCCGCGGAGCCGCCACGGCGCCGACCCGTCGGTGGCCGCGGTGGTGGGCCGGCGCATGGGCCGGCAGGTCGTCGAGCGCCTGGTCGACCCGCTGGTGGGCGGCATCAACGCCGGCCGGGCCGATGCCCTCAGCCTGGCCGCCACGGCCCCCGCCATCGCCGCCGGCGCCGCCCGCCATCGCAGCCTCGTCCTCGGCCTGCGCCAGGCCAAGTCGGGCCCGGCCGGGCCGGTGTTCCTGGGCCTCAAAGGCGGCCTGCACCGCCTCGTCGAGCGGCTGGCCGAGGAGGTCGACGACGTCCGTACCGGGGCGGCGGTGACCGGCGTCGAGGCCGGCGGCGCCGGCGGCTACACCCTGCGCTGCGATCCCGGCCCTGACATCACCGCCGGCGCCGTGGTGGTCACCGTCCCGTCCTACGCGGCGGCGGGATTGCTCCGATCGCTTGCCCCCGCCGCCGCCGGCCACCTGGCCGCCATCCGCCATGCCTCCGTCGTGACCGCCACCCTGGCCTACCAGCCCGCCGCCCTGCCCCGGGCCCTGGAGGGCTCGGGCATGCTCGTCCCCCGCGTCGAAGGCCGGCTGCTCACCGCCTGCACGTGGTCGACCACCAAGTGGCCGGTGCTGGCGGCGAGCGGGATGGTGCTGCTGCGGGCGTCGTCCGGCCGCGACGGCGACGATCGGGCCATGGAGCTCCCCGACGCCGAGATCGTGCGCCGGCTCCACGACGAGCTGGCCAAGGTCATCGACCTCAGGGAGCGGCCGGAGGCATCACTGGTGTCGCGCTGGCCGCGGGGGTTCCCGCAGTACGAGGTCGGCCACCGGGCCCGGGTCGACGCCATCGAGGCCGCCCTCGCCGTCGACGCCCCCGGAGTGTTCGTCGCCGGCGCCGCCTACCGCGGGCTCGGCATCGCCGCCTGCATCGAACAGGCCCGGCGGGCGGCTGGGCTCGTCACCGCCGGCGAGCTGGTGCCTTAGCTCCCGAAGCCGGCGAGGACGTCAGGCCCAGGCAGCCGGATACCGCCACGTAAAATGGACCATGACCGACACAATCGTCGTGCGGTCGCCCTACGACGGTGCGCCCGTCGGCCGGGTCCCGAAGCACGGCAGGGACGACGTCGACCGGGCCGTCGCCGCCGCCGGCCGGGCATTGCGCGACCAGCCGCTGCCGCCGTGGCGGCGAGCCGAGATCCTCGACGCCGCCGCCCGCCTGCTCGCCGAACGGGCCGAGGACTTCGCCCGCACCATCGCCCGGGAGTCGGCCAAGCCCATCAAGACGGCGCGCGTCGAAGCCAGGCGCGCCGTCACGACGTTCACCTTCGCCGCCGTCGAGGCCCGCCGGCTCACCGGCGAGATGGTGCCGGTCGACGCGGCCGAGATCGGCGAGGGGCGCCTGGCCTTCACGCTGCGGGTGCCGGTGGGCGTTGTCGCTGCCATCTCGCCGTTCAACTTCCCGCTCAATCTCGTGGCCCACAAGCTGGCGCCGGCCATCGCCGCCGGCTGCCCCGTCGTGCTCAAGCCGGCCAGCCAGACGCCCATGACCGCCATCGCCCTGGCCGAGCTGCTGATCACCGGGTGCGGGCTCCCGCCGGACTACCTGCACGTCGTGACCGGCGCCGGCGGCGACGTCGGCAACGCCCTCGTCGAGCACCCCGACGTCGCCTACGTCAGCTTCACCGGCTCCTCCGAAGTGGGATGGGCCATCGCCGCCAAGGCCGGGCGCAAGAGAATCGCCCTGGAGCTCGGCAACAACTCGCCGGTCATCATCGAGGCCGACGGCGACTGGCAGAAGGCGGCCCGCACCATCGCCACCGCCGGCTTCAGCCACGCCGGCCAGTCCTGCGTCTCGGTGCAGCGCATCTACGTGGCGTCGGCGGTGGCCGGCGACTTCACCTCCCTGCTGGCCGGGCTGGCCGACGAGCTGGTGGTGGGCGACCCGATGGACGAGGCCACCGACGTCTCCGCCCTCATCTCCCCCGACGAGCGGGATCGGGTGGCGTGCTGGATCCAAGAGGCGGTGGTGGCCGGCGCGACCGTCGCTGCAGGCGGCGCCATCGACACCGTCGCCGCCGGCGGTGGCCTCGAGGCCGGCGTGCTGCGGCCGACGGTCCTCACCGGGGTGACGGCGGACATGCGGGTCAGCCGGGACGAGGTGTTCGGGCCGGTCGTCGCCATCACCGCCTACGACTCCTTCGACGAGGCGCTCCGCCTGGCCGACGACACCCGCTACGGGCTGCAGGCCGGCGTCTTCACCGCCAGCCTTTCTTCGGCGATGCGCGCGGCCCGGGAGTTGCGGTTCGGCACCGTGCTGGTCAACGAGGTCCCCACGTGGCGGGCCGACCAGATGCCCTACGGCGGTGTGCGGGAAAGCGGGAACACCAAGGAAGGTCCGACGTATGCGGCTCGGCAGATGACCGAGGAGCGTCTGGTGGTGATCCAGCCGTAAACGTGCCAGCCGGAAGGCCGCCGGAGCTGGCCCCCATGTTGGCGACGACCACGTCGCTGCCGCCCTCCTTCGACGGATGGCTCATCGAGCCCAAGTGGGACGGCGTGCGCGCCGTCGTCACCGTCCACGGCGGCAGGGTGACCGTTGCCAGCCGACTGGGCAACGACGTCACCGGCGGCTATCCCGAGCTCGAGGGGCTGGCGGACGCCCTGGGTGGGCGCTCGGCGGTGCTCGACGGCGAGATCGTGGCCTTCGACGAGCGCACGGGCCGGCCCAGCTTCCAGCGCCTGCAGCGGCGCATGCACGTGCGCCAACCTGGTGCTGCGCTGCGGCGGGAGGTCCCCATTCAACTGCTGGCGTTCGACGTGCTGTGGCTCGACGGCGAGCTGGTCGCCGAGCGGCCGCAGGCAGAACGGCGCAAGGTGCTCGAGGAGCTGGCCCTGGACGGGCCGTGCTGGCACACGTCGCCGTTGATCCCGCCGGCGCCGGCCGACGAGCTGCTGGACGCCTGCCGGCGCATCGGCATGGAGGGCTACGTGGCCAAGCGGGCCGACGCGGTGTACGTCCCGGGCCGGCGGTCTTCGGCGTGGATCAAGGTGAAGTGCCTCAAGCGCCGGGAGTTCGTGGTCGGCGGCTGGTCGGAGGGCCAGGGCGGGCGCTCGGGCTCGATCGGCTCGCTGGCCGTCGGCTGTTGGGGCCTCGACCCGGCAACCGGCGCCGGCACCGGCCGGTTCCATTACGTTGGGCTGGTGGGCTCAGGGCTGTCCGGCGACATGATCCGCCAGCTCGCCGAGATCTTCTCCCGGACGGCACGGGACGACAGCCCGTTCGCCGAGAAGCTGATCGGCAAGCTGCACTACGTCGAGCCGCTCCTCATCGCCGAGGTGGCGTTCAACGAGGTCACCGAGAGCGCCACCCTCCGCCAACCCTCGCTGCAGGGGTTCCGGAGCGACCTGAACCCGAATCAAGTGCTGGCGGACCCGGACCTGCAGGTCGTCATTGACCAGCGGCCCCTGCAGGTCCGAATCCGCCAGATGTGGTGAGGCTGGTGGGTCAGCCCCCGGCCTGACCGGGTTGCTGGGTCAGCCCCCGGCCTGACCGCCGCCGCCGGCGGCGCCGCCGCCCTGCTCGGCCTGGAGCCGGCGGTCGGACTCGTCCCCCTGAGACTTGCCGCCGGTGTCGCTGTAGCCGATACCAGAACGACCGGTCTCAGTGGCGCCCTCGAGCGCAGGGTCGCCGCGCTCCATGCCGCCTCGAGTTTCGTCGCCGCCCTCGGGGGCGTCGGACATGGGCTCTCCGGATTCAGGGTCTACTTTGGGCATGTCACTTCCCTTCCCTCCCGGTAGCTGACGAAAACAGCCACCGGTGCACAACGGGGCGGGCACCGACGTACCATCTCGATGTGCCCAGGCCCATTTGGAGCGGCGCCATCAGCTTCGGGCTGGTGAACGTGCCGGTGAAGGTGTTCAGCGCCACGTCCTCGAAGGACGTCCGCTTCCACCAGCTCGACGGCAAGTCGAAGTCCCGCATCAAGCAGAAGCGCGTCTCGATGGCCACCGGCGAGGAGGTGCCCTATGAGGACCTCGTCAAGGCGTACGAGATCGCGCCGGACAACTACGTCACCGTCACCCCCGAGGAGCTCGAGGCCTTGGACCCCAAGGCCAGCAAGACCATCGACATCGAGGACTTCGTCGACCTCGACCAGATCGACCCCGTGTACTACGAGCGGCCGTACTACCTGGTGCCCGACAAGGGTGGCCAGAAGGCATACGCCTTGCTGCGCAACGCCATGCGGGAGACCAACAAGGTCGGTATCGCCCGCGTCGTGTTGCGCACCAAGCAGTACCTGGCTGCCATCCGGCCCAAGGACGACGCCCTCGTCATGGAGACCATGCTGTTCTCCGACGAGGTCAACCCGCTGGACGAGCTGGATCTGCCGGGACCGGACGTCGACGTCACCGAGCGGGAGGAGAAGATGGCCCGCTCGCTCATCGACTCCCTGACCACCGACTTCGAACCGGCGAAGTACCGCGACGAGTACCGGGAGCGGGTCCTGCAGCTCATCGAGCAGAAGGCGTCGGGCCAGGAGATCGTGGTCGAGGACACCGCCGAGGAGGCGCCCCGGGTGGTCGACCTCATGGCCGCGCTGGAGGCCAGCCTGGCCGCGGTGAAGTCCGGGAAGACCGAGAGGTCATGACCGGCCCGGGAGGCCGGTCCGGAGAACATTCACTGGGTCTTCCCTCGAAGAGGGATGACCAGTGAGCCCGTCCTCGGCGTCGGTCGAGGTGGAGGTCGGCGGCCGGCAGCTCAAGCTGTCCAACTTCGAGAAGGTCCTGTACCCCGAGGCCGGCTTCACCAAGGGTCAGGTCATCGACTACTACACCCGGATCGCGCCGGCGCTGCTGCCCCATCTCTACCAGCGGGCATTGACCCTGAAGCGCTACCCGAACGGGGTGGACGGCCAGTTCTTCTACGAGAAGAACTGCCCGAAGCACCGCCCGCCATGGATCGGGACCGTCTCGGTCTGGAGCGCCCGCAACAAGGCCGACGTGAACTACTGCCTGATCGACGAGCTCGCCGGCATCGTCTGGGTGGCCAACCTGGCCTCACTCGAGCTGCACACCTCCCTCTCCCACGCCCGCGACATCCAGCGGCCCTCGATGCTGGTCTTCGACCTCGACCCCGGCCCGCCGGCCACGGTGGTCGAGTGCGGGCGAGTGGCACTGTGGCTTCACGAGGTCCTCGACGACCTGGGCCTCCAGGCCTTCCCCAAGACGTCGGGATCCAAGGGGCTGCAGATCTACGTGCCCCTGAACACGCCGGTGACCTACGACGAGACCAAGCCCTTCGCCCATGCCATGGCCAAGCTGCTCGAGCAACAGCATCCCGGCGAGGTGCTGTCGGTCATGACCAAGGAGCTCCGCACCGGCAAGGTCTTCATCGACTGGAGCCAGAACGACGACTCCAAGACCACGGTCTGCGTCTACTCGCTCCGGGCCCGCCCCCGCCCCACGGTCTCCACCCCTGTGACTTGGGACGAGGTGGCGGCCGTCGTCGACAGCGGCGACCCCGACGAGCTGGTCTTCGAAGCCGGCGACGTGCTGGCCCGCATCGAGGCCGATGGCGACCTCTTCGGGCCCCTGTGCGAGCTGGAACAGACGCTGCCGGCGCCGACCCGCTAAGTGTTGCACCACTAGGGTCCCTATTCCTCTACACCGGCACGTCCGAATTGACCCCCACTAAGGTCCCCTCCCGTCGCCATTTGACTGCGAGAAAGGACGAGCGATGATCGGTTCGACCAAGCAGAGGTCACGGCTCACCAAGGCGCTCAGGGCTTCCGCCGTCGCCCTCCTCGTGCTCGCCGCCGGCTGCTCGACGTCGTCCATCGGCGGCGACCCGGACATCAGTGCCGACGCCGACCGCGGCGCCGGCGGAACGCTCGAGGGGCTGAAGGTGAAGGGCTCGAAGTTCACCCCCAACGGCGAGGTGGTGATCACCACCCTCCTGGTCGGGGACGGCCCCAACGCCTCGCAGTACGTCGAGGAGACGATCCAGGCCGACGCCGACGGCAAGATCAACTTCGAGCGCCGGCCCATGCCCTGCCCGACCGCCACCGGTTACGGGAGCGGGAGCTGGACGTGGGTGTCGGCCCGCGACACCGCCACCGGCATCAGCGGCGGCGAGCCGTTGACCCCCGGGAGCGCTCCGGACTGCACCGGCTGACGCCGGCGCCTCCGGTCGCCGGTGTCCCCGTGGAACGCCAGAACTGGGACGAGCGGTACTCGGCACCGGATCGCACGCCGCTGCACCAGCCCGACCAACTCGTCGTCGATGAGCTGGCCGGCACCCCGCCGGGCCGAGCTCTCGAACTCGCCGCCGGGGAAGGCCGCCACTCCCGCTGGCTGGCCACCCGAGGCTGGCGCGTCACCGCGGTCGACTTCTCCGAGGCCGGCCTCCGCCGGGCCAGGCAACTCGCCGACGACGCCGGCGTACACGTCGACTTCGTCGTCGCCGACGTCCACACCCTCCCCGTCCCGCCGGCCCGGTTCGATCTCGTCCTGGCCACGTTCTTCCACCCCCGCCCCGC
>DATLHA010000077.1:0-12215 GCA_035540095.1 Acidimicrobiales bacterium | reverse complement strand
GGCCGAGAGCGGCATCTTCAACGTCGTCTACCTCCTG
This sequence comes from Acidimicrobiales bacterium, assembly GCA_035540095.1. Lineage (GTDB taxonomy): Bacteria > Actinomycetota > Acidimicrobiia > Acidimicrobiales > AC-14 > CADCTB01. Next base: position 12,178 of record DATLHA010000077.1, on the reverse strand, counting down.
GTCCTGCTGAACATCTTCATCGGGATCTTCAACCTCGTCCCGTTGCTGCCCCTCGACGGCGGGCACGTGGCCATCGGGACCTACGAGCGGCTGCGCTCACGGCTCAAGGAAGGCAAGCGCTATCACGCCGACGTCGGCAAGATGATGCCGGTGGCCGCGGCGGTGATCGTGATCCTGGTCCTGATCGGCGTCACGTCGGTCTACCTCGACATCGTCAACCCCGTCGCCAACCCGTTCCAGTAGGTGAGCCTGCTCCCGGCACGGAGACCGACGCGCCAGATCCGCGTCGGCTCCGTGGCCGTGGGCGGGACGGCGCCCGTCTCGGTGCAGTCGATGACGATCACCAAGACGGCCGACGTCGAGGGCACGCTGGCCCAGATCTACGCCCTGGCCGCGGCCGGCGCCGACATCGTGCGCTGCACGTGCAACGAGCCGGAGGCAGCCGAGGGCCTGGCCGCCATCGTGCCCCGCTCCCCGGTGCCGATCGTCGCCGACATCCACTTCCAGTACAAGCTGGCCCTGGCCGCCCTCGACGCCGGCGTGGCCTGCCTGCGCCTGAACCCGGGCAACATCCGCAAGCCGGCGCAGATCAAGCTGGTGGCCGAGGAGGCCAAGGCCCGCAGCGTGCCCATCCGCATCGGGGTCAACGCCGGCTCCCTCGACCCGGACCTGTACACCAAGTACGGGGCGGCGACCCCCGAGGCCCTGGTGGAGTCGGCCCGGCGGGAGCTGGCCTACTTCCAGGAAGTCGACTTCCACGACGTCAAGATCTCGGTCAAGGCGTCGAACGTGCCGCTGATGATCGAGGCCTACCGCCAGCTGTCCGAGGTCACCGACCACCCGCTCCACCTGGGGGTCACCGAGGCGGGGCCCCCGCCGGCGGGCCTGATCAAGGCCACCGCCGGCATCGCCACCCTGCTGGCAGAGGGCATCGGCGACACCATCCGCTACTCCCTGACCGCCGACCCGGTCGAGGAGGCCCGCGCCGGGCGCCAGCTGCTGGAGGCCCTCGGGCTCCGGGAGCGCAAGACGGTGGATCTCATCGCCTGCCCGTCGTGCGGGCGGGCCGAGGTCGACGTCATCCGGGTGGCCAAGGAGGCCGAGGCCGCCCTGGCCGACCGCAACCTGCCGATACAGGTGGCGGTCATGGGCTGCGTCGTCAACGGCCCCGGCGAGGCCCGCACCGCCGATCTCGGCATCGCCGCCGGCAACGGCAAGGGCCACCTGTTCGTCAAGGGCCAGATGATCCGGGTCGTCCCCGAGGCCCAGATGGTGGAGGCCCTGGTGGAGGAGGCCGAGCGCCTGGTGGCCGAGGGAGCCGACGCCCGCATCGCCGCCGCCGACGCCGGCGCGGTGGAGGAGGCCGAGCGCAACCGCCAGATCCTGCTGGCCGAGCAGGGCGACGACCCCAATGCCGTCAGCCAGCGGGTCGAGCTCATCCACAAGGAGCTCACGTAGCCGAGTGTGGGTACTTCGGTAGGACATAGCGGCGCGAACCCGAACTCACGGATGCAGAACTGGGACGGCGCCACCTACGACCGGATCGCCGACCCCATGGCGCGGTGGGGGAGCGTGGTGCTGTGAGCGGCTGCCGCTGGCGGGCGACGAGATCGTGCTCGACGCCGGCTGCGGGAGCGGCCGGGTGACCGAAGGGCTGGTGGAGCGGCTGCCAGAGGGCCGGGTCATCGCCGCCGACGCCGCCAGCTTCGTCCGCCGGGTTGCCCACCGAGTGCCGGAATCCACCATCGAGTACGTGCGCCTCGACATCCTGGCCACCTTTGGGCGCCAGCCCGGGTAGCCCGCCGGCCGGCGCGCACCCACCGTGGGGGCATGGAGCGCAAGACAGCCGTCGCCCTCGTCCTGTCCATCCCGGCGGCCGTGTGGTGCCTGACCTGTCGGCCAGCCAGTTCGAGGACTTGGACTACCCCTGGCGAGCGCCACGGGTTCCCCGCGTGGTCGAGCTCGTCGTGGGTGTCGGGGCGCGTCGAACGCCTGGTGCGAGAGGCGGCGCTAGGACGAGCGGTCCTCCATCTCCCAGGCGTGGTCGAGCACGTGCCACGCCACCCGGCGAGCGGTGTAGCGCCAGGGCCAGGTCTTGGTGGCCGGTTCGGGCTGGGGCCGGCGGGCGGCCCGGAGCGCGGCCAGGAAGGCGTGGCGCCCCTCCTTCACCCCCACCTTGTGGAAGTAGGCCTTCTCGGCCTCGAGCACGTGGGCGACGATCCTGTCCCGGTCGCGCCCGCCGCCCCGGGGCCCCTTGCGCAGCTCGGTCGGGGACGCCCCCACCACCCTGTCGAACACCGTCCACGTGGCCGCCACCAGGTCGGCCAGCCGCTCGGCCTGGGCCTTGGCCAGCGGGGTGGCGTCGGCGCCGGCGGCGATGTGGGGGGCGCCGAAGTCGGTGGTGCTGTCTCCCTTGACCCGCTCGACAACGTCGAAGGAGTCGCCGGCGGACTTGGGGAACCGCACGCCGGCCTCCTCGGCCACGGGCCGGTAGCGGGGGGCGTAGGCGGCCAGCGCCTCCAGCGCCTCCGCCTCTGTCTTGGCCGCCCGGGCCCATCCGGGCCAGTCGAGGGAGCAGGCGAAGATCTTCTTGGTCCCCACCTCGAGGTACACGCGGGTGGGCATGGCGAGATCCTGCCCGAAACCGTCGAGCCCCTGCGGCGGACCGAAAACGCCGCAGGGGCCCTGACGAACGTGCCGGCTACCTGCCGAAGAAGGGCAGGGCGCCGCTGAGGCCTGGCAGGCCGCCCCCGCTGAGGCCGGACACGGTGCCGAGGCCGGGGAGGGAGCCGGTGCCGGGCAGGCCGGAGGTCGGCAGGCCGGTGGGCATGCAGGCGGACAGGTCGAGCTTCGGGGTCGTGCCGGTCGTGCCGGTCGTGGCGGCCGAAGTGAGCGACGTGAGGCAGGCGGTCACGTTCATGGGCACGCAGCCGGTCAGGTTCGTGAGGCCGGGCAGGTTGCCGATGTTCGGCACGCCGCCGCCGCTGATGCCCGGCGTCGTGGCCAGCAGGCTGGTCATGGCCGACACGCACTTGGAGGTGTCCATCGGCACGCAGGACGACACGTTCAGGCTGCCGACGCTGGGCACGCCGGCCGTCGACATCCCGCTGACGCCGCCGATGGTGCCGAGGATCGCCGACACGCATCTGGCCACCTCGGGCGGCAGGCTGGCGGTGCCGAGGACCTGGGTGATGCAGCCGGGGATCTGAGCGGCCAGCCTGGTGGGATCAGGCGTCGCACCGCCGGCGGGGATGAGGTCCTTCACGCACGCCGGCATGCCGTTCACCAGGTTGGAGACGGCCGGCGGCACGGTCACCTGGGGCAGCCCCGGCACGCCGGGCACCCCGGGGAGCGACGGGAGCATGGCCGGCGGCGTGGAGGCCGGAGCCGCCGTCGAGGCCGAGGCGGAGGCTGACGTCGACCCCGCCTTGGCGCCGGCGTTGGCCGAGGCGGCGGGCACGTCGGGCACGGCCACCGGGACGGGCAACTGCGCCGGCACGCTGCCCACGGCCTGCCCGACCGTGCCGGTGACGTCGCCGGCGCCGGGGAACTCGAAGGGCGTGGCCGCGTTCACGGCCGACGCCACGAGCGTCTGCGCCGGGCCCGGCAGGACCCCGGCGGCACCGCCGGCCATGGCCATGGTCGTGACGGCCGTGACGCCGGCCAGGGCGGCCTTGGCCGCGGTGCCGGCGCCGGCCAGCTTGGCCAGCGCGGCGGTGAAGAAACCGGTGATGGGCATCTCTGTCTCCTCTTTCCAGTTCGGTAGTCCGGCCGCCTGCGGCGCAGGCCCGTGGACGTTGCTCCCTGCTGTCACCAGCAGGTCGCCCTTCTCGGTTGGGTTCGAGAAGCCCCCGGCCAGCACCGACGCCAGCGCCGGGGTGGGCGCGGGCGGCGGGCCGCTGACGGCGAAGCGCACTTCCTCGGCGAACGGCGTCAAGGCGTCGTCCAGAGGAAGTTCACCGGGCATCTCGGAGGAGAGATCGGATCGGCGCCTCACAGGGGTACGCCCTCGCGCTCGAAAACCTTGCGCAGGGCGCACAGGCCCCGTCGCTGCAGCGCCTTCACCGCGCCCGGGGACTTGTCGAGCACCTCGGCGATCGCCTCCAGGGTGAGCCCGGAGATAAGGCGCAGCAGCAGGACGTCGGCCTGGTCGGGCGCCAGGCCGGCGCACAGTGTCCGTACCCGCTCGGCGGAGAGCCGGCGCAGGGCCTCCTCCTCCACGTCGCCGGCGGCCCGCTCGGGCAGCTGGGCGTCGCTGATCGCCGGCCTGCAGCCCCGGGCCCGGCGCTCGTCGCTGAGCCGGCGGTGGGCGATGGTGAAGACCCAGGAGCGGAACTGGGCCTCGTCGCCGGCGAAGGAGCCGATGCGCCGGAAGGCGCCGAGGAACACCTCGCTGGTCAGGTCTTCCGGGTCGGCGGCCCCCTGGATGCGCAGGTAGCCGTGGATCGACGGTGACAGGGACCGGTAGAGCCGCTCGTAGCCCCATGCTTCGTCCGCCTGGGCGGCCGTGAGGACTAGTTCGAACGACTCACCGTTCCCCATGCATTCGCGTCATCGGGTCGACCGGCGCCGGACTTGAGCGTCCGTTGATCTTTTCCGAACCGGTGACGTTTCCGGGGGCCCCGGCCCCCGGAAACGTCACCAGTTCGGAAGGGGGGGCTAGTAGCGGCTGGCCTGCATGCGGAAGAGCTGGGCGTAGCGGCCGCCGGCGGCGAGGAGCTCGTCGTGGGATCCGACCTCCTCGATCCGGCCGTCGTGGAGGACGACGATCATGTCGGCCATCCGCACGGTGGAGAACCGATGCGACACCAGGATGGTGATGGGGCCCTCCTCCGATCCGGTGCGAGCCATCGACGCGAAGGTGGCGAAGACCTCGTGCTCGGCCCGGGGGTCGAGGCTGGCGGTGGGCTCGTCGAGCACCAGCAGCGCCGGCGCCGGCCGCATGAGGCCCCGGGCCAGGGCCACCCGCTGCCACTCGCCCTCGGACAGGTCGACGCCGTTCTCGAACCACCGCCCGAGCTGGGTCGACAGCCCGCCGGGCAGTCGCTCGATGACGCGGTCGGCGCCGGCCTGCCGGGCCGAGGCGCCCACCCGCTCCAGGTCGTCGATAGCGGGCAGGTCGCCCACGCCGACGGCCTCGCTGGCCACCAACTGGAAGTGGACGAAGTCCTGGAAGGCGGCGCCGGTGCGCTCCCGCCAGCCGTCCAGGTCCATGTCCCGCAGGTCGACGCCGTCGACGGTGATGCGGCCGGCGGTGGGGTCGTAGAACCGGCACAGCAGCTTGACCAGGCTGGTCTTGCCGGCGCCGTTCTCGCCGACGAGGGCGACGGTGGTGTGGGCGGGGATGAACAAGGAGACGTCGGACAGCACCTGCTCCTCGGTGCCCGGGTACGTGAACGACACCCCTTCGAAGGCGATGCCCGCCTCGACGCGCGCCGGCGCCGGCGCCGCTTCGCCGGCGGGCTTGACGACCACGGTGGGCCGGTACTCCAGCAGCCACAGGTAGCGCTCGCCGACGAAGGACAGCTCGGCCAGCCACGCCGCCTGCCGGGCCGCCCCCTGGACCTGGCCCACGGCCATGCGGGCCACCTGCACGACGAGGGCCACGTCGCCCAGGGTGGCCCGCCCGTCGATCGCCAGCCACCCGACGAAGCCGATGGCCCCTGCCAGGCCGGCGCCGTACAGCCCGCCGGCGGCCACGCCGGCCCACGCCCGCCTTAGCTGGTCAGCGAACAGCATCCCGTTGTACTCGTCGGTGAGCTTGCGATGGCGCTCGATGAGGTGGGGGCCGAGGCCGAAGAGGCGGACCTCCTTGGCCGAGGCCGGCTCGGTGGCCAGCTCCAGGTAGTGCCGGGCCAGGCGCTCGTCGGGGGCGGTGCGGTCGTGGCGCTTGAAGTGCTTGCGGTAGTTCTCGAACTGGATGACGACGCCCGGGGCGACGACCACCGGCAGCAGGATCAGGACCGGGTGGACGAAGGCCAGCAGCACCACCGCGGCGGTGAGGCCGAAGAGGACCGACGACATGGCGTTGAGGTTGGTGAAGGCGAAGTAGGGGATGAAGCTGCGGTCCTTCACCAGCTTCACCTTGTCGGCGTACTCCGGGCGCTCCAGGTGCTCCAGGCCGGCGGCCGACGAGGACACCTCCATGAGCTTCTGCTCCACCGCCTGGCTGGTGCGCTCTCCGAGGTCCGACTGCAGTAGGGACGCCACGTCGTCCATGAGGGCGGCCACCCCGTAGAGCACGAGGTACAGGACGCCGATCCCCATGGCCCGGCCCGGGTCGCCACCCGACAGCGCGTCGACCACGAGCTTGGTCACGAGGCCGGTGACGGCGCCGAACATGCCGAAGATGCCGGCGGTCAGGAAGAGGGCCACGGCCTTGCCCTTGGCGGCGGCGAAGGCCAGCCCGAGGATGACCCGGTAGACCCGGACGACCCGGGAGAAGGTTCCGCTCACGAACCGCTCACTCGAGGGTCCCGGTCAGGCGGTAGTGCGAAGCCTGGACCTCGTACAGCTCGGCGTAGCGCCCGCCGGCGGCGATCAGGGTCTCGTGGCCTCCGTCCTCGACCACCCTCCCACCGGCCACGAGGACGATCCGCCCGGCCATCCGCACCGTCGAGAACCGGTGGGAGACCAGCAGGGTGGTCTTGCCCCGGCTGAGCTCGGCGAAGTGGCCGTAGAGCTCGTTCTCGATCCGGACGTCGAGGCTGGCGGTGGGTTCGTCGAGCACGAGCAGATCGGCGTCCCGGCCGACCTGGGCCATCATCGCCCGGGCCAAAGCCACCCGCTGCCACTCGCCCCCGGAGAGGTCGACGCCGCCGAACTCCCGGGCCAGGGTGGTGTCCCAGCCCTCGGGCAGGGCCTCGATCTGCTCCAGGATGCCGACCCGGGCCGCCGCCTCCCGCAGGACGGACGCGTCGCCGGCCCGCTGCAGGGCCCCGAAGCCCACGTTGTCCCGGGCCGGCAGGTTGTAGTGGACGAAGTCCTGGAAGATGACCGCCAGGCGGCTGCGGTAGTCGTCGAGGTCGAACTCGCGGATGTCGACCCCGTCGACGGTGATCCGGCCCTCGTCGGGGTCGTAGAAACGGCACAGCAGCTTGATGAGCGTGGTCTTGCCGGCGCCGTTCTCGCCCACCAGCGCGACCGAGGTCCCGGCCTCGATGTCGAGGTCGAGCCGGTCGAGGATCCGGCGGTCGGTGCCGGGATAGGTGAACGACACGCCCTGGAAGCGGATCCCGGTGCGGGCCCGAGCGGCACCCTGAGCGGGATGGAGGTGCGCCCGCCGGGCCGGGGTCGTGCCGGACAGGTCGAGGCGGGGGTCGGCCTCGGCCAGGCCGAGCACCCGCATGGCCGAGGGCAGGTAGAAGCTGCTGCGCCGGGCCCGGGAGGCCTCCCGGAGCATGGCCACCACGGCGGTCGACAGGCCGACGGCGGCGATGGAGGCAGCGGTGAAGGTGCCGACCGCGGTGCGGCCGTCGATCGTGCTGCGGAGCATGACCACGTAGGCGACGGCCACGCCGGCGACGGCGACGGCGTGCAGGCCCAGGACCCACTGCAGCCCGGTGCGGCGCAGAGCCAGCATCTCCTGCACGCCGGCCAGCCAGTGGCGGGCCTGGCGGGCCCGGGCCCAGGCCGGCAGGGAGAAGATGCGCAGCTCCTTGCCGGGCTCTCTCGTCACGGCCAGGTTGCGGTAGTACTCGGCCCGGCGGGTGTCCTCGGACCGGCGCCACCGGGCCAGGCCGGTGATGGACTCGAACCGCCACGACGCCACCCCGCCCGGGACCGCGGACAGGAGGACGAGCACCGGCACCCAGCCGGCGTAGGTGGCGGCCACCGCGGCCATGGCCACCAGCTGGGCCCCCTGCTGGAACACCTGGACCATGAACTGCAGGGTGTGCACCGGCCCGAAGCCGATCCAGTGGGCGACGGCCAGCTCGTCGCGGAACTCAGGGTCCTCGAAGTAGGCGAGGCCGGGCAGGGCGACCGTCGCCGTCATGAGCCGGCGGGACAGGTAGGCCTCGAACTTGCGCTGCAGGCCGAACAGCACCGCCTGCTGGAGGGGCCCGACGAGCTGGCTCAGGAACACGGCGCCGGCGATGAGCACCAGCGCCTCCCGGACCTCCCGGCCCGCCGGCGAGGCAGCGCCGGCGGCGATGGCCTCGGGCAGCGTGGCCAGGAACTTGCCCGTGCCGGCCACGGCGACGGCCGGCGCCGCGCCGGAGACGACCGTCATGGCCAGCAGGATGAACGCCAGCCCGGGCGCCGAGCGGGCCACCAAGCCCATGCCCCGCGCGTTGGCGACCAGTTCGTCGCGGGGGGTGGGCTGGTCCATGCGCCCAGCATGCCGCCTCACCGGCTGGGATGCCTCCAGCGGCGCGCTCGGCCGGCGAGGGCGGCGGGGCGAGCGCTCCGAGGAGGGCGGCACCACCCCCGCCCCGGCCCGCCCGCTTCTAGGGGCCGGCCGCACCTAGATGTCTGGCGCTGTTATTGAAGCGCCCGACGCCGGCGGGAAGGATGCGGGGACTCTCGACGGAAAGGCGTATGCGTTGACTGCACGGCGAACCCTGGCCTCCGCGGCCTCCCTCTTCTTCCTCTGCCTCGGCGTGGTCGGCGTCGCCGCGCCGGCACAGGCCGCCCACGTGTCCTGCGGCCAGACGATTCTCGTCAGCACCGTCCTGGACGCCAACATCGGCCCGTGCGGGGCCGGCCTCATCATCGGGGCCGACAACGTGACCTTGGACCTCAACGGGTTCACCATCAGCGGCGGGCCGGTCGGTGACGGCCCGGGCATCTCCATGCAGAACCGGACCGGGGTGACGGTGAGGAACGGCACCGTGACCCAGTTCGACGCCGGCGTCGCCATCACCGGGGGATCGGGCAACACGGTCACCGCGATGAAGATCGTCGACAACCGCGGCAGCTTCACCACCGATTTCGGCGACGGGATCGCCCTGTTCAACAGCCACTCCAACCGCATCACCAACAACCAGGTGCGCAACAACGGGCCCTACGACGGCATCGGCCTCGTCCGGTCCAACTTCAACCTGATCGACAGCAACCAGGTCACCGACAACATCCAGTCGAACCAGACCACCGGTATCCGGCTCGAGAACGTGGGCTTCAACCCCTCGAACGACAACATCGTCACCAACAACCTGGTCGCCAACAACGGCCTCGACGGCGTCCAGGTGTTCGCGGGGGGCAGCCGGAACCAGATCAGGTTCAACCAGATCTTCGGCAATGTCCGCGACGGCGTGACCGTCTTCGCCGGGGGCAACAACAACGTCATCGAGGGCAACCACGTCCGCGGCAACCGCGAGGACGGCATCCACATCCGCCGGCAGGCCGGGTCCTTCCCCGCTCCCACGGGGAACCAGATCCTCCGGAACGTGTCTTTCGGCAACGCCCTCTTCGACCTGCGTGACGACAACCCCAACTGCGGCGGGAACCACTGGCACGGCAACCAGGGCGCCACGTTCACCCCGCCCTGCACGATGACCCCCTGAGCCGACGAGGTCGCACCCTGGGGCCCGACGGGGCCCCGGGGGTGCCGCTTCGGAGGGGCAGGTCTGGCGCTATGCTGTCCGCGGCATCTGTCGTCGACATCGGGTGGTGACTGAGCGTGGGCAGTGCCCACGCTTTTCGTTTGCCAAGCAAAGGAGGAGAGAGGAGTGACCGACCAGAACGGGACCGAGCGCGTCCGTGCCGTGGTCGAGCAGCCCCTCTCCGATGCCGGCTTCGAGGTCGTCGACGTGGAGCGGAAGGGCCCGATCCTGGCCGTGACCGTCGACCGCGACGGAGGCATCGACCTCGAAGCGGTGACGGAGGCCACGCGCCTGGTCAACGCCCTGCTCGACCAGAACGACCTCCTGGGCGCACAGGCCGGCCTGGAGGTGTCCAGCCCCGGGGTCGAGCGGCCCCTGCGGACGCCGGCGCACTTCCAGCGGTTCGTCGGCGCGGAGGTGGCGATCAAGCTCCGGCCCGGTGTGGAGGGGGAGCGCAGGCTCACCGGCGCCCTGGAGGGGGCGGACGACGAAGGAGTGGTGGTGGCGGGCCGGCGGCTGGCCTATGCCGACATCGACAAGGCCCGCACCCTGTTCGTGTGGCCTGCGACCGACCGTCCGGCCGGCAAGAAGACACCGTCGAAGAACGCCCAGCAGAAGAAGAAGAAGATGGGACGAGCGTCATGACTGCAGCAAATTTCGAGCTCATGGAGGCCCTCCAGGTCATCGAGCGGGAGAAGGGCGTCTCCGTCGACACCCTGCTCGAGGCGCTGGCCAACGCCCTGGTCTCCGCCTACAAGCGCATGCCCCACGCCGCCGAGGAGGCCTTCGTCACCATCGACCCCGACACGGGGGAGATGCACGTCTACGCCCAGGAGCTCGACGAGGACGGCAACGTCGTGCGGGAGTGGGAGGACACCCCCGACGACTTCGGCCGGATCGCGGCCCAGACGGCCAAGCAGGTGATCCTGCAGCGCATCCGCGAGGCGGAGCGGGAGATGAAGTACGAGGAGTACGCCGGCCGCGAGGGCGACATCGTCACCGGCATCATCCAGCAGAACGACCAGCGCTACACCCTGCTCGACCTGGGCCGGGTCGAGGCCCTGCTGCCCCAGGCCGAGCAGGTGCCCTACGAGCGCTACGAGCACGGCGCCCGCCTGAAGGCCTACATCGTCGAGGTGCGCAAGACCACCAAGGGCCCCCAGATCGTGGTCAGCCGTACCCACCCGGGCCTCATCAAGCAGCTGTTCGTGCTGGAGGTGCCCGAGATCGCCGACGGCGTGGTCGAGCTCAAGGCGGTCGCCCGAGAGCCGGGCCACCGCACCAAGATCGCGGTGTGGTCCAACGACCACAACGTGGACCCCGTCGGCGCCTGCGTGGGCGCCCGGGGCGCCCGGGTGCGCATGGTGGTCAACGAGCTGCGGGGGGAGAAGGTCGACATCGTCCCCTTCTCCGAGGACCCGTCCGAGTTCGTGATGAAGGCCCTGTCGCCGGCCAAGGTCAAAGAAGTCCGCATCGACGAGGACACCGGTACCGCCGAGGTGATCGTCCCCGACTACCAGCTCTCGCTGGCCATCGGCAAGGAGGGCCAGAACGCCCGCCTGGCCGCCCGGCTCACGGGGTGGCGGGTCGACATCAAGAGCGAGAGCCAGCTGGCCGAGGAGGAGGCGGGTTACGCCGGCGAGGAGTGGGCCGAGGGCGAGTGGGTCACCAACGACGCCGGCGAGATGGTGTGGCAGCCGGCGGAGGGCGGCGAGGCATTGTCGGCCCAGGAGTACTCGGCGCCGACCGAGGCAGGCGGCGAGCAGGCCGGCATCGAGCCGGGCGGCGAGCACGGCTCCAACGGTGCCCACACGGGAGGCGGCCAGCGGGCGCCGGCATCGTCGGGGGAGAGTCCCGCATAGCCCCGGCGCGCACCTGCGTCGGCTGCCGGCGAGTGGCCTCGCAGGAGGAGCTGGTGCGGGTGGTGGCCGTGCCCGGAGGGGGCCTGGCCACGGGCCGGGCTCTGCCCGGTCGGGGCGCGTGGCTCTGCGCCGGCTCGCCGGCGTGCATCGAGGCGGCGGAGCGTCGCAAGGCGTTCGACCGGGCCTTACGGACCACTGTTGAGAGGGAGGCTGTGGACGCGCTCAAGACCACGCTCGCCCGGCGTGGGAGACTAGATAGCTGACTCGGCGTGGCCGCTGATGCAGCCGGCGGAAAAACGCAAACTTACGCAGTGACCGGTGGGAGCCGGGAAAGGACGGAATCGCCAGTTGGCACAGAGGATCAGGGTCTACGAGCTGGGCCGGGAACTTGGGCTCACCAACAAAGAGACGCTCGATCTCTGCATCGCGCTCGGCATCGGGGTCAAGAGCCACTCCTCGAGCATCGAGGACGCCCAGGCCGACCGCGTCCGCCGCAAGGCCGACCGTGACGGGCTCCGCCGCGACGTGTCACCGCCCGAGCCCACCGCCCGGGGCCGGGGCGCCAAGAAGGCCGAGCCGGTGGGTGCATCCGCCGGCCCCGGCCCGGTCGAGGCCGCCGGCCCCGAGGCCGGCGGCCCGGCGAGCGGCGGGCTCGCGCCGGCGCCCGCCGAGGTGCCCTACGAGCGCCCGGCAGACCCCGAGCACCGCCTGATCACCAGCCGTCCGGCCAGCGAGCAGCCCGAGCCGGGCTCCTCCACCCCGCCTCCACCC
>DATLHA010000076.1:0-8509 GCA_035540095.1 Acidimicrobiales bacterium | reverse complement strand
GGCCGGCGTCCCCCTGGTCGAGATCGTCAGCGAGCCCGACATCCGCTCCTCCGAGCAGGCCAAGGCCTACGTGAACGAGCTGCGGGCCATCCTGGTCGCCATCGGGGCGTCGGACGCCCGGATGGAGGAGGGGTCGCTGCGAGTCGACGCCAACGTGTCGATGCGGCGAGCCGGCGAGGCGGCTTACGGCACCCGGGCGGAGATCAAGAACCTCAACTCGGTGCGCTCGCTCGGTCGGGCGCTGGAGCACGAGGCCCGCCGGCAGGTCGGGCTGCTCGAGGCCGGCGAGGCCGTCGTGCAGGAGACCCGGCACTGGAACGAGGACGAGGGCCGAACCTCGTCGATGCGCTCCAAGGAAGAGGCCTACGACTACCGCTACTTCCCCGAGCCCGACCTGGTGCCGCTGGCCCCCGCCGCCGAATGGCTGGCCGGCGTGGAGGCCGGTCTGCCGGCCTTGCCCGCCGCCCGCCGGCTGGCTCTGGCCGACGCCGCCGGCGTGCCGCCCACCGAGCCGGCGGTGGCGACCGTGGTCTCCCAGGGGCTCGACGACCTGGTGACGGCGGCGGTCGGCGCGGGTGCCGACGGGCGCCTGGCCCTGAACCGGGCGGCCAACGAGCTGGCCCACAAGCCGGCGCCGGAGCCGGTGGCGTTCGCCAAGGTGCTGGTCATGGAGGCCGGGGGCCGGTTGACCGCCACCCAGGCCAAGGCGGTGCTGGCGGAGCTGGTGGCCGGCGGCGGTGACCCGGAGGAGATCGCCAAGGCCAAGGGCTTCGAGGCTCTGGGGGGCGACGTGGTGGCCGAGGCGGTCGACGCCGCCATCGCCGCCCACCCGGGGGAGTGGGAGCGTTACGCCGGCGGGGAGGCCAAGCTGGCCGGGTTCTTCGTCGGCAAGGTGATGGCGGCCACCGCCGGCAAGGCCGACGGCAAGGCGGTCACCGGCCTGTTGCGGGAGCGCTCGGCGAACCGGTGACGAATTCCGGGGCCAGGGCCCCGCGAATCGTCACCAGTTCGAGAAATGGCTCGCTTCCCGCCGATGAGCACGCCGGGAGCTAGCTTCCCGCCGATGAGCATCGTGAAGATCAACGCCATCGAGGTGCCCGCCGAGCGGGCCGACGTGATGGCCCAGCGTTTCGCCGCCCGGGCGGGCGAGGTGGGCAAGTCCGACGGGTTCGAGGAGTTCCAGCTGCTGCGGCCCGCCGACGACCGTACGACCTGGCTGGTCTACACCCGCTGGCGGGACGAGGACGCCTTCGAGGCGTGGCGCTCGTCGCAGGCCTTCGGCGGTGCCCACAGTGGGCCACCGCCCCAAGGTGGTCCGGTGGCCACGGGCAGTGAGCTGTGGTCCTTCCTGGTGGAACAGAGGGAAACCCGCCCGGAGTAGTGCAGTTGCACGCAGGGTAGTGGCGTTGACGTACAGCGTCGGTTAGTGTTCCAGCGGTCCGTCCCCTCGGGGACCGCTCGCCCGGAACGGGCATGCGCTGGCGGGACATGCAGTGTTTGCGCAACATGAGCCAAGGAGAACGCCCGTGAGGACTCGGATGCAGAAGCTACGAGTCTGCCTGTTGGCAGCAGTAACCCTGGGGGCGGCGGTCCTTTTCTACGCGGCGGTGCCGGCCCAGGCCGACGTCGACTCGGTGGCCGGGTCGGCGACGCCCCTCTTCATCGGGGCGAATCCCCTGGTGCCAGGGGTGTCCGGTTCGGCGACTGAGCCGCAGGACGGCTACGGCCCCATCGCCACCGGTCCTATCGCCGGTCCCGGTCTCCCGGTGGGCCTGGTCGGCGCCCTCGGTATCGGGCTCCTGACCGCCCGGACCGAAGGCGCCGGCGTGGCCGGCGAGAACCACCTGGGGTTCTCCCAGAGCCGGGCCAGCGTCGCCGACGTCGTCCTCGGCGGCTCCACCCTCGGCGTGGTCAGCAGCGAGTGCCGGGCCGACGGGAACGGAGCGGTCGGCGCCACCACCATCGTGGGGAGCAGCGGCCTGCCGAGCAACCCGGCGCCGAACACGCCGGCCACCATCGGCGGTGTGTTCCCCGCCGTCCTCAACGAGCAGGTGGTCACCAACACGCCCGGCACGGCGACGATCACCGTCAACGCCGTGCACATCAACCTGCTCGGGATCGACATCATCATCAGCCAGTCGACCTGCTCGGCCTTCGGTCCCAACGTCAACGTGACCACGACGACCTCGTCGCCGACGACCTCCTCGACGCCGACCACGGTGACGCCGACCACGGTCACGCCCACGACGGTGACCCCGACGACGGTTACGCCCACGACCACCCCCGGCGGCGGCGCCGCCGGCTCGGTGAACATCTGCAACGCCGGCAGCGGCGGAAGCGGCGGGGCCGGGGTCGGCCAGGGCGGTAGTGCGGTCAGTGCCGGCGGCACGGCCACCGGTGGTGCAGGCTCGGGCACGGGCGGTGCCGGCGGCTCGGGCGGCGACGCCTGCAACGGCATCGCCGGCACGGGCGGCCCGTTCATCCCCGGCGGCGGCAACGTGTTCGGAACCATCAACAACGTCAACGTCAACATCTGCAACGCCGGCCACGGCGGCGACGGCGGCGCCGGCATCGGCGCCGGCGGCAACGCCGCCAGCACCGGTACCGGCAGCGCCACGGGCGGCGCCGGGACCGGCACGGGCGGGGCGGCCGGCCACGGTGGCGACGCCTGCAACGTCACGATTGCCGCAGCCACGACCGTCCCGCCGGGCGGTGGCGGTGGCGGCGGTGCCGGCGGCGGCGGTGGTGCCGGCGGCGGCGGTGGTGCCGGTGGTGCCGGCGGCGGCGGTGGTGCCGGTGGTGGCGGTGGCGCCGGCGGTGCTGGTGGCGCCGGCGGTGCCGGTGGTGCCGGTGGTGCGGCGGGTTCGGCCGGCACCGCGGGTGTGGCCGGCGTGGGCCTTCTGGCCCGCACGGGCGCCACGATGGGCCCGGTCATGCTGATGGCCATGGTCCTCACCGTCATGGGCATGCTGCTGTTCTTCGGCTCCCAGGGTCTGCCCGACCAGGCCGCTCGCCGCTTCGTCAGCCACCCGATGTTCCGGCCGGCCATGGCCGCCGGGGCCCGCGTGCTGCCCAGGGGCGCCTCGGCCCGGCTCGACGGGGCCGCCCTCGATGCCCTCGTCCATATGGAGAGCAGCGGCGGCCCCACCTCGGTCGACGGTCCCCCGCAGGGGCGCAGCGGCCGGGGCTGGAAGGGGCTGTTGAACCAGCGGCCCTGGTAGCCACATCCGGATAGCGATCTGGAAGGGCGCCCTCCGGGGCGCCCTTCCCGCGTCCGCTACTCCTTGAACGACAAGGAGAGGGCGAAGTCGCCGTCGCCGTCGGTCCACCACCGGGTCATGGCCAGGTCGGCGTCGCCCAGTTCGGCCTCCACGCCCTCCCGCCGGAACTTGGCGCTGATCTCCGTCCTCATGGCCTCGCCGGCGTCGAAGCCGGCGGTGAGATCGAGGTCGGCCACCGTGGCCTGCTGGGCGACGGTGGACCGCAGCCACATCTCGATCCACTCCTCGTCGGGGTCGAAGCGGGCCACGTGGGTGAACCGGTCGGGGTCGAAGTCGGCGTCCAGCTCCCGGTTGACCACCCGCAGCACGTTGCGGTTGAACTCGGCGGTGACGCCGGCGGCGTCGTCGTAGGCCGCCTCCAGCCGGCGGACGTCCTTGACCAGGTCCGTTCCGAGGAGCAGGGCGTCGCCGGGCACCATCAGGGCGGCCACCTCGGCGAGGAACGACGCTCGCTGCTTGGGCGCCAGGTTGCCGATCGTGCCCCCCAGGAAGGCGATGAGCCGGCGCCCGCCGGCGGGGATGGTGCGGAGGTGGTGTTCGAAGTCGCCCACCACCGCGGTCACCGCGGCCTGGGGGTACTCGGCGGCCAGGGTGGCGGCGGCGGCGCGCAGGGTGGGCTCGCTGACGTCGAAGGCGACGACCCGACGCAGCCGGCCGGCGCCGGCCAGCGCGTCAAGGAGGAGGCGGGTCTTCTCCGAGGTGCCCGAGCCCAGCTCGACCAGCGTGTCGGCGCCCGTCAGCCGGGCGATCTCACCGGCCCGCGCCTCGAGGATGCTGCGCTCGCAGCGGGTCGGGTAGTACTCCGGGAGGCGGGTGATCTCGTCGAACAGCTCCGAGCCTCGGGCGTCGTAGAACCACTTGGGAGGCAGCTCCTTGGGCGACGACGAGAGCCCTTCGACCACGTCGCGGCGCAGGGCCGCCCGCAGGTCCTCCGGCCCGAGGTGCACCTGCACCCGGGGGACGCTCACCCGTCCCTTGCGCAGCGGAAGCCGGCGAAGATCTGCCGGCGGATCGGGTAGTCCCAGTTCCGGAACGTGGCCCGCACGGCCAGGGGCGACGCCGCCCATGACCCGCCTCGCAGCACCTTGTAGCCCGAGCCGAAGAAGACCTCGGAGTACTCCCGGTACGGGAAGGTGGCGAAGCCGGGGTAAGGCTCGAAGTCAGACGAGGTCCACTCCCAGACGTCGCCGATCATCTGGTGGCAGCCGTAGGCGCTCACGCCGGCCGGGTAGGCGCCCACCGGCGCCGGCCGGAACAGGGCTCCGCCGAGGTTGGCCAGAGACGAGTCGACCTCGCGGTCGCCCCACGGCCAGCGGCGCTTGGCGCCCTCCGGCGACCACGACGCCGCCTTCTCCCACTCGGCCTCGGTGGGCAGGCGCTTGCCAGCCCAGCGGGCGTAGGCGTCGGCCTCGTACCAGCAGACGTGCTGGACGGGCTCGTCGGGAGGGACGTCCTCCCGCCAGCCGAATCGCAGCCGGGACCAGCGGCCGCCGCCCTCGGCCCGCCAGGACTCCGGCGCCTCCAGGGCCGCCTTCCGGCGCCAGGCCCAGCCGTCCTCGCTCCACCACCGGGGCTCCTCGTAACCGCCGGCGGCGACGAACTCGGCGTACTGGGCGTTGGTGACCGGTGCGGCGTCGATCCGGAACGCCGGCAGGTCGACGACGTGCGCCGGCCGCTCGTTGTCGTAGGCCCATGCCTCGTCGCCGGCGCCCATGACGAACGGCCCCGCCGGTACCAGCACCTCGCCGGCGACCGGCCGGCCCGACGGCGGCGCCGGCGCCAGGGGCCGGTAGCCGGGCTCGCCCATGAGCTGGAGGGTGGCCAGCATGGTCTCGTCGTGCTGGTGCTCGTGCTGGACGACCATCCCGTAGACGAACCCGCCGGCCAGCAGCGGGCGCTCCGGGTCGAGTTCGACGGCCTCCAGGGTGTCGAGCACCCTGCCCCGCACCTCGGCGATGTAGCGCCGGGCCTCCGCCGGGCCCAGCAGGGGCAGCGCCGGCCGGTTGGGCCGGGGGTGGCGGAAGGCGTCGTACATGTCGTCGAGCGACGTGTCGATGGCCGGCGCCCCCGCCACCTCCCGCAGCAGCCACAGCTCCTCGTAGTTGCCGACGTGGGCCAGGTCCCAGACGAGGGGGGACATGAGGGGGGAGTGCTGGCGGAGGAGGCCGTCGTCGTCGAGGGGGTCGAGCAGGCCCAGCGACCGCCGGCGCGCCGCCTCCAGGTCCTCCGCCACTTTTTGACGAACGTCCAAGCGGACCAGTGTGTCACCATCGACTGATGGAACTCCGCAGCCGAGACGTGACGGACGGATTCGAGCGGGCGCCGGCCCGGGCCATGCTCCGGGCCGTCGGCATGACCGACGAGGACTTCGGCAAGCCCCAGGTGGGGGTGGCCAGCTCGTGGAACGAGGTCACGCCCTGCAACATGCCCCTCGACCGGCTGGCCAAGCGGGCCAAGGAAGGGGTGCGGGCCGCCGGCGGCTTCCCGCTGGAGTTCGTCACCATCGCCGTCTCCGACGGCATCGCCATGGGCCATGAGGGCATGCGGGCGTCGCTGGTCAGCCGGGAGGTGATCGCCGACTCGGTGGAGACCGTGATGCACGCCGAGCGGTTCGACGCCCTGGTCACCTTCGCCGGCTGCGACAAGTCGCTGCCGGGCATGCTCATGGCCGCCGCCCGCCTCAACCTCCCCAGCGTGTTCCTCTACGGGGGCACGATCCTCCCCGGCCGGGGGGCCAAGGGGGAGGCCCTGGACATCGTCAGCGTCTTCGAGGCGGTCGGCGGCCACGCCGCCGGCGCCATCACCGCCGAGGAGCTGTCGCTCATCGAGCACAACGCCTGTCCGACGATCGGCTCCTGCGCCGGCATGTTCACCGCCAACTCCATGGCCTGTGTCGCCGAGGCGCTGGGGATGTCGCTGCCCGGCTCGGCGTCGGCGCCGGCGGTCGACCGCCGACGCGACGACCTGGCCTACGCCAGCGGCCAGGCGGTGGTCGCCCTGGTCGACGCCGGCATCCGGCCCCGCCAAATCCTCACCAAGGCCGCCTTCCACAACGCCATCGCCGTGGCCAACGCCCTGGGGGCGTCCACCAACGTCGTCCTCCACCTGCTGGCCATCGCCAACGAGGCCCGGGTGGAGCTGGACCTGGAGGACTTCAACACCGTGGGCCGGCGGGTGGCCCACGTGGCCGACATGAAGCCCCACGGCCGGTTCCACATGACCGACCTCGACGCGGTGGGCGGGGTGGCCGTGGTCATGCGCCAGCTGCTGGAGGCCGGCCTGCTCGACGGCGACTGCCTCACCGTCACCGGCCGCAGCGTGGCCGAGAACCTGGCTGCGCTGGACCCGCCGGCGCCCGACGGCGCCGTCGTCCACACCCTCGACAACCCCATCCACGCCGCCGGCGGCATCGCCGTCCTGCGGGGGTCGCTGGCCCCCAACGGGGCGGTGGTCAAGGTGGCCGGCATCGACGTCCTCCGCTTCGAGGGCACGGCCAGGGTCTTCGACGGTGAGGCCGCGGCCATGGAGACGATCCTCGCCGGCGGCATCGAACCTGGCGACGTGATCGTCATCCGCTACGAGGGCCCCAAGGGTGGGCCGGGCATGCGGGAGATGCTGGCCGTGACCGGCGCCCTCAAGGGCGTGGGCCGGGGCGGCGACGTGGCCCTGGTCACCGACGGCCGTTTCTCCGGCGGCACCCACGGCTACTGCGTGGGCCACGTGGCGCCGGAGGCGGTCGACGGCGGGCCCATCGCCTTCGTGGCCGAGGGCGACCGCATCATCATCGACGCCGGCGCCCGCACCATCGACGTGCTGGTCGACGACGCCACCCTCGCCGCCCGCCGTGCCGACTGGAAGCTGCCCGAGCCCCGCTACACCACCGGCGTGCTGGCCAAGTTCGCCCGGCTGGTCACCGGCGCCGACCGCGGAGCGGTCACCGAGCCCTAGAACAGCGTGAGCAGCGCCCGGATGGGGTATTGTCCCGCTCGTACCTGGCGGTAGTGGGCCACGTTGGCAGCATGAGCGGGGAGTGCGTCATGACACGGACGAAGGGTTCCAACCACACGATGGCGCGCCGCGTCGCCATCGCCTCCATGACCGTGCTCGCCAGCAGCGGCATCGGCCTGGTCGCCGCGCCCATGGCGTTCGGCCAGATCGTCATCGGCCCTCCCATCTTCGGTGGGAGCAGCCAGGGGGCGCAGGTCACCAACGCCGGCTCGGCCAGCGCCAACACCGGCGGCAACGCCGCCGTCGGCAACGCTTCGACCAACAACGCGTCGGTCACTGCCCCGGCCGGTGGCCTGCTCGACGTGCCGATCTCCCTCGGCGCCCCCACCAACAACTCCACCGGCGAGGCCACGGTCACCAGCGGTGCCGCCAACGCCACCGGCAACAGCGCCGGCACCAACGTGGGCCAGTCGAACGCCTCCGGCAACCAGGTCGGCAGCTTCCTCGCCGGCCAGCACCAGTCCGCCGGCGTCACCAACGCCGGCTCGGCCGGCGCCAACACCGGCGGTAACACCGCCATCGGCAATGCGTCTCAGAACACCGCCACCGTGAACCAGAACGTGGGCGGCGGCCTCCTCGGGGTGGGCGTCAACCTCGGCGGGCCCACGAACAACTCCACCGGTCAGGCCACGGTCAACTCCGGAGCGGCCAACGCCGCCGGCAACACCTCCGACACCAACATCGGCCAGTCCTCCCTCCAGGGAGGCGTCGGGGGCCCGGGCGCCCTCCTGCGGCCCGGGGTCGGCGCCATCGGCGGTCTCGGCGGCTCCGGTGTGGGCCCCGCACCCTGCCCGGCCGGGCGCTTCGGTTCGTTCCAGAACGTCAACGTCCGCAACGAGGGCCAGGCCCAGGCCAACACCGGGAACAACGTCGCCATCGGCAACGCCTCCACGAACAACGCCTCCACCGATGTCACCGGCGGCCAGACCGTCTCCGGCGGCCTGCTGGGCGTGGGCCTCACCATCGGTGGCCCGGTCAACAACTCCACCGGCACCGCGGTCATCAACACGGGCCCGGCTACCGCCGTCGGCAACGACTCCGTGACCACGGTCGGCCAGGTCGAGGGCTGCCCGCAGGTCGCCACCATCACCGCCCCCGGCCGTCCCGGCGTCATCGTCCCCGTCGGCCACCAGCTGCAGCGGGTCGGCACCGCCACCCTGGCCCGCACCGGCCTCGACACCGGTGACCTCGGCATGATCGCCGGCGCCCTGCTCGGCGCC
>DATLHA010000075.1:0-13129 GCA_035540095.1 Acidimicrobiales bacterium | reverse complement strand
CCGCGGAACCGCTCGAAATGGCGGTGGTAGACGTCGAAGTAGTGCATCCACTTGTGGATGAGGCGGCCCTCGTTGGCGAGGAAGTACCGCGTCAGCGGGTTGTCCTGCTCGGTCAACTGGCGGAGGGCGGCGTGAGCCGGGAGGCGGTGCTCGCTAGGCTGATCGGGCGCATGATCACCAACGTAGGACACCGGGAATGACCGGGGCCCCGTTCAGCCGTCGCTCGGCGAGCAACACGCCGCCGACGATCCGGGCCGGCGTGGTGTCGGTCGTCCTGGTCAACTTCCGGGGCGCCGAGGACACCATCACCTGCCTCCAGTCCTTCGCCGGCCTGGACTGGCCGGCCGAACGGCTGGAACTGCTGGTGGTGGACAACGCGTCCGGTGACGGCGGCGCCGAGCGCATCCGGGCCGCGGCGCCGCAGGCCCGGGTCATCGAGTCCGACGTCAACCGCGGCTTCGCCGGGGGCTGCAACCTGGGCGCCGCCGAGGCCAGCGGCGAGTACCTGGCCTTCATCAACGCCGACGCCCGGCCCGCCGCCGATTGGGTCAAGGCCGCGGTCGAGGTGCTCGACACCCAGGCCGACGTGGCCTGCGTGGCCAGCAAGGTCCTCGACTGGGACGGCGAGCGCATCGACTTCGTCGACGGTTCCCTCACCTGGTACGGCATGGGCTACAAGCGCGAATGCGAGCTCCCCGACACCGGGGAGTGGGAGAAGCCCAAGGACGTCCTCTTCGCCACCGGCGCGGCCATGTTCGTGCGGGCCGGCGTGTACCGGGCCGTCGACGGCTTCGACGACCGCTTCTTCATGTTCTACGAGGACGTCGACCTCGGCTGGCGGCTGAACCTGCTGGGCTGGCGGGTGCGCTACGTCCCCACCTCGGTGGCCTATCACCGCCATCACGCGTCCATGAAGAGCTACGGGCCCTGGCGCGAGCACTACCTGCTCGAGCGCAATGCCCTGTTCAGCCTGTACAAGAACCTGGGCGACGAACGCCTGGTCAAGGCCCTGCCGGCGGCGCTGTTGCTGGCGGTGCGGCGGGGCCTGTCCCGGGGCGACGCCGACAACATGGTGCTCGACCTGGCGTCGCAGCCGCCGCCGGCCGGCGTGCCGGAGGACGAGTCGATCACCGTCTCCCGGGAGACGCTGGCACCGGTGTTCGCCATCGACGGCCTCACCGACCAGCTGGCGTCTCTGGACGAGGACCGCCGGCGGCTGCAGTCCGAGCGCCGGCGGTCCGACACCGAGCTGCTGCCGCTGTTCCGCCAGGCCCTGGAGCCGGCGTACGCCCACCCCCGCTACGAGGCCGCCCACCGGGTGCTGGTCGAGGCGTTCGGGATCCAGGAGGCGTTCAGCACCCGGCGCAAGATCGTCGTCACCACCCAGGAGACGCTGTCTGAGCGCATGGCCGGGCCGGCGATCCGGGCGTGGGCCATGGCCGATGCCCTGGCCGGCGAGCACGACGTCGAGCTGGTCACCACCGGCAGGTGCACGATCACCGACGACCGCTTCACCATCCGCTCCGTGGGCCTGGCCGAGATGCGGGCGCTGGAGCGCTGGTGCGACATCTTCATCTTCCAGGGGCTGATCCTGTCGACCTTCCGCTGGCTCGTCGACAGCGACAAGGTCCTGATCGCCGACATCTACAACCCCTTCCATCTGGAGCAGCTGGAGCAGGCCAAGGACCTGGGGGTGGAGGGCCGGGCCCGCACGGTGAGCGACTGCACCACGGCGCTGAACGACCAGCTGACCCGGGGCGACTTCTTCCTCTGCGCGTCGGAGAAGCAGCGCGACTTCTGGTTGGGGCAGCTCTCCGCCGTGGGCCGGATCAACCCCAAGAACTACGACGCGGACGAGACCCTGAGCTCGCTCATCGCCGTGGCGCCCTTCGGCGTACCGGACCGACCGCCGGTCCACACCCGCCAGGTCCTGAAGGGCGTCGTGCCCGGCATCGGGGCCGACGACAAGGTGATCCTGTGGGGCGGCGGCATCTACAACTGGTTCGACCCCATCACCCTGCTCCACGCCGTCGACCGCCTGCGCCAGCGCCGGCCCGACGTCCGGCTGTTCTTCCTCGGCCTCAAGCACCCCAACCCCGACGTGCCGGAGATGCGGATGGCGGTCGCCAGCCGGGCGCTGTCGGACTCGCTGGGGCTCACCGACAAGCACGTGTTCTTCAACGAGGGCTGGGTGGAGTACGAGGACCGCCAGAACTACCTGCTCGAGGGCGACATCGGGGTCAGCACCCATCTCGACCACGTCGAGACCGCGTTCTCCTTCCGCACCCGCATCCTCGACTACCTGTGGACGTCCCTGCCCATCGTCGCCACAGGGGGCGACACCTTCGCCGACCTGATCGAGAGCAGGGGGCTGGGCATCACCGTGCCGCCCGGCGACGTGGACGCGCTGGAGGAGGCGCTGTTCCGCCTGCTCGACGACGAGGCGCTCAACGCCTCGTGCCGGGCCCGGCTGGCCGAGGTGATGCCGAACCACGCGTGGAGCCGGGTGCTGGCGCCGCTGGTGCAGTTCTGCCGGGCGCCGCGGCGGGCCGCTGATCTCGCCGCCCCGGTGGGGTACGGAAACGTGGCCGAGCTGGCCACGGCGGTGACCCGCCGGCCCAGCCTGCGCGACGACGTGGCCCTGGCCCGTGAGTATTTCCGGGCCGGCGGCCCGGTGGAGGTGGCCCGGCGGGCGTCGAAGCGGCTCCTCCGCTACGGCGCCGCCGTGGGCCGCCGGCTAGCCGAGTGACCCGGCCTCCTGGCCCACCTCCGGTGGGCGCCACATCGGCCCACCGCAGGTGAGCACCGTCCAGGAGCTGACGGAGTCCAAAGAGCTCTTCGTCAACCTCACCCTCCGGGAGCTGCGGGGCAAGTACAAGCGGTCGGCCCTCGGCTGGACGTGGTCGCTGCTCAACCCGCTGGCCACCATGGTCATCTTCACCGTGGTGTTCCGGTTCTTCCTGAAGGTCCAGATCGAGCCGGGCGACCCAAGTGGCCTACACGTCTTCGCCATCTTCCTGCTGTGCGGCCTGCTGCCATGGAACTTCCTGTCCAGCGGGATCTCGGGGGCGATGGGGGCGCTGATCAGCAACTCGAACCTGATCAAGAAGGTCTTCTTCCCACGCGAGGTCCTGGTGGCGTCGAACATCGCCTCGTGGGTGGTGTCGTTCCTCCTGGAGATGGCCGTGCTGGCCATCGTCCTGCTCGTCGCCGGCAACATGGTGCTTCCCTGGCTGGTGCCGGTGCTGGGACTGGTGATCGTCCAGACCCTGTTCGTCGTGGGCCTCGGCCTGATGTTCAGCGTCGTCAACGTGTACTTCCGGGACGTGCAGTACCTGATCGGCATCCTCCTGCAGATCTGGTTCTACGCCACCCCGATCGTGTACCCGATCACCGTGGTGCGCGACGCCCTCGTGGACAGCCCCTGGGCGTTCACCCTGTACAAGCTGAATCCCATGGTCCGCTTCGTGGAGGCCTACCGGGACTGCCTCTACGACCTCCGGTTCCCGGCCCTGCTCGACTCGGTCTACCTGGTGGGCGTGTCGTTGGCCACGCTTACGCTGGGGGTCGTCGTCTTCTGGAAGATGGAGCCCAAGCTGGCCGAGGAGCTGTAGCCGGGCACCTTCGACCGGATCGACGGGCTACCTCCGCACGGTCATGGGGACACCCCTGCCGGTCGGACACCAGGAGACCTGAGGCTGTCCTCAGACCCCGCCGGAGATCGTCACCGAAGCACCTCGATCGGACAACGAGGGCCCGGTGCCTTGGCGAGCTTCCCGTCGGCGGTGACCAGCGTGGCGTCCAGCAGCTCGGCGACCGTCACGTAGGCGGCGTCGTAAACGGTGAGGTTGTCCCGAAGCTCCCAACATCGATCGAGCAGCGCTCCATGCCGTACACGGTCGACACGCAGCCCGTGGAGGTCCTCGAGGGCCAGGTGAGCGCGACGCCCGTCGAGTTCGCCGCCCGCGACGAGGCGGCGCCACGCCGAGATCACCTCCAGATCGAGTAGGTGCGGCGCGGCCAGGCGCTCACCCCGGAGTCGATCTCTCGCCCGATCGCCGTCGGGCCCGTCGTCTGCGAGCGCGGTCACGATGACGCTCGCATCGACGACGATCAACGGGCGTCACGGTCAGCACGCACAGCGGACGCCGCCGCCTGAAAACCGGCCCGACCGCCCGCTCGGCCTCCTGCCCGCTCGAGCAGCTCGTCGAGAGTCGGGGTCCGTGCTTCCTCGACGAGGCGGTTCAGCAGATACTCCTGCAGTGACTGGCCGGCCACCGCAGCGCGACGCCGGAGCGTGGCATGGACATCGTCGGGTACGTCCTTGACCTGGATGCTCGGCATGGGGCCAGGGTAGCGCCATTCTGGCGCCACGACATCTACCCTGGCGCCACTGGCCGCAACGCCCGTCCCCGCTCAGCGCAGCGCGTCGTGCCGGACTTCAGCCGGTGCCTGCTGGCGAGCAAGGGAGACGCCGACGGCGACGACCCAGAACGGGAAGCCGAAGAAGGCGGCGTAGCCGCCGGGCCCGGCCACGGCCAGGACACCGAGCACGATCGAGGTCCACGCCAGCCAGCGTGGGAGAACGGCGGCCTGCAGGGCGCACAGGCCGGTGGCCAGCATCATGGCCGAGAGCCCCACCATGAACAGCGGGAACGTCTTGTTGTCGAGCACGTTGAGCGCCGTCACCGCGTCGGCGTTGCCCGTGTCGGCGGCGGCGACGAGCGCCATGCTGGAGACGACCATGACGCCGTGGCCCACGGCGTAGACCACCGCACCGCCGAAGGCGACAACGGACAGCCGGTCGTCCGTAGTGCCCCGGTGACGGGTGAGCGCACTCCGAAGTCCCCCGGCGAAGAACAGCAGCAGCACTGCTGCGGCGAGCATCACGTACCCGCCCAGCCTGAGCTGGGAGGCGTGCTCGTTGTAGTAGGCGATGACCTCGGCGGCGGGCACCGTCTCTTCCGGCGCCTCCCCGCCCATGGCGAACACCCCGACGAAGAGGGCGGCAAAAGCCGTGCCCGCAATGGCCGTGGATCGATCGGTACCGGACGTCCTCATGATTTCTCCTTTCTGGCCGGCCACGTCGACCGGTCGAGGGGAGCGTCCTCCCGGCGGGCAGTGACCGCATCGGGGCAAGCCAGGGACCTTCGATCAGGGCTAACCCTGAGGCGGGAGGGCAGGAGATTTGGGACCATGGAGTGGTGAGTGGGGGCGACCGGGGCCGACTCGCCCGGCGAGCCAATGCTGCGGTCGGCGTGTGGAACCTGGTCGCCGTGGGATGTGGTCTCGTGGGCGACGAACGCCTACGCGACATCGGGCGCGCCGACCTCGTCGCCGGCGCCACCGCGGGCCTGGTGCTGGTCACCGCCATCGTCATCGCCTTCGTCGTCGGTACGGCTGTGGTCCGCCAGCGTGCCGGGCACCCGGTGGGCTGGATCTTCCTCGCCCTCAGCGCCCTCATGGCCCTGGTCGGCCCCGTCGACGCCTACGTCCTGAACGGAGCGGTAGCCCGCCCGGGGAGCCTTCCCGGTGCCAATGCTCTCGCCGGCCTGAGCGACATCGCCTTCCTTCCCTGGCTGGCGCTCGTGGCGCTGGTCCTGCACCTGACCCCCACCGGCCGCCCGCTGTCCCCGCGGTGGGCTCGTGTCGCACAGGTCACCGCCGGAGCCGGGGCGGTGGGTTTCGTCGGTGGGATCTTCCGTCGGGGACCGTTCGACCCGCCGCTGGACCAGACGGTCAACCCGATCGGCGTGGCCTTCGTCGGCCCGGTCGTGATGGTCGCCGTGTTGACGGTCGGCCTCGGCCTGATAGCCGCCGGTGTCTCCATGGTCCTCCGTTTCCGCCGAGCCGAGGGCCTGGAGCGCAGGCAGCTCCAGTGGATGTACCTGGCCGCTGTCCCGCTCCCCCTGTTCGTGCCTGCGGCGTTCCTGGCGGCCTACACGGATCAGTCGACGCCGCTGATGCTGGCGACGGCCGGTTTCATCGTGCTCGTCCCCGCCGCGGCCGGTCTGGCCATCACCCAGTACCACCTGTACGAGGTGGACCGAATCCTCAGCAGGACCCTGACCTATGCCCTGCTCACCGCGGTCGTCGCCGTCACCTACGTCTCCGTGGTCACCATGGCAGGCCGAGCGCTGGCCCGGGTCGACGAGTCGTCCACGCCGGCCGCAGTCGTGGCCACGCTCGCCGCCGTGAGCGTGTTCTCGCCCGGCCGGCGCGCGATCCAGGACGCCCTGGACCGGCGCTTCAACCGGCGTCGCTTCGATGCCGTCCGCGTCGTCCAGCGCCGCCTGGCCGAGCCGGCGTCCTCCCGCCCCATCGAGGAGGTGCTGGGCGAGGCCTTGCGCGACCCGAGCGTATCGGTCTCCTACTGGGTCGAAGAGCGGGACCAGTGGGTGCTCGCCGACGGGCGGGTCTCGGAGCCGGCGGCCGACGCCGTGGAGGTTCGTCGAGGCGGGGCTCCGGTGGCTCGTATCGACGTCGACGGCACTCGAACCGACCGCGAGCTGCTGGAAGCCGTCGCCGCGACCGCCACGCCCGAGCTGGACAACGCCCGGCTGCGGGCGGCCATCTCCCTGCAGTTGGTCGAGGTGAACGAGTCCCGGGCGCGAATCGCCACCGCCCAGATGGCCGAACGCCGCCGGATCGAGCGCAACCTCCACGACGGGGCACAGCAGCGCCTCCTGGCCATGGCCTTCCAGCTGCAGGCGGCCCAGGTCAACGGCGACGTGGAGCGCCTCCGGGAGGCGGTGGCCGAGGGCGTCGAGCAGGCCCAGGCCGCCGTGCTCGAGCTGCGGGACCTGGCCAACGGCCTGCACCCCGCCGTCTTGAGCGATGGCGGGCTGCAGGCCGCCCTGGAGGATCTCGTGGAACGGACCCCTGTTCCGATCGACGTGCGGGCGACCGAGGCGCGGTTCGCGCCCGAGGTCGAGGCCACGGCCTGGTTCATCGTGTGCGAGGCGGTGACCAACGCGCAGAAGCATGGCGGGGCGTCGCACGTGGTCGTGGCGGTGGAGGAGAACGGGGGGTGGCTGACCGTCAGCGTGTCCGACGACGGCTGCGGGGGTGCGAACCCCGGCGGTCAGGGCCTCCGGGGTGTCCGTGACCGGGCGGAAGCGGCGGGCGGGACGCTCGAGGTTCGGTCCAGCCCCGGGTCGGGGACGACGGTGCGGGGCCGGTTGCCGTGCGGGCGGTGATCGCCGACGACTCGGTCCTCCTGCGAGAGGGCCTGGCCCGGCTCCTCGGGGAGGCAGGTATCGAGACTGCCGCCCTGGCCGGCGACTCGGTCGAGCTCGAGAAGGCGGTGGCGGAGCACGAGCCCGACGTCGCTCTCGTTGACATCCGCATGCCGCCGACGTTCACCCATGAGGGGGCACAGGCCGCAGCGCGCCTCCGGGTCGCCTTCCCCGCCCTGGGCATCCTCCTGCTCTCGCAGTCGCTCGAGACCCGGTACGCGGCCGAACTGGTCCGGGAGCACCCGGAGCGGTTCGGCTACCTGCTCAAGGACCGGGTTCTCCATGTGGCCACGCTCGTCGACGCCCTCGAAAGGGTTGCGGCCGGAGGAACGGTGCTCGATCCCGAGGTCGTGCGCCACCTCATGGGCCGCGGCAGCAAGGGGCGCCTGGCCACGCTGAGCGAGCGCGAGCAGCAGGTGCTGGCCCTCATGGCCCAGGGCCGGTCCAATCGAGCGATCTGCAAGGAACTCGTTCTCAACGAGAAGACGGTCGAGACACACATCTCGACGATCTTCACCAAGCTCACGCTCCTGCCCCAGGTGGACGATCACCGCCGGGTGCTGGCCGTGCTGGCCTGGCTACAGCAGAAGTAGTCCCCGCGAGGGTGGAGGGCGCCGAATCCCGATCGGGCTCGACGGACCGGCTCCTTCACTGCCTTGTAGAGCTCCTCCGGGAGGTAGACCTGCATCCTCGGCACACACCGCCGGCGGCCATAGTGTCACCACCGTGCGCATCGCCGTCGCCACCCCTGACACGCTGACGGCGCGCATGGCGGGGCCGGCGATCCGGGCGTGGCAGATCGCCCGGGCGTTGTCGGCCGAGCATGAGGTCCAGCTGGTGACGACGACGATCGCCGACCTGCCCGACTCGCCGTTCCCCGTGCGGGCGGTGGACGACGCCGGCCTGGCGGAGGTCGAGCAGTGGTGCGACGTGTTGGTCTTTCAGGGGTGGCTGGTGCACAAGCGGCAGTTCCTGCTGGAGTCGGAGAAGATCCTGGTGGCTGACGTCTACGACCCACTCCACCTGGAGCAGCTGGAGCAGGGCCGCGACGAGGGGTGGCGGGGCCGCATCCTGGCCGTGCAGTCGGCCACGGCCGTCCTGAACGAGCAGCTCCTCAGGGGCGACTACTTCCTGTGCGCCTCGGAGAAGCAGCGGGACTTCTGGCTCGGGCAGCTCTCCGCCCTCGGACGGGTCAACCCCGCGACCTACGACGCCGACGAAACCCTCCGGTCCCTCATCAGCGTCGTCCCCTTCGGCGTGCCCGAGGCGCCGCCGGCCCGCACCCGCCGTGCCGTCAAGGGGGTGGTCCCCGGCATCGGTCACGACGACAAGGTGCTGCTCTGGGGCGGGGGGATCTACAACTGGTTCGACCCCCTGACCCTGCTGCACGCCATCGACCGCCTGCGTCGGCACCGGCCCGACGTGCGGCTGTTCTTCCTGGGGCTGAAGCATCCCAACCCCGACATCCCCGAGATGCGCATGGCGGTCGCCGCCCGGGAGCTCTCCGACCGGCTCGGTCTCACCGGAAATCACGCCTTCTTCAACGAGGGATGGGTCGAGTACGACGACCGCCAGAACTACCTGCTCGACGCCGACATCGGCGTCAGCACCCACCTCGACCACGTGGAGACGGCGTTCTCGTTCCGCACCCGGGTGCTCGACTACTTCTGGGCCTCGCTGCCGACGGTCGCCACCGCCGGCGACGCCATGGCCGACCTCATCGAGTCCCGCGGGCTCGGAGTCACCGTGCCTGCCGGCGACGTCGACGCCCTCGAGGCCGCCCTCGACCGCATCCTGGACGACGACGACCTCCGCGCCGCGATGGGCGCCGGCGCCGGCGCCATGGCCGGCGAGCTCACGTGGACCAAGGTCCTGGAGCCCCTCGTCGAGTTCTGCAGGAAGCCACAACGGGCCCCCGACCTGCTCGAACCGGCCGTCACCGCCGGCTTCCGCAAGGACCTCACCGAGGTCAGGGAGCGCTGGCGGGGCCTGGCCTACGACCTCAGGACGGCGGCGGACCATCTCCGCGATGGGGGACCGGCGCTCGCGGCCCGCAGGGCCGCCGGCCGGGTGCGCCGGGTGGCAAGCACGTGGCGGAGCCGCGACCCCGCCTAAACTCCGGGTCCGATGAGTGCGACTGGTGCGGTCGACCTGCGCGCCCGCGAGCCGTCCCCGGCCGTACCCGACATCAGCGTCGTCATGCCCTGCCTGAACGAGGCGGGATCGGTCGGCACCTGCATCGAGAAGGCATGGGAGGGCATTCGCCGCACGGGCTTGACCGGTGAGGTGGTGGTCAGCGACAACGGCTCCACCGACGACTCGGTCGACGTGGCCACCAAGGCCGGCGCCCGGGTGGTCCGCCAGCCGGAGCGGGGCTACGGCAACGCCTACCTCAAGGGCTTCGCCGAGGCCCGGGGCCGCTACATCATCATGGGTGACTCCGACGGCAGCTACGACTTCACCCAGATCGACCGCCTCATCGAGCCCCTCCGTCAAGGCGAGTACGACTACGTCCTCGGCTCCCGCTTCGCCGGCAAGATCCTCAAGGGCGCCATGCCGTGGACCCATCGCTACATCGGCAATCCGGTGCTCACCGGCGTGCTCAACCGGCTGTTCAAGGTCGACAGCACCGACGCGCACAGCGGCATGCGCGCCTTCACCAGCGACGCCTACCGGCGCATGGCCCTGCAGTCCGCCGGCATGGAGCTCGCTTCTGAGATCGTGATCAACGCGGCCAAGGCCGGCCTGCGGGGCACCGAGGTGCCGATCACCTACCACCCCCGCGAGGGCGAGTCGAAGCTCAACTCCATGCGCGACGGCTGGCGCCACCTGCGCTTCATGCTCCTGCTCAGCCCCAACTGGCTCTTCACCGGCCCGGGCTTGGCCATGTTCCTGATCGGCCTGGTCGGCCAGGGCCTCCTGCTGCCCGGGCCGCTGAACCTGGGGTTCCACGCCCTCGACGTGCACTTCAGCGTGCTTTTCGCCCTCCTCGCCATCCTCGGGTACCAGACCCTGCTGTTCGGGGTCTTCGCCCGCACCTGCCTCCCCCGCGAGGACGGCAAGGCCGCCGACCGGCTTCAGCGGTGGTTCGAGCGGAACTACAGCCTGGAACGCGGGCTGGTCGGCGGAGGCGCCGTGTTCCTGGTCGGCTTCGTGATAAACGCCGTCGTGCTCATCCATTGGCTGCGGAAGGGCATGGGCCCGATCGACTCCCTGCGGCCGGCGCTGCTGGCCATGACCCTGATGATGGTGGGCGCCCAGACCGGCTTCGCCGCGTTCTTCCTCGGCCTCTTCCGGATCGACCGGTCTCGATGACGCGGGCACTGGTGCAGGAGCAGGGGACGGCAACCCCGGTCCGCACGGTCCGCACCCTCGTGATCCTCCCCGCCTTCAACGAGGAGGAGGCGCTGTCGGCGGTGCTCAAGGAGCTGGCCGTCACCTGCCCCCAGCTCGACGTGCTCGTGGTCGACGACGGCTCCACCGACCGCACGGCGGAGGTGGCCCGGGCCGAGGGGGTCCCCGTCGCCGTGCTGCCGTTCAACCTCGGCGTCGGCGGCGCCCTGCAGACCGGCTTCCGGTACGCGGTCGTCCATGGGTACGGGCGGGCCATCCAGTTCGACGCCGACGGCCAGCACGACCCGAGCCAGGTGCCGGCGCTGCTCGCCGCCCTCGACGAGGGTGCCGACCTGGTGATCGGGAGCCGCTTCGCGGCACCTGAACCCGGGGCGGAGTACGGGGTGGGGAAACTGCGGGGCGGGGCCATGGGCGTGCTGCGGGTGGCCGTGCGCGTCCTGTCGGGCAGGAGCTTCACCGACACCTCGTCGGGGTTCCGGGCCTTCTCCGCGCCCCTGCTCGAGTTCTACGCCGCCGAGTACCCCAACGAGTACCTGGGCGACACGGTCGAGGCGTTGCTCCTCGCCTGCCAGGCCGGCTTCCGGGTCGTCGAGGTGCCGGTGAGCATGCGGGTGCGGGCCGGCGGGACGCCGTCGACCCAGAACGTCAAGCTGATCTACCACTACCTGCGGGCGCTGCTGTCCCTGCTCAGCCGGGCGCCGATCCGCCGGCGGGAACGGGCCATCAGGAGAGGGGCAGCCCAATGAGCGCGGCAGCCCATCTGTTCATCCTGTTGCTGACGGTGATCAGCCTGCTGTTCATCGTGCGCATGGTCCGGCGCAACCAGCTGCCGTCGCGCTACGCCCTCCTCTGGGTCTCCATCGGCGTGGCCATCGCCTTCCTGGCCGCCTTCCCTGGCCTGCTCGACCGGGTGTCGACCTGGATGGGCATCGCCTACGCCCCCGGAACGTTCTTCCTCGGTGCCATCACCCTGCTGTTCCTCATCGTGGTCCACTTCTCCTGGGAGTTGGCCCGGCTCGACGCGCGCACCCGGTTGCTCGCCGAGGAGCTGGCCATCCTGCGGGCCGATCCTCCACACGACGCACCCCGCCCGACCCCGGAGACCCAGCCTGTCGACTCATGATCGGACGCCACGGGTCCGGGTCGTCGTCGTCAACTACAACGGCGGCGAGCTGACCGTCTCGTGCCTCGAAGGCCTGCAGCGCACGGAATGGCCACCCGCGGCGCTTGAGATCGTCCTGGTGGAGAACGGTTCCACCGACGGTGTGGCCGCCCGGGTCCGAGCCGGCATGCCTGGTGTGCGGGTGATCGACGCCGGCGGCAACCTGGGCTTCGGCGGCGGCTGCAACCTCGCCCTCCGGGACCTGGCCGGCGTCGACTACGTGGCCCTGGTCAACAACGACGCCCGGGTGGAGCCGGGCTGGCTGGCGCCGCTGGTCGAGGCCATGGAACGGGACCGGTCGGTCGGTGCCGCCAACCCGAAGATTGTCTTCGCCGATCGCTTCGTCGACGTGCACCTCGGCTCGGACACGGGGGAGCACGGCGTGGGCGACCGTCGCCCGCTGGGGGTCCGGCTGTCGGGCGCCCGGGTGGACGGCCAGGACGCATGGGAGCGCGTGCAACTGGTCTCCGGCTTCTGGGGACTCGAGCACGGGGCCAACGGCGAGGGTGCCTTCCAGTGGACCGACGGCCGGGCCCACCTGCGGGTCCCCGCCGGCCGTCACCGCTGCGAGCTCCGCCTGGCCGCCGACACGCAACGCTCCGTCATGGCCACGTCGGGGGCGCAGACGACGGAGCTGACCGTGACGCCGGCACCGGCGTGGTACGAGGTGGCCCTCGACGGCGAGCCGTTCGACGTGCTCAACAACGTCGGGTCGGTGCTGCTGGCCGACGGCCACGGCGCCGATCGCGGCTACCTGGAGCGCGACCGAGGCCAGTTCGACGAGGTCGAGGAGATCTTCGCCTGGTGCGGCGCCGCCGTCCTCCTTTCCAGGGGATACCTGGAGACGGTCGGTCTCTTCGAAGACCGCTTTTTCCTGTACTACGAGGACTTCGACCTGTCGTGGCGGGGTCGGGCCGAGGGCTGGCGGTACCTCTACGTGCCGGCGTCGGTGGTGCGCCATGTGCATTCCGCGTCATCGGTCGAGGGATCCAGGCTGTTCCAGCACTACGACGAGCGGAACCGCCTGCTCACCCTCACCCGCAACGCCCCGCCGGCGCTGGCGCTGCGGGAGGCCGTCCGCCACCCGCTGATCACCGGTTCCTACGCCCGCCGCGACATCCTCGTGCCGCTGGTCCACCGCCGGCCGCCGTCGGTGGAGACGGTGCGCCGGCGCCTGCAGGCCTACGGCGCGTATGTGCGCATGCTGCCGGAGGCGCTGGCCGGGCGCCGGCGGCTGGCGACACGCGGCCGGCTGACCCCTGAGGAGCTGTCGCGGTGGATGGGACAGCCGTAACCGACTAGACCCGAGGGTCGTGAAAGCCCTGATCCTGGCCGGCGGCGCCGGCACCCGCCTGCGCCCCATCACCCACACCAG
>DATLHA010000074.1:0-10995 GCA_035540095.1 Acidimicrobiales bacterium | reverse complement strand
GGCCGGCGGCCATCATCCGCGACCTCGACCTGCGCAAGCCGATCTACCGGCGCACCGCGGCCTACGGCCACTTCGGGCGTTCCGAGAAGGAGTTCACGTGGGAACGCCTGTCTCGCCTCGAGGACGTGAAGCGGGCCCTCGCGCTGACGTAGCCCGCATCGCCAGGGTCCTCCCCGACCTCCCGCTCGACAAGGTCTTCGACTACCTCATCCCCGACCACCTGGCGGCGGCGGTCCGGGTGGGGACGATGGTGCGCGTGCCGCTCCACGGCCGGCGCGTCGGGGGTTGGGTCGTCGGCCTGGCGGGCCAGGCGTCCACCGACCGGCCGCTCCAGCCACTGGCCAAGGTCACCGGGTGGGGGCCGCCGGCCGACCTGATCGCCCTGGCCCGGTGGGCGGCGTGGCGGTGGGCGGGACGCCCGGCCCAGCTCCTGGGGACGGCGTCGCCACCCCGGGCCGTCCGCCAGCTCCCCCCGGCGCCACCGCCGCCGCCGTTGGCGTCCGGCCCGGCGACACTGCGCGAGGGGGTGAGCGTGGTCCGTATCCCGCCGGCGGGCGACGTGCTGCCCCTGGTTCTCTCGGCGGCCGCCCACGGCGACGCCTTGATCCTGGCCCCGTCCACCTCGGCCGCCGCCTTCCTCGCCGCCCGCCTGCGACGAGAGGGCCACCGGGTGGCGCTGGTGCCCCAGGACTGGGCTCTGGCCGCCGCCGGCGGCTGTGTGGCCGTCGGGGCCCGGGGCGGCGCCTGGGCGCCCCGACCGCAGCTGGGTGCGGTCCTGGTGACCGACGAGGGCGACGAGGCCTACCAGGAGGAGCGGGCCCCCACCTGGAACGCACGGGACGTGGCCGTGGAGCGGGCGCGGCGGGCCGGGGTGCCGTGCGTGCTGACCTCGGCCTGCCCGTCGCTGGAGGCGCTGGCCCACGGGCCGCTGGAGGTGCCGTCGCGCACCGAGGAGCGGGCCGGCTGGCCGGTCCTCGACGTGGTCGACCGCCGGCCCGAGCCGCCGGGGTCGGGCCTGTACTCCTCCCGCCTGGTGACCCTGGCCCGGGAGGCCGAGCCCGGCGCCCGGCTGGTGTGCGTGCTCAACCGCAAGGGACGGGCCCGGCTCCTGGCCTGCGCCGCCTGCCGGGAGCTCGTCCGCTGCGAGGCCTGCGGGTCGGCGGTCGACGGGACGGAGGACGGCCTGTGCTGCCGGCGCTGCGGCACCGTGCGGCCCAGGGTGTGCCTGGCCTGCGGCGCCACCCGGCTCTCCACCCTTCGGGTGGGCGTGACACGCGCCCGTGAGGAGTTGGAGCTCCTCGCCAACCGGCCGGTGGCCGAGGTGTCGGCTGACACCGCCGCCGGCCCGCCGCCGGCGGACGTGCCCATCCTCGTCGGCACCGAGGCCGTCCTGCACCGGGTGGCCGGCGCCCGTTCGGTGGCCTTCCTCGACTTCGACCAGGAGCTCCTCGCCCCCCGATACCGCGCCGCCGAAGCCGCCCTCGGCATGCTGGCCCGGGCCGCCCGCCTCGTCGGCGGCCGCCACGCCGGCGGGCGCCTGCTGGTGCAGACCCGCATGCCCGGCCACGAGGTGATCGACGCCGCCGTCCACGCCGACCCCTCCCGGCTGGCGGTGGTCGAGGCCGCTCGCCGGGCCGCCCTGCGTTTCCCGCCGGAGACGGCGGTGGCGGCCGTCTCGGGCCAGGCGGCGGCGGCCTTCGTCGCCGCCCTACCCGCCGGCGCCGGCGTGGAGATCCTCGGGCCGGCCGACGAGCGTTGGCTGCTCCGCGCCCTCGACCACCGGACACTCTGCGACGCCTTGGCCGCCTCCCCCCGCCCACCGGGCCGCCTCCGCATCGAGGTCGATCCCCTGCGAGCGTGAGTACTCTCGTGGGGCATGGCCGTGTATCCCATCCGCACGTTCGGTGACCCCGTGCTGCGCCTCCCGTGCGTCGAGGTCACCGAGTTCGACGCCACCCTGCGCAAGCTGGCCGACGACATGCTGGAGACCATGTACGACGCGCCGGGGGTGGGCCTGGCCGCCAACCAGATCGGTGTGCAGAAGCGCCTGTTCGTCTACGACGTCGGCGAGGGACCCGGCGCGATCGTCAATCCGGTCCTCACCCAGCACCGGGGTGAGTGGGAGTACACCGAGGGGTGCCTGTCGGTGCCCGACCTGCACTGGCCGATCGTGCGCTTCGCCTCGGTCCACGTCGACGGGTTCGACCTCGACGGCAACCCCGTCTCGATCGACGGCGAGGAGCTGATGGCTCGGATGCTCCAGCACGAGGTCGACCATCTCGACGGTCGCCTGCTGCTGTCACATCTCGACCGCCGCCAGCACAAGGAGGCCATGCGGGCCCTGCGCCGGCGGGCCATGGGGCTCACCGAGGCGGGCGACGACCGCGAGCCGGTCCGGTAGGCGACCCGCTGCGCCTCGCCTTCCTCGGCACTCCGGAGGTCGCCGTCCCGCCACTGCGGGCGCTCGTCGACGCCGGCCACGACGTCGCCCTCGTCGTCACCCGTCCCGACAAGAAGCGGGGCCGGGGCGGTGCTCTGGCGCCGAGCCCGGTCAAGGCTGCGGCGCAGGAGCTCGGGCTGGCGGTCACCTCCCAGGTCGACGACGTCCTGGATCTGGGGGCCGAGCTCGGCGTGGTCGTCGCCTACGGCCGGATCATCAAGCCCCACGTGCTGGCCGTGCTGCCCATGGTCAACATCCACTTCTCCCTGCTGCCCCGCTGGCGGGGCGCAGCGCCCGTCGAGCGGGCCATCCTGGCCGGCGACGACGTGACCGGGGTCTGCATCATGGCCATCGAGGAAGGGCTCGACACCGGGCCGGTGTACGCCAGCCAGGAGCGGCCCATCGGCGAGGAGGAGACGCTGGAGGAGGTGCGGGGCGCCCTGACCGAGATGGGGGCCCAGATGCTGGTGGAGCTGCTCGCCCACGGCCTTCCCGAGCCGCAGCCCCAGGTCGGGGAGCCGACGTACGCGGCCAAGATCGAGCCCGAGGAGCACCACCTCGACTGGAGCCGGCCCGCGGTCGAGCTGCACCGGGTCATCCGTCTGGGCCTGGCGTGGACCACCTTCCGTGGTCGCCGGCTGCGGGTGTTGCGGGCCCGGGTGTCGGCCGGACCGGAGCTCGCTCCGGGGGAGCTCGACGCCGGCAGCGTGCGGGTCGGGACCGGTGCCGGCGCCCTGGAACTGGTCGGGGTGCAGCCCGAGGGGAAGGGGCCCCAGCCGGCGCCGGCCTGGCGCAACGGCGCCCGCCTGCAGCCGGGCGAACGCTTCGCCTGATTGCGGCGCCGTTCTCCGCGGTCGACGGGTTCGCCACCGGTGGTTCGGCGTGCCAGCGTCCACCACCACGATCACCTCGACGACGACCCCGCCCTAGCACTCGGGGCCGGCCCCGGGCATGTGCCCCTCGGCGCCGGGTGCGTACCATCGCAGGGTGACGCACGCCGCCAAGGTCCTGACCGTCTCCGACGGCGTCATCGCCGGCACCCGGGAGGACCGCTCGGGCCAGGCGCTCGCCGAGCGGCTGGCCGCCGAGGGCTACGACGTCATCGAACGGAGGTCGGTGGCCGACGGAACGGAGTCGGTGGCGGCCGCCGTCTCCGCCATGTCGGCCGGCTTCGCCGGCGTGCTGGTCACCACGGGCGGGACGGGCTTCGGCCCCCGGGACCTCACCCCTGAGGGCACGCGCCTGGTCCTGGAGCGAGAGGCCCCGGGGATGGCGGAGGCGATGCGGCTGGCCAATCCGCCGAAGGGGCGGCTGTCGCGGGGGCTGGCCGGCACGGTGGGGGAGTGCCTGGTGCTCAACACCCCGGGCTCCTCCGCCGGCGCGGTGGAGTCGCTGGAGGCGGTGATCGACGTCCTGCCCCACGCCCTCGACCTCCTCGCCGGCGCGCCGACAGGTCACCCGGGGTGACGGACGAGCACCACATGCTGCGGGCTGTCGAGCTGGCCGCCGGCGTGCGGGGGACGACGTCGCCGAACCCGTGGGTGGGGAGCGTGATCCAGCCCGGTGGCTACGAGGGGGCGACATCGCCGCCGGGCGGCCCGCACGCCGAGGTGGTGGCGCTGCGGGCGGCCGCCGAGGCGGCCCGAGGCGCCACGCTCTACACGACCCTCGAACCGTGCGTCCACGACGGGCGCACGCCGCCGTGCGTCGACGCCATCGTCGACGCCGGCATCCGTCGCGTCGTCGTCGGGGTCGAGGATCCCGACCGGCGGGTGCGGGGCTCGGGGATCCGGGCGTTGCGGGCGGCCGGCGTGGCCGTCGACGTGGGCGTGTGCGCCGGCAAGGTCCGTGACCAGCTCGGGCCCTACCTCAAGCACCGGGCCACGGGCCGGCCGTGGGTCGTGCTCAAGCTGGCGGCCACGCTCGACGGCCGGACGGCGGCGCCCGACGGCTCCAGCAGGTGGATCACCGGCGACGCGGCCCGGGCCGACGCCCACCGGCTGCGAGCGGAGTCGGACGCGGTCATCGTGGGCGCCGGCACGGTGCGGGCCGACGACCCGGCCCTCACCGTACGAGAGGTAGCCGGTGACGACCCGCTCCGGGTGGTCCTGGGCCGCGCGCCCGCCGGCGCCCGGGTGCAGCCCGCGCTGGAGCTGCAGGGTGACCTCGGTGGGATGCTCGACGAGCTGGGCCGGCGAGGCGTGCTCCAGGCCATGGTGGAGGGTGGGGCCACCGTGGCCGGCGACTTCCACCGCGCCGGTCTCGTCGACCGCTACGTGCTGTACCTGGCGCCGGCGTTCTTCGGGGGGGACGACGCCCGCCCGCTCTTCGCCGGCGCCGGCGCGCCCACGATCGCCGATGCCTGGCGGGGGCGCATCGTGTCGGTCGAGCGGCTGGGCGACGACCTGAGGGTGGAATGTTCACCGGCCTGATCGAGGAGCTCGGCGCCCTGCGGGCCCGCGACGACTCCCGCTTCACCTTCGAAGCCGGACTGGTCACCGAGGACACCGAGGTCGGTGATTCGATCGCCGTGAACGGTTGCTGCCTGACCGTGGTCGAGCTGGGGCCGGGAACGTGGTCCGCCGACGTGGTCGACGAGACGCTCGCCCGTACCAACCTCGGAGCGCTGGGACCCGGTGACCCCGTGAACCTGGAGCGCCCCGTGCGCCTCTCCGACCGCCTGGGGGGCCATGTCGTCCAAGGCCACGTCGACGGCGTCGGCGAGATCCTCACGCCGGCTCCCGACCTCGTCGTCGCCACACCCGATACCCGGTACATCGTCGAGAAGGGCTCCATCGCTGTCGACGGGGTCAGCCTCACCGTGGTCAGCGCCGGCGACGATCGTTTCTCGGTGGCGGTCATCCCGCACACCGCGGCAGTCACCACCCTCGGCCGCCGGCGGCCCGGCGACCGGGTCAACCTCGAGTTCGATCTGTTCGCCAAGTACGTCGAGCGGTTGCTGGCAAGATGAGGCGTGCCGTTCGCGTCGATAGAGGAGGCCGTGGCGGCGTTCGCGGCCGGCAAGATCGTCGTCGTCGTCGACGACGCCAGCCGGGAGAACGAGGGTGACCTGGTCATGGCGGCCGAGGCCGCCACCGCCGAGAACATCGCCTTCTTCCTGAACCACACCTCGGGTGTGATCTGCATGCCGATGCTCGGGGACCGCCTCGACGAGCTCGACCTGCCGCCCATGGTGCTCGACAACACCGAGAGCAACCGCACCGCGTTCACCGTCTCGGTCGACGGCCGCCACGGCGTGACCACCGGCATCTCCGCCGCCGACCGGGCCGCCACCATCGCCGCCCTCATCGACCCGACGACGCGTCCCGGCGACCTGGCCCGGCCGGGCCACGTCTTCCCGCTGCGGTTCCGGGAGGGTGGCGTGCTCAATCGGGCCGGCCACACCGAGGCGACGGTCGACCTGGCCCGCCTGGCCGGCATGTACCCCGCCGGCGTGCTGTGCGAGGTGGTGAGCGAGGACAAGCAGTCCATGGCCCGGCTGCCCGAGCTGGAGCGGCTGGCGGAGCACCACGGCCTGCCGCTGATCAGCATCGCCGACCTCATCCGCTTCCGCCGCCAGCGGGAGAAGCTGGTGAAGCGGGTGACCGACGCCCGCATGCCGACGGAGTTCGGCGAGTTCACCTGTTACGTCTACGAGTCGCTGCTCGACGGCGAGCAGCACGTGGCCATGGTCAAGGGTGCGGTCCAGGGCGAGGACAACGTGCTGGTGCGGGTCCACTCCGAGTGCCTCACCGGCGACGCCCTGGGCTCCATGCGCTGCGACTGCGGGGTGCAGCTCCAGATGGCGCTGCAGGTCATCGCCTCCGAGGGCATGGGCGTGGTGGTGTACCTGCGGGGCCACGAGGGCCGGGGGATCGGCCTGGCCCACAAGCTTCGGGCCTACACGCTGCAGGACCAGGGGCGCGACACCGTCGACGCCAACCTGGACCTCGGGCTGCCCGTCGACACCCGCAAGTACGGTACGGGCGCCCAGATCCTCGTCGACCTGGGCATCACCACCATGCGCCTGCTCACCAACAACCCGGCCAAGTTCGGCGGTCTGGACGGCTACGGGCTGGAGATCGTCGAGCGGGTGCCGCTCGAGTCGGTGCCCAACCCGGAGAACATCCGCTACCTCCGCACCAAGCAGCAGCGCATGGGCCACATCCTGGAAGGA
The DNA here is from genome assembly GCA_035540095.1 of Acidimicrobiales bacterium. Lineage (GTDB taxonomy): Bacteria > Actinomycetota > Acidimicrobiia > Acidimicrobiales > AC-14 > CADCTB01. Next base: position 4,378 of record DATLHA010000074.1, on the reverse strand, counting down.
CTTGAGGAATGACTGCACTGATTCGCACGGCCTTGGGCCGATGACGGCATACACGGGCCGGCTCCGGGGCGACGGCGTGCGGGTCGCCGTGGTGACCAGCCGGTTCAACGACCTGGTCACCGAGCGCCTGCTCGCCGGCTGCCTGGACGGCCTCGACCGCCTCGGCGTCGACCCCTCGTCGATCACCCGGGCGTCGGTGCCCGGCGCCCTCGAGCTGGCGCTGGTGGCCCAGCGGCTGGCGTCCTCCGGCGACCACGACGCGGTGATCTGCCTCGGTGCCGTCATCCGCGGCGCCACCGACCACCACGTCCACGTCGGCGGGCAGTGCGCCACCGGCCTGGCCCGCATCCAGCTCGACACCGGCGTGCCGGTCGTCTTCGGGGTGCTCACCACCGACTCCCTGGAGCAGGCGCTCGAGCGGGCCGGCGGGAAGTCGGGCAACAAGGGGTATGAAGCGGCGGCAACGGCGGTCGAGATGGTCGACCTGCTGCGGCAGCTTCCCAAGTCGGCCGGCTAGTGCTGCGCCTCGTCCTGCCCAAGGGTTCGCTGGAGAAGGCCACCCTGGCCCTCTTCGACGACGCCGACCTGGCGGTGCACCGGGCGTCCGACGTCGACTACAAGGCCACTGTCGGAGACCCCCGCATCGACAGTGTCCGCATCCTGCGGCCCCAGGAGATCGGCCGGTACGTCGCCGAGGGGCTCTTCGACGTGGGCATCACCGGCCGCGACTGGATCGAGGAGACGGCCAGCGAGGTGGTGTCGCTCGGCCAGCTGCACTACTCGAAGGCAACCGCCCGCCCGGTGAGCATCGTGCTGGCCGTCGCCGCCGACGACCCCGCCAGCTCGGTCGCCGACCTGCGTGATGGCGTGCGGGTGGCAACGGAGTACCCCGAGCTCACCCGCCGGTTCCTCGAGAAGCAGGGGATCACCGCCGACATCCGGCTGTCCTACGGGGCGACGGAGGCCAAGGTCCCCGAGATCGTCGACGTGGTCGTGGAGCTCACCGAGACGGGCCGGGCCCTCCGGGCCGCCGGCCTTCGGATCATCGAGACGATCCTGGTCAGCCATACCGAGCTGATCGCCAACCCGTCGGCGTGGGAGGACCCCGACAAGCGCCACGCCATGGCCCAGATCCACACCCTGCTGCAGGGCACGCTGGAGGCCCGGGGACGGGTGCTGGTCAAGTTGAACGTGGGCGCCGCGGAGCTGGACGGGGTCATCGACATCCTTCCCTCGCTGCGTTCGCCGACGGTGTCCAAGCTCTTCGGCACCGACGCCTATGCGGTGGAGACGGTGGTACCCAAGGATCGGATCAACACCCTGATCCCCGCCCTCAAGGACAACGGCGCCACCGACATCATCGAGCTGCCGATCTCCAAGATCGTCCACTGACTCGGCTAGGTGCGGCAAGCACCTATTGAGCGGCAGGTCGATCGCGAGGACAATCCTTCGGGCTGAGGGGTTTCGGCGAGCCAGGGGGAGAACTTCTATGTCACGTCGCATGCGCCGCCTCGGCGTTCTCGCGGTCGGTCTGTCGCTGCTGGCGGGAGGCGCGGCGTCCGCCGCCGACCCTCCCGTGATGACCAAGCCGGTGCACGTGACCAAGGAGGATCTCAACCCGGCCCGGACCTACTCGGCCCCGAACCTGCTGGCCCATCCCGACAACCCGAACATCGTCGTGGGTGCGTTTGCCGAGTTGCGCACGAGGAAGTGCGGGCTCATCCGCACGACCGACGGCGGCACCAGTTGGAAGATCCTGGAGTCCTCGCCGGCGCTGGCGTCCTACCCCTCCTGCAACGCCAACCCCCGGGGCAGCTTCCAGGGCCTGCTGGCCTGGGGGCGTGACGACGCCCTCTACTACGGCCTCGTCGGCTGGGACACCCAGGACGGCGGGATCGGCGGGAACGTCAGCATGGTGGTCTCCAAGTCCACCGACCTCGGTGACAGCTGGCAGCCGGTGCTGGCCCGCGACGCCCGCGGCAAGACCGGTGAGGCCCAGGAGTCCTACCGGCCGATCACGGGGTTCGCGGTCGACCGGAGGTCCGGCAGTCAGGACACGGTCTACATCGGCGCCGGCCGGCGCCAGCCCGGATTCACCGGGGCCAACGCCTTGCCGGTGCAGCCCAGCGTGGCCGTGTCCACCGACGGCGGCAAGACCTACGGCGAGCCGGTCAACCTGGCTGAGTCGGCGTTCGCCGACGGCGCCCTTCGCCAGAGCGCGTTCCGGACCGCCACCACCGTGGCGGGGGCGACGACGACCTCGACCACCACGCCGCCGGCCGGCAGCCGGGCGGCGACGCCGGACCAGGCGGCAAACTTCGGTGGCTTCGGCCCGTCGATCACCGTCGACAACAAGGGCACGGTGTACGCCGTCTGGCCCGCCACCTACGCCAACCTCAACCCGCGCCCGGCCAACGGCATCCTCCTCTCCAGGTCCGACGACAAGGGCAAGACCTGGACCACCAGCCAGATGGCGCCGTTCGACGGCAAGTTGGGTTCGTTCACGAGCGTCGTCTGGAGCCCCGCCGGAGGCGCCCAGGGCACCCTGCACGCCATCGCCGACGGGTACGAGATCGCCGGCGTCACCGGCTACCAAGACGTCTACTACTACCGCTCCACTGACGGCGGGAGGACGTGGTCGGAGCGCAGGAACGTCACCGACGACGACCCGAAGCAGATGTTCGGCCAGTTCTACCCCGGCATCGGCGTCTCCGAGGACGGGCGGGTCGAGATCGCCTGGTGGGACACACGGAACGACCCCGGCTACCGCGCCAACGACGTGTACATGACCACCTCGACGGACAACGGCCTCACGTGGTCGGCCAACCGCCGGGTCACCGACAAGCCCATCGACCGCCGCATCGGGGTGTGGTCGACCAACTTCGACATCACCTCCCCGCCCGGCCTGGCCGTGGCCAAGGAGTACACCATGCTGGCGTGGGACGACACCCGCAACACCGATGTGGCCGCCGCTGACGCCACCTCCCTGGGCGGCGGCATCCAGGACATCTACGTCTCCGCCGTGCAGTACGAGGCGCTGGGTGGCGGGGCCTCTCGGGCCGCCAAGATGGCCCTGGCCGGCGTGGTGGGGCTGTTGATCGTGGGCCTGGCCCTGCTGGCGGTGTCCCTGGTCAGCCGGCGCAACCAGCCCGACTCAGATCCGGCGGAGCCCAAGATGCGCAGCTCGAAGACGAAGGTCGGCTGAGCCTGAGCAGGCGGTCGCCGGGCCGGGCGCGCGTGGGGGGCGCCCGGCCGGTGATCGGTTCACTGCTGGGGCGGGGTGCCCGCCGCGGCCTTGGCTTCGATGAAGGCCATGCGCATCTGGTTGAGGGCCTGGTGGAGGGGCGGGCCGTTCTCCCCCATACGGGGGCCGACGGCGTCGAGGATGCCGGAGAGGGCGTCGATGGCCACCTGGGCGTCGGGCAGATTGGGCGGGTTCTGGCCCAGGTGGAGGGCGGCCAGCTCGACCAGGCCGATGCAGTGGTTGGCGACCACGATGGGGGCGGGGGTGCGCACCATCTGCTCCTGCATGGCCCGCAGCTCGGCCTGCAGCTCCTCGTCCATCTCCTCGGCGCCGGCGCCTTCGGGCGTCCGGGGCGGGCCCGACGGCGCCGGCGCAGGCTCGTCCCTGGGGATGGGGCGTTCACCGGAGGGTGTCCAGAAGGTACTCATGCTGGTACCCTAGGGCCACAACTGCATACGGAAAGCGGGGCCTGCGGGTCCCCACCCGACCACCAGCATTCCCGGTGCGCCTCGGGTCGATCGACCGCCAGGAGGCGGACGTTGCTTTCCGACGTCCGTCTTTTTTTCATCCCAACGACAGTGTTCCCCAACTTCACAAGGAGTGATGCCGCATAGCCGCACCGGAGGGCGCCGACCTCAGGATCAACGACCGGATTCGAGCGCGCGAGGTGCGCCTCGTCGACCCGGACGGAAACCAGCTCGGGATCAAGACCTTGCCCGAGGCCCTGTCCATCGCCAGGGACCTCGAACTGGATCTGGTGGAGGTGGCCCCGCTCGCTGATCCACCGGTGTGCCGCATTCTCAACTACGGCAAGTGGAAGTACGAAGCCGCCCAGCGTGACAAGGAGTCCCGCAAGAAGGCGGCCACCAGCTCGATCAAGGAGATGAAGTACCGGCCCAAGATCGGCGGCGGTGACTTCGATACCAAGACCCGCAAGGTCGGAGAGTTCATCGACGAAGGCCACAAGGTCAAGATCACGATCATGTTCCGAGGGCGGGAGGTCGCCCACCCCGAACTGGGCAAGCGCATCCTGGACCGCATCGCCGAGCAACTGCCGCTGGCCAAGGTGGAGGCGGCACCGAAGCTCGACGGGCGGAACATGGTGATGGTCCTGGCTCCCGACCGCCGGGCCCG
>DATLHA010000073.1:0-1878 GCA_035540095.1 Acidimicrobiales bacterium | reverse complement strand
CAAGCTCACCGAGGAGGAGACGGCCAAGCTCCTGCGCATGGAGGAGGAGCTGCACAAGCGGGTCATCAGCCAGCAGGACGCCATCAAGGCCGTCTCCCAGGCCATCCGCCGCACCCGGGCCGGCCTCAAGGACCCCAAGCGCCCGTCGGGCTCGTTCATCTTCCTGGGCCCCTCGGGCGTGGGCAAGACCGAGCTGGCCAAGACGCTGGCCGAGTTCCTGTTCGGCGACGAGAGCCACCTGATCCAGCTCGACATGTCCGAGTACATGGAGAAGCACACGGTCAGCCGCCTGGTCGGCTCGCCCCCGGGCTACGTGGGCTACGAGGAGGGCGGCCAGCTCACCGAGGCCGTCCGCCGCAAGCCCTTCTCCGTGGTCCTCTTCGACGAGATCGAGAAGGCCCACCCGGATGTCTTCAACGCCCTGCTCCAGATCCTGGAGGACGGGCGCCTCACCGACGCCCAGGGCCGCACGGTGGACTTCAAGAACACCGTGATCATCATGACCTCCAACCTGGGCACCGCCGACCTCCGGAAGGCCTCCATCGGCTTCCAGAAGTCGAGCGAGGCGGTGACCTACGAGAAGATGAAGGAGAAGGTGGCCGAGGCGCTCAAGCAGCACTTCCGCCCCGAGTTCCTGAACCGGATCGACGACACCATCGTCTTCCACGAGCTCAGCCGCGAGGAGGTCACCCAGATCGTCGACCTCATGAGCAAGCGGCTCAAGGACCAGCTGGCCGGCCAGGGCCTCACCCTGGAGCTGACCGACGCGGCCAAGCTGCTGCTGGCCGAGAAGGGCTACGACCCCACCCTCGGCGCCCGGCCCCTGCGCCGTGCCCTCCAGCGCATGGTGGAGGACAAGATGTCGGAACGGATCCTCTGGAAGGAGTTCCGGGCCGGCGAGACCATCATCGTCGACGTCGAAGACGGCGAGATCGCCTTCCGCACCATCGAGGGCATCGAGCCGCCCCCGGTCGAGCTGGCCGAGACCGGCCCCGCCGACTAAGCGCCCTGAACTGGTGACGAATTCGGGGGCTCCGACCCCCGCAAACGTCACCAGTTCGTCGCGTCGGCGGTCGAAAGATCGCGATGCGCCGGGTCCTGGTCGTGCTGGTTCTGGCCCTCACGCTGGCCGGGTGCGAGGCCAGCAGGCTGGACCGCGCCGCGGCCGTGGTGGTCTCGGGCCGGGTGCTGCGGGCCGACGGGAGCCCCGCCGCCGGCGTGGCGGTGGCCCTGCTGCGTGCTCCGAGCTTCGGTGAGGTCACCACCGGGCTCGTCTTCATCCCGCTCACGTTCGGGACCGCCTGCCTGGCCGACCCTCAGGCCGCCCTGTGCCGGGGTCACTCGGTCAAGCGGGCCACGACCACGGTCGACGGTGGGTACTCCTTCGACCTGACGGGCGCCGACACCCGGACCGCCTTCGGCCACGCCCGCTCCTTCACCGTCACGACCGGGGTCGCCGGGGCCACGGTGACGGCCAACTTCAAGATCCAGACCGAGGATCTGCGCCTGCCCGACCTGCAGGCCTGGCAGCCGGCGGTGACGGTGGGGGCCGGCCGCATCGCATGGGACCCACCGGCGCCCGGCAGCTACGAGGTCGTGTTCGAGGACACCGCCGGCCGGCGGGTGTGGACGCTGGGAAGCCCGGGCACGGAGGTGACGTTCGACCCGCGCATCCTGGAGGACACCGCCGGCCGGCTGGCTGTCGCCGCCCGGTCGGACGCGTCCGCCGAGGGCACCGGCGTCGGCATCCGGCGCCAGTCCGACCAGGTCGCCTACCGGGGCGCCGCCGGGGCGCCACTGTCGCGCGGCCGGCGCTGCACCGTCGAGCCGGCGGGCACGACGCTGTCGCCGTGCCCGCTGACCGACGGCGATCTGGCC
>DATLHA010000072.1:0-20194 GCA_035540095.1 Acidimicrobiales bacterium | reverse complement strand
CGGCCCGCTTCGTGTCCCTCGGCCGCCGTGACTTCTACGGCATCCTCAAGGCCAAGTTCGGCGTGGCCGACCGCTGATGCTGGCCGAGCTGCACGTGCGTGACCTCGGCGTCATCGTCGATCTCCACCTCCTGCTGGACGACGGCATGACCGCCCTCACCGGCGAGACCGGCGCCGGCAAGACCCTGTTGGTGGAGGCGATCGAGTTGCTGATGGGGGGGCGGGCCGACGCCGTCCTGGTCCGGCCCGGCGCCGAGGAGGCCCGGGTGGAGGGGCGCTTCGTGGCCGGCGAATCCGAGACCGTCCTGGCCCGGGCCGTGCCCCGCCGCGGCCGTTCCCGGGCCTACATCGACGGGCGGCTGGCCACCGCGGCCGAGCTGGCCGAGGTCGGAGGGGCCCTGGTCGACCTTCACGGCCAGCACGCCCACCAGTCCCTCTTGTCGCCCCGCGCCCAGCGCGCCGCCCTTGACCGCTTCGCCGGGGTGGACCTTGCCCCGCTGCAGGCGGCCCGGGACGAGGTGAAGGTCATCGAGGAGGTTCTGGCCGGGCTCGGCGGCGACGCCCGGGCCCGGGCCCGCGAGATGGACCTCCTCCGCTTCCAGCTGGGCGAGCTGGAGGCCGCCCGCCTCGATGAGCCAGACGAGGACCTGGCCCTGGAGGCCGAGGAGGACACCCTGGCCGACGCCGCCGCCCACCGCGAGGCCGCCACCGCCGGCTACCGAGCGCTCATCGGCGAAGGCGGTGCCCTCGATGCCGTGGGCGAGGCCGTGGAGGCCCTCGCCGGCCGGCGGCCCTTCGCCGATGTCGAGGCCCGCCTCCGGTCGCTGCAGGCCGAGCTCGCCGAGGGGGCGTCCGACCTGCGCCAGGCCGGCGACGCCATCGTCGAGCAGCCGGAGCGCCTCGACGAGGTGCGGGCTCGCCGCCGCCTGCTGCGCCACCTCTGCCGGAAGTACGGTGAGCAGTTGTCCGACGTGATGGCGTTCGAGTGCGAGGCGCGTACCCGGCTGGCCGAATTGGAGTCGCACGGGGTGAGGGTGGAGACCCTGGAGGGCGAGCGGCAGGTGGCGGTCGAGGCGGCCGACGCCGCCGCGGCCGCGGTGGCGGGCGCCCGCAGGAAGGCGGCGCCCGAGCTGGGTGCCCGGGTCCAGGAGCACCTGCGCACCCTGGCCATGCCGGGTGCCCGGCTGGAGGTCACCGTCCAGGGGCCGGGGCCGGCGGACGACGTCGAGTTCCTGCTGGCGGCCAACCGGGGCGCCCCGCCGCTGCCCCTGGCCAAGGTGGCGTCCGGTGGTGAGCTGGCCCGGGCCATGCTGGCCGCCCGGCTCGTGCTCACGGGCGCCGGCGGGGTCGGGGCCCCGCTTCGGCGAGGAGGGCGGGGCTGGGCCCCCGCCCGGGGAGAAGGCGACGACGCTCCTCCCACCCTCGTCTTCGACGAGGTCGACGCCGGCGTCGGCGGCGAGGCCGCCCTGGCCGTGGGCCGGGCTTTGGCCGACCTGGCCGCGGACCACCAGGTGCTGGTGGTCACCCACCTGCCGCAGGTGGCGGCCTTCGCCGACCACCAGGTGGTGGTGACCAAGGACGACCGTACGGGGGCGACGGTGGCGTCGGCCCGCCCGGTCGCCGGTCCCGACCGGGTCGTCGAGCTGTCCCGGATGCTGTCCGGCCAACCGTCGTCGGGCACCGCCCGTGACCACGCCGAGGAGCTGCTGGCCACGGCGGCGGCGCAGAGGCGCACGCGCTAGTGGCCAGGGAGACCCTCCGCCAGCGCTTCGGCCGCCCGTCCCTGCGGCCCGTCCCCGCCGAGGGCGTGGTCGTGGCCAGGGCCCGGGTCGACCAGCGGACCAAGAACCTCATCCTCCGTATCCAGCCGGGCGAGATCGCGGTCATCGACCACGAGGACATCGACCGGGTGGCGGCCGAGGGCCTGATCCTCGCCAAGGCAGGCGGCGTGGTGAACGCGGCCCGCTCGAGCACCGGCCGCTACCCCAATCTCGGGCCCCTCCTGCTGGCCGCGGCGGGCATCCCCGTGGTCGACGACGTCGGCCTGTCGATCTTCTCGGAGGTGCGAGAGGGCCAGTTCCTGGAGATCGACGGCACCGAGGTGCGGCGAGACGGCATCATCATCGCCACCGGGGTGCGCCATACCCTGGAGTCGCTCGAGGCCCAGCTGGAGACGGCCCGCCAATCCATCGGCGACGAGCTGGAGCGCTTCGCCGAGAACACCCTCGAGTACCTGCGCCGGGAGCGCCATCTGCTCACCGACTCACCGGTCCTCCCTGACCTCGAGGTCGACCTGGCCGGCCGCCACGTGCTCATCGTCGTCCGGGGCGGGAGCGAAGCCCGGGCCGACCTCAAAGCCCTGAGCGCGTACATCAAGGAGATGCGGCCGGTGATGGTCGCCGTCGACGGCGGCGCCGACGTCCTGCTCGCCTGCGGCCACACGCCCGACATCGTCATCGGCGACTTCGACTCCGTCTCCGCCGATGCGCTCGGTGTGGGGGCCCAGCTCATCGTCCACGCCTACCCCGGCGGCACGGCGCCCGGCGCCGCCCGCCTGGACGAGACCGGCCTGGAGCACAGCACCTTCGAGGCCGCCGGCACCAGCGAGGACGTGGCCATGCTGCTCGCCTACGAGAAGCGGGCCGAGCTCATCGTCGCCGTGGGCACCCACGCCTCGATGATCGAGTTCTTCGACAAGGGCCGGGCCGGCATGGCGTCGACCTTCCTGGTCCGCCTGAAGGTCGGCCCCATCCTGGTCGATGCCAAGGGTGTGAGCCGGCTCTACCAGAGCCGGGTCCGCAGCCGGGACATGGTGCTGCTGGTGGTGGCCGCCCTGTTCGCCATGATCGTCATGGTGGCCGTGGCCCAGCCCCTGCACGTCTTCGTGAAAGCCACCTGGTTCACCCTCACCGAGACCTGGAACGCCATCGGCGGATGATCAACCTCCGCTACCACATCGTCTCCCTGGTGGCGGTGTTCCTGGCCCTGGGCCTGGGCATCGTCATGGGCTCGACCGTCATCGACCGGGTCACCGTGGACGCCCTGAACGACCGGCTCGACACCGTCCAACGCACCCAGAGCGCCATCCGGGAGGAGAACGGCCGCCTCAAGGCCCAGGTCGACCAGAGCCAGGATTTCGCCGTCGGCACCCGCGACCACCTGCTCCGAGGCCATCTCCGCAACATCCCCGTCATGATCGTCGCGGTCGCCGGCATCGACCGGCGCCCGGTCGACGACCTGCGCCGGGCCCTGGTCAGTGCCCAGGCCACCCTGCAGGGAACCGTCTGGTTCACGGCCAAGATGCGCCTGAGCAGCGACGGTGACGTCCGGGCCCTGGCCACCGCCCTCGACCTTCCCGTCGACCGGCCGGAGGTCGTCCGCCGCCAGGCGCTGGCCAAGGTGGCCGCCGCCCGTGAGGGCGCCGGCTCGGAGGCCAGTCCCCTGGCCACCCTGGTGAGCGCCGGATTCATGAGCTACGAGGCGCCCCCCCCGCCGACGTCGACCACGGTGTCGCTCCCGCCGACGGTCGCCTCGCTCCCCCTGCCCAACACCCGGTACCTGGTGGTCTCGGGCGCCGGTGCCGAAGTGGGTGACGACGCGGTGGCCATCCCTCTGGTGCAGGCCTACGCCCAAGGGTCGGGACGGGTGGTGGCGGCCGAGTCCGGAGTCGAGAGCGACGGCGGGCGAGCGGTGTTCGTCGGCCTGCTGCGGGGCGACACCCTGTCGGCCCGTCTGTCCACCGTCGACAACATCGAGTCGCCCATGGGCCAGACCGCCGCGGTCCTGGCGCTGGAGGACCTGGGGGTGCCCCGCTTCGGGCACTACGGCGTGGGCCCGGGCGCCCAGCGCGTCCTCCCACAGCCCACTCCGTGAGCCTCGGGGGACCGCGCGGCCAGGTCACCGCCGGCAACCTCGCCGCCCGGATCACCGGCCTGCTCCGGGTGATCGCCGTCGGTGGGGCGCTGGGCACCACGTACCTGGGCAACACCTACCAGTCGGCCAACCTGGTCTCCAATCTGCTCTTCGAGCTGCTGGCGGCCGGGATCCTGTCGTCGGTGCTGGTGCCGCCGTTCGTCGCCCTGCTCGACGAAGGGCGGCGGGAGGACGCCGAGCGGCTGGCCGGTGCCGTCCTGGGCCTGGCCCTGGCCGTGCTGGGGGCGGTCACCCTCGCCGGCCTTCTCGCCCGACCGTGGATCATGCGGGCGTTGACGGTGGCCGTCGCCGACGAAGCGGTGCGGGAGGCGCAGGTCCGGCTGGGCGGCTTCCTGCTGTGGCTGTTCGTGCCCCAGGTGCTGTTCTACGCGGTCAGCTCGGTGGCGACCGCCGTACTCCACGGGTCCCGCCGATTCGCCGCCGCCGCCTTCGCCCCGGTGGCCAACAACGTGGTGGTGATCGCCACCATGGTGGTGTTCCGGGTGCTGGCCGGCGGCGACGGGGGCCTGGACCTGCCTCTGTCCCACCGACTGGTCCTGGCCGGGGGGACAACCGCCGGGGTGGCGGCCATGGCCGCCGTGCCGTTGCTGGCCCTGCGGCGGGCGGGCGTTCGGTTGCGGCCGCGGTGGGAGCCCTCACACCCGGCGCTGCGCTCGCTGGGCCGGGCCGGGATCTGGGGGGTGGTGTATCTCACCATGAGCCAGCTGCTGGTGGCGGTGACGTTGGTGCTGGCCAACCGGGTCGAAGGAGGCGTGGTCGCCTACCACATCGCGTTCACGACGTTCCTGCTCCCGTTCGCCATCCTGGCCCACCCGGTGCTGACCACGGTCTACCCCGGGCTGGCGGCCGAGGCCCAGGCCGGGCGCTGGTCCGCCTTCGCCGACGCCCTGGGCCGCAGCGTGCGCAGCGTCGCCTTCCTGGTCCTGCCCGCGGCGGCCCTGCTCGTCGCCCTGGCCCGGCCCGGGCTGCGCCTCATACAGGTGGGCGCGCTGGACGACGCCGGCGGGCGCCTGGTGGCCGGCGCCCTGGCCGGCTACGCCCTGGGGCTGGTCGGCTACGCCGGCCTTCACCTCCTGACCCGGGCCTCCTATGCCGCGGCCGACACCCGGAGCCCGGCGGTGGTCAACGTCGGCGTGGCCGTCGTCGGCTCGTTGCTCATGGTCGTGCTGACCACCGTCGTCTCCGAGAGCGGGCGGATGGTGGCCATCGGCGTGGCCCACTCGGTGGCCATGGTGGCGGGCGCCGTCGCCCTGGGGGTCGCCGTGCGCCGGCGGGTCGGGGTGGCCTGGCCGGTGGGCGGCACCTTGGCCCGGAGCCTGGCCGGCGCGCTGGCCGCCGGCGTGGCCGCCCGGGTCGTCGCCGACATGGTGGCGGTCGACGGGCGGCTGGGCGCCGCGCTCGCCGTCGCCTCCGGCGCCGCCGCCGGCGTGGGCGCCTACCTGCTGTCGGCGTGGGCGCTACGGGCGCCTGAGCTGCGCCTCCGCCGCGTCCCCGCGGTGGAGCCGGTCTCATGAGCGGCCCGGGAGGCCGCTCCGGCGACATTCACGGGGCGGAAGCCCCCGTGAGCGGCCCGGGAGGCCGCTCCGGCGACATTCACGGGGCGGAAGCCCCGTGACCGGCCCGGGGGGCGGCGCCCCTCGCATCGTCGCCGTGGTGCCGGCCAAGGACGCCGCCGGCTCCGTCGCCGAGACGGTGGCCGCCCTGGCCGGCGTGGCCGGGGTCACCCATGTGCTCGTCGTCGACGACGGCTCCACCGATGCCACGGCCAAGAAGGCCCGGGCCGCCGGCGCCTGGGTGCTCGGCCTGCCGGAGAACCGGGGCAAAGGCGGTGCGGTCGCCGCCGCGGTGGCCGCCACTCCGGAGACCGACGTCTACCTGCTCGTCGACGCCGACACCGGCGTCACCGCCTCGGGCGCCGCCGCGCTCCTGGTCCCCGTGCTGGCCGGCGACGCCGACATGACCATCGGCGTGCTGCCGTCCGCCGGCGGGCGGGGGGGCTTCGGCACGGTGCGGCGGGTGGCCGCCGCCGGCATCCGGCGGGGCACCGGCGGTCTTGTCGCCACCGCGCCGCTCTCGGGCCAGCGGGCCGTCCGGGGCCCCCTGCTGCGGTCCCTGCCGCTGGCCCCCCGGTTCGGGCTGGAGGTGGGCCTGACCGTCGATGCGGTCCGGGCCGGCGCTCGGGTGCTGGAGGTGCCGGTGGTCATGGACCACCGCCACACCGGCCGCAGCCTGGCCGGCTTCGCCCACCGCGGCCGCCAGGGCGCCGACATCGTCCGGGCCCTGTGGCCCCGCCTCACGTCGACCCGGGCCCGCATGGCGGGCGTCGCCGTACTGGCGCTGGTGGTACTGGCCCTGGCGTCGTGGTCGGGCAGCCGCGCCGTCCCCGCCAGTATCGGGCCCACCACGGCGGCCGAGAAGGTGGTGCTCGTCGGCCTGCCCGGGTTGCGCTGGGACGACCTCGGCACCGGCGTCATGCCCATCCTGGACCGATTGGCGGCCGACGGTGCGGTCGGGGCGATGAGCGTCCGCACCCGTTCGGACACCCCGACGGTTGCCGAGGGCTACGCCAGCCTCGGCGCCGGCAGCCGGGTGCACGCCGGCCCCGCAGCCGACGCGGCCGTCGGGCGCGACGGCGCCGTCGTGGTGCCCGCCGCCGGCGAGATCCGGGCCGGCGCCGGCCGCCACCTTCCGACCCTCCCCGGCGCCCTGGGCGACGCCCTGCACGACGCCGGCCGGCGCACCGCGGTGGTGGGCACCGCCGACCTGGCGGCCGGCCTGAGCGACCTGTCGATCCCGGGCCATCCCAATGTCGCCCGGCCGGCGGCGGTCGCCCTGATGGACAGCAACGGCGTGGTCGACGGGGGCAGCGTCTCGGCCGAGGAGCTCCTCGTCGACGACCGGCCGGCGCCGTTCGGCCAGCGGGCCGACGTCGACAGAGTGGCGGCGCGTACCCTCGCCGCCCTGGCCGACGCCGACGCCGTCCTCGTGGACCCGGGCGACCTCGAACGATCGGCCGCGGTGACGAAGATCGATGCCGCCGAGGTCTACGTCGACCGCACCCGCACGGCCGCCCTGCGGGCGGCCGACGAGCTCATCGGCCGCCTCCACGCCGGCATCCCGCCGGGCACCCTCCTGCTCGTGGTCTCGGTGACACCACCGGCCGCCGAGTGGCGGCTCACGCCGGCGGTGGCGTCGGGGGCCGGTGTCGTCGGGGGCTACCTGCACTCGCCCTCCACCCGCCGTCTCGGGCTGGTGACCCTCACCGATCTGGCTCCCACCATCCTCGACTCCCTCGGCGCGCCGGTGCCCCACGCCTTCACCGGGCGGCCCCTGCGGTACCACCCGGCGCCGGCGGCGCTGCAGAGCCGACTCGAGGGGCTCGCCCGCCTCGACCGCGACGGCGCCTGGCGGGAACGGGTGTGGCTGCCGGTGACGACGGTGTTCATCGTCGTCCAGGTCGGCCTGTGGTTCCTCACCGGCTTCGCCGTGTTCAGCCGCACGCCGTGGATCCCGTGGCCGTGGCTGCGAGCGGCGGCGATCGCGGTGGCCGCCTTCCCGCTGGCCGCCCTGGTGCTGCGGGCCCTGCCCTTCGTCCCGGGTATGGGCCACGCCGGCCTGGCCGTCCTGGTCGCCCTCGATGTGGCCATCGCCGCCGGGGCCTGGCGGGCCCGCCGCCGGCCCCTGTCGCCGCTGGCGTGGATCTTCGGGGCGACGGTGGCCCTCCTCGTCGCCGACGTCGCCACCGGGGCCCGCCTCCAGCTGGCCGGGATCCTCGGCTACGCCCCCCAGAGCGCCTCCCGGTGGTTCGGCCTGGGCAACACCGCCTTCGGCGTGCTGGCCGGCGCCACCCTGCTCCTCGCCGGCCTCCACGTGGCCCACGCCCCCCGCCGCCGGGAGGCGGTGGTGACCGTCGCCGCCCTGCTCGCGGTGGTCGTCTACGTCGACGGGGCGCCGTTCCTGGGTGCCGACGTGGGCGGCGTGGTCACGCTCGTGCCCATCGGAGCGCTGGCCCTGCTGGCCCTGGCCGGCGGGCGGCTGACGTGGCCGCGGGCAGCGGTGGTGGGAGGAGCGACCGCCGGCGTCCTCGCCGTCCTCACCGCGGTGGACCTGCTGCGCCCGCCGGCGGCCCGTACCCACCTGGGCCGGCTGGCGTCGGAGACCCTGCGCTCTGGCGACGGCAGCCTGTGGGCCACCCTGGCCCGCCGGGCCGAGGTCACCCTCGACGTGATGACCCAGAACTTCTGGACCGCGGTGACGCCGGTCATCGCCGTCGTGGTGCTGGTGGCGGTGCTCCGCCTGCCGTGGGCCCGTGCTGTGGTGCGGCCAGGGACGCCCATACGGATCGGGGTGCTCGCCGCCCTGGCCGCCGGCCTGGTGGGAATGGCGGTCAACGACTCCGGTGTCATCGTCGTCGCCATGGTGATGGTGTCGGTCGGTCCCGTGCTCGCCCTCCTGGCCCTCGCCGGCCCGCCGGCGGGACGGGGCGGCCTGCTCGAGCCCACCGGCAAGCCGGCCCGGGCGGTGCCGACGTGAGATCGATCGTCGCCGCCGTCGTCGTCGGCTACCTGGCCGCCCGCCTGACCTGGCTGGCCGCCCGCCCCCTGTTGGCTCTGCCGGCGCTGGCCCGGCACAACTTCCGCGGCAGGTCGCTGCCCACGGCGGCGGGGATCGTGCTGCCCCTCGCCGCCGTGCTGGTCGAGGGAGGCCGGGCGGTAGTGGCCTCCTTCGGGGTCGGCGACGGGCCGGCCCGAGGCGCCCGCCTCCTCGTGCTGGCGGCGGCGCTCGGCTTCGGGCTCCTGGGGCTGATCGACGACCTCGCCGGAGGCGGCGGGGGCGCGCCGGCGGCCGGCGGCGGGACCGAGCGGGGCTTCCGGGGCCACCTGGGGGCGCTGGTCCAGGGGAGGGTGACCACCGGCGTGCTCAAGCTCTTCGGCGGCGCGGTGCTGGCCCTGGTCCTGGTGGCCCCGTTCGTCGGCGAGTCACCGGGCCGGCTGCTCGCCGACGCCGCCCTCGTCGCCCTGTGCGCCAACCTGGCCAACCTGTTCGACCGGGCACCGGGGCGGACGATCAAGGCGGGGCTCGGCGCGTTCGTGCTCCTCCTCGTCGCCGTGCGCAGCGCCGAGGACCTCAGCGGCATCGCCGTGATCATCGGCGCCAGCCTCGGGCTCTTCCTCGACGACCTGCACGAGCGGCTCATGCTGGGCGACGCCGGCTCCAACGTGCTCGGCGCCGTCCTGGGCCTGGGCATCGTGGCCGCCTGCGGCGAGGCCGCCCGCGACGTCGCCCTGGTGGCGGTGGCGGGCCTGAACGTCGCCGGCGAGCTGGTGTCGTTCAGCAAGGTGATCGACGCCGTGCCGCCGCTGCGCGCCGTCGACCAGGCCGGCCGGCGGCCGTGACCGTCCCGTCGCCCGGCCGGGAGAGAGGACTCGTCTGGCCGGACTGCTGGAACGCCCGGGACCTCGGCGGTTTGGCCACGGCTGAGGGCGGGTCCACCCGCTGGGGAGCGGTCGTCCGCTCCGACAGCCTCCAGCGCCTGACCCCTGCCGGCTGGCGAGCGCTGGAGGCACACGGCGTTCGGACCATCGTCGACCTCCGCAACGACATCGAGGGAGACGCCGCGCCGTACACCTGCGACCCGGCCGTCGTGCATGTCCCGATCGAGGACGACACCGACCACGATCGACCCCGCTTCGCGTGGGCGACGTCCGGCGTCATCAGGAGCCCCGTCGCCCCCCGGAACGCGCCGGGGCCGGCGACGCCGACGGTGATGGTGCGCCAGCCGTCGTCGGGCGCATGCGCGTCCAGGCCGAGAGGACCTCGTAGGGCCCCACGGCGTCGAGCTCCTCGACCCCGTCGAACAGGAGGATGCCGACGGTCCTCGGAGCGGCGCGATGGGTCACGGTAGCCTCGCCGCTCGATGCTCGGACGGGGGGACGGCGCCACTCGACCCCGCCGGCCGGCAGCGCTCCGGCTCGGCGCGCTGTTCCTCCTGCTGCTCGTCGTCTGCGTCCCGGTCGTCGCCCTCGCCGTCGATCGCAACCCGGCGCTGTTCGTGCTCGACGAGTTCGCCTATGCCGACTACCTGTACAAGATCGATGACGGCCGCCTCGTCGTCCGCCACGGCGAGCTGAGCGGCCAGCGTGCCCTGCGGGCCCTGGCCTGCAGGGGCTACACGCCGTCGACCTGGAACGACCGCCCGCCCTGCGACGCCGACGGCTTCGACCCTGCGGTGTTCCCCAACGCCGGCATCAACAGCGCCGACATCCACCCCCCGACGTACTTCCTGATCACCTACGCCGGCGCCCGAGCCGTGATGGCCCTCGGCCTCGACGACGACCTGGTCGACGCCGGCCGGCTGTTCGGGGCGGTGTGGATGGCCGCCGGCCTGGTCGCCCTGTGGTGCCTCCTCCGGACTCTGGGCGCCGGCACCCGGGCTGCGGCGTGCGGGCTGGCGCTGGTCGCCGCCGGCCCCATGCTGTTGCAGCAGTGGCACTTCCTCACTCCCGACGGGGCCAACGTGCTCGCCGGCTCGCTCGTGATGCTGGCCGCCCTGCGATGGGAGGGCAGCGGTGGCGGGTGGGCGTGGCTCGTCGGCGCCGGCGCCCTGGCCATGGCGGTCAAGGCCCCCAACGTCGTCGTGGTGGTGGCCGCCGGCCTGTACATGCTCACCCGGGCGGCGCTGGCCCGCCGGCACCCGGACGACACCTCGGCCCGCTCGCCCCGGGAGTATGTGCTGGCGGCGGGGGCGATGCTGGGCGGAGCGGCGCTGGTTTCGGCCGTGTGGCTGGTGACCCGGGCTGCGCTGGCCGGTCCCGGAACCTCGCCGATGGAGCGCGACGAGCGCGTCTCGATCCTGCGGCCGGGGCAGCTTCTCGAGAACATCGCCCGGTTCATCACGCCGTGGGACCGGGAGCCGTCGGCGCTGTACCCGCTGGCGGTGCTGACGTCGTACCTGTTCGTGGGGTCGTTGCTCGTGGCCCTCGTGGCCCTGAAGCGGAAGGACCGCCGGTACGCCCTGGCCCTCGCCGCCGGCGCCGTGCTGGTCGCCGGTCCCCTCCTGCTGGTGGGCGTCAACTTCGTCGTGCGCGGCACCTACACCATCATCGAGCCGCGGTACGGCACCACGCTCGTCCCCATCCAGTGCGCCCTGGCCGCCACCTTCTGGACGGGCCGGGCCCTGTACCTGGTCGCCGTGTTGGCCTTCGTGGCGCC
This sequence comes from Acidimicrobiales bacterium, assembly GCA_035540095.1. Lineage (GTDB taxonomy): Bacteria > Actinomycetota > Acidimicrobiia > Acidimicrobiales > AC-14 > CADCTB01. The sequence continues at coordinate 9,050 of DATLHA010000072.1, read as the reverse complement.
GCTGGCGGTCGTGGCCCGGCTGCTGTTCTGACCTACGGTGAGCCGGTGCTGCTCGGGTTCGCGCTGCCGGTGTCGGGATCGTGGGCCACGCCGGCCAACTGCCTACGGGTCGCCACCCGGGCGGAGGAACTGGGCTACTCCTCGCTGTGGACGTTCCAGCGCCTGCTGTCGCCTCTCACCGGCGACGGGCTGCCGGCGCTGGAACCGCAGTACCGCAGCGTGCACGATCCCCTGGCCGTACTGGCCTACGTGGCCGGCCACACGGCCACGGCCCGCCTCGGCGTCGCCGTCGTCAACATGCCGTACTACGCGCCGATCGTGCTGGCCAAGCAGCTGACGACCCTCGACCACCTCTCGAGCGGCCGCCTCGACGCCGGCCTGGGCATCGGCTGGCTCGAGCCGGAGCTGGACGCCGTCGGGATGACCACCGCCCGCCGCGGCGCTCGAGCCGAGGACTACCTGCGCTGCCTGCGGGCCGTCTGGTCCGATGACGTCGTGGACTACCACGGCGACTTCTACCGGGTGCCCCGGTGCCGCGTCGATCCCAAGCCGGTTCAACGGCCGAACCCGCCGCTGCTCCTCGGCGGGGGAGCCGATGCCGCCCTGCGCCGGGCGGGGCGGATGGCCGACGGGTGGATCAGCGGCAGCCGTGCCGGACTGGCGACGATCGAGACGTCGATCGCCACCGTTCGCCGGGGCGCCACCGACGCCGGCCGGGACCCGGGCTCCCTGCGCTTCGTCTGCCGCGGCGTGGCCAAGGTGCGCGCCGGGGAGCGGGCGCCGCTCGTGGGGTCGCTCGACGACATCCGGTCCGACCTCGCCGACCTGGCGGCGAGAGGCTTCACCGAGACCTTCGTCGACCTCAATTTCGATCCCGAGATCGGGTCTCCGGATGCCGACGCCGGCGAGGCGATGCGACGGGCCGACGACGTCTTGGAGGCGCTGGCGCCGGCGCCTAGGTGACGGTGAAGTTGACCACGCCGGTCACGGCGCGGTTGCCGGTGACCGGGTCGGCCTGGGCGAAGCACACCTGGTAGGTGCCGGGCAGGCGGTCGACGGTACCGGTCACCCGTCCGATGAGCCCATTGGAGCCGGCGTAGACCACGGCCGGGTTGACGACGACGAGGTCGACCGCGCAGGGCTGGCCCGGGTTCACCCCGTTGCGCCCGGTGACGACCTGGTACGGCACGCCGGCCAAGGCGTTGGTGGCGTAGACCCTGATGGTCGTGCCGGACGGGCCTGAGGCCGACTTGGTCCCGTCGGAGTACCACGTGCTGCCGGCGACCGCGCTCGTCGACGTCCCGGCCGGCGGCGACCGGGCCAGCCAGGCGCTGTTGGCGGTGTTCCAGCGGGTGGCCAGCCAGTTGCCCGCCGGCGGGTTGGTCGAGAAGTAGTCGTCGTTGCCGCAGTCGAGGAGCACCTCGTGGGTGGCGGGGCAGACGAACTGCAGCGAGGTCCGCGAGCCGTTGGGCTTGAAGACGCCAGACTGCCCGTCGGAATAGCAGAGGCGGTCGGACTCGTCGGTGCAGTGGCCGGCGTTGGTGGCGTGGGGAGGGGCCTGGGCCGGGTCGCTCCAGCCGAGGACGCCGCCGAAGGTGTGCAGGAGCTCATGGGCCTCGGTGGAGTCACGCTGCCCCCAGCACGGGGTGTCGACCCGGGCGATGAACGGGCCGTAGTTCGGGTTGCCATTGTTGGCGTTGACGCCCGGCGTGGAGCTGGCGGTGAAGTCGTCCCAGGTGGTGGCGATGCCGCAGTAGCGGGTCTTGGTCGTGTCCACCCACATCAGGTACTTGCGGTCGACGCGATCCATGCCCCGGGCGTCGAGCTCGTCGCGGGTGTCGGCGAAGTCGTTCACCGCGTCGGCGGGCAGGGTGATGCGCTGGATCGTGGGCCGGCACTGGCTGTCGGTGACGTAGCGGACGTGGCGCATGCCGCCGGTCTTGGCCGCACTGGCATTGAAGATGTCATCGACGTGGGCCGCCCACTCCCGGAAGCGGGCCTCGTAGTCGAGGTAGCGATCCGGGCGGCCGGCCTCCCGGGCGTAGACGAGCTGTACCCGGTAGCCGTCGGTGCCGTTGCCGTAGCAGCCGACCGTCCCCGCGGCGCCGCCGCCACCGGCGATCTGGGTGCCGGAGGGCGAGATTTCGGCTCGGGTGAACGTCGGGTCCTGGCCCGGGCGCAGGTCGACATCGGCCGGGATGGGGTCCGGCCCATGGGTGCAGCCTCGACGCCTGGGGTCGGCGACATCCCGCCGACGGCTGATGATCTCGTAGCCGCCCCGGCAGGGGCTGCTGGCATCGGCCCGCCGCAAGCCGGAGTAGATCAACCCGCGATTCGGTTCGTCCCGAGGGACCTGGGCGTCGGCGGGCGGGGCGACGGCCACCGCAGTGACCCCGGTGAGGAGCGCGGCGAGGCTGACCAGAACGGCGATGAGACGGCGCATGAACGAAGACCCCCGCCGAAAGGTACTACTCCGGTTCCACCTCGGGCGGTGAGCCCGCCGCCACCACGCTCGCCGGATCGGGCGCCGCCACCGCAGGGGCGGAGGCGAGGTTGTTCAGGGCGTCGATCAGCACCCGGAGCCTCCCGTGGCTCGCCCGGTCGAAGTGGAGGGCGATGCGGGGGAGGTGGAGATGGTCGTTGCCCGACACCTCGGGCGGCTGGGGCGGCGTGCTCTCGATGCGGCCCCGGGCGAGGATGTCGGAGAAGGAGTCGTTGAGCTCGGCCAGCTCGGCCTTCGTGGGCGCGGCCCGGAGCCGGATCACCAGCCGGGCGCCCACGTAGCGCATCGAGTGGTAGTTGCGGAAGAACCCGAAGATCTCCTGGGTGGCGGAGGTCACGTCGTCGGTGATGCGCACGAGCGTGAGGTCCTCCGGCGACACCAGGCCACGGGCCACCACCTCGTCGGTGACGAAGCGCTCCCACGACCGCCAGTACGTGCCGCCGGGCACCTCGACGAGGACGATGGGCGCGGGCGCCGCCTTGCCCGTCTGCAGCAGGGTCAGGAGCTCGAAGATCTCGTCGAGGGTGCCGAAGCCGCCGGGGAGGACGGCGAACCCGGCCGACTCCTTCATCAGCATGAGCTTGCGGGTGAAGAAGTACTTCATGGTGACCAGCCGGGCGTCGCCGCCGAACGCGGGGCTCGGATCCTCGAAGGGCAGGCGGATGTTCACGCCGATGGAGTGCTCCGGGCCGGCGCCCTCGGCACCGGCGGCCATGATCCCGGGGCCGGCGCCGGTCACGACGATCCAGCCCGCGGCGGCCAGGGCGGCGGCCAGGTCGCGAGTCTGGAGGTACAGCGGATCGTCGGGCAGCGTGCGGGCCGAGCCGAAGATCGTCACCTTGGGGACGGGGCGGTACGGGGCGAAGAGCCGGAAGGCCTCCCGCATCTCCTTGAGGGCGGCATTGGTGATCTTCAGGTCGAGCCGGTCGGCGCCATCGCCGGCCAAGCCGACGCCCGAGACCAGGATCTCGAACAGCTGGTCGACGTCGGCCGTGGCGCCGGCGTCGGTCAGGACTTCGAGGAGCCGCTGGTCCACGTCGGGGTCGCCGGTCCGGTACCGCTGCCGATCGGTCATTCCCCACCTTCTCACGGGGTCGGGCCCTTCCCGCCGCCACTCCCGCCCGGCATCCTCGTTTCGGTCCGCCCGTTTGGGGCAAGATGGGGACATGTTGTTGTCCCCATTGGTCCTGATCACCCTCTCCCTGGGGGTCCTCAGTCTTCTGTTGTTCGGCGTGTCGTGGTTCGAGCAGCGTGTGCTGTCGCCCAAGGCGCTGATCGTCCACGCCGCCCGGTCGCGCCAAGCGCCGCCCGAGCACGTCGAACGGCTGGTGGCCCGGCAGTCGGAGGGCCTGCTCCAGGGTCTCTCGCAGAGCCCCGCCGACCGCGCCACCCGCGCCGGCGCCAGCCGCTAGCTCGGTACCGATCGGGTCACCCGGCCATAGAGCGTCGTCCGCTGCTCCAGCGGGCGCCCGAGAGGTTCGACGATGGCTCGGAAGGCCTGCTCGTCCATGCCTTGGCCGTGGGCGGCGCCGGCGGCCCGGGAGATGTTCTCGTCCATGAGGGTGCCGCCCAGGTCGTTGGCGCCGGCCTGCAGGATCTGGCGGGCGCCCTCGGCGCCCAGCTTGACCCACGAGACCTGCACGTTGTCGAGGTAGCCGGCGTAGGCGATGCGGCCGACGGCGTGCATGAGCAGCGTCTCCCGGAACGTCGGCCCCCGCCGGGCCCGGCCCTGCATGAAGAGGGGCGTCGCCATGTGGACGAAGGGCAGGGGCACGAACTCGGTGAACCCGCCGGTCTCGGCCTGCAGCGCCCGGGTGCGGACCATGTGACGGGCCCAGTGGACCGGCTGCTCGACGGCTCCGAACATGATGGTGATGTTCGAGCGGAGGCCGACGGCGTGGGCGGTGCGGTGGGCCTCCAGCCACTGGTCGGTGTCGATCTTGTCCGGGCACAGGACGGCGCGCACCTCGTCGTCGAGGATCTCGGCCGCAGTGCCGGGCAGAGTGGCGAGGCCGACGTCGATCAGCCGGCGGAGGTAGGCCGCCAGGGGCTCGTCCAGCCGGCGGGCGCCTTCGGTCACCTCCAGGGCGGTGAAGCCGTGCACGTGGATGCCGGGCGCCGCCTCCTTCACCGCCCGGCACACGTCGACGTAGTAGTCGCCGTCGAAGCTGGGGTGGACGCCGCCCTGCAGGCATACCTCGGTGGCGCCGGCCTCGACCGCCTCGACCACCCGGCGCTGGATCTCCTCCACGCCCAGCAGGTACGGGTCACCCCGGAGGTTGAGCGAGAGCGGACCCTTGGAGAAGGCGCAGAACCGGCATTTGAACGTGCAGACGTTGGTGTAGTTGATGTTGCGGTTGGCCACCCAGGTGACGGCGTCGCCGGCGGCCCGGCGGCGGAGGTCGTCGGCCACCTCGGCGACGGCGGCCACCTCCCGTCCCCGGGCCGAGAACAGGGTGACGATCTCGGCGACGCCGACCTCCTGGCCGAGCACCACGCCGGCCAGCGCCTCGCCGATCGCGGAAGCGGCCCGGGGTGTGCCTGGGAGCAGCCGGGCCGGAGAGTTGGTGCCGCCGGCGTGCCAGTCGGGGCGATCGCGACCGAGGCCCTCGGCGTCGGACCGGACCAGCACTGGCCGGCGCAGTCCTGGGTCGAGCCAGCGCTCGGGGTCGAGGGCGAAGCGGGGATAGACGGTGAGGCGGGGCGCCAGTTCGAAGCCGCGCGCCTCGGTGACCTCGGCCAGCCGCTCGATCTCCGGCCAGGGCCGCTCGGGGTTGACGTGGTCGGGCGTGACCGGGGAGACACCGCCCCAGTCGTCGATGCCGGCGTCGAGCAGGCGGCCGAAGTCCCGGGAGAGGTTGGGTGGGGCCTGCAGGGAGATCTCGGGGGCCAGGAGCAGGCGGGCGGCGGCCAGGGCCCAGAGCTCCTCCTCGGGCGGGCAGGCCGGCGCCGCCCACATGGCCGTGCCGGGCTTGGGCACGAAGTTCTGGACGATGACCTCCTGCACGTGGCCGTGACGGCGGTGGCTGGCGGCGATGGCCTCCAGGGCCTCCAGCCGGTCGGCCCGGCTCTCGCCGATGCCCACCAGGATCCCGGTCGTGAAGGGGATGGCCAGCTCGCCGGCCGCCTCCAAGGTGGCCAGCCGGCGGGCGGGCTCCTTGTCGGGTGCCCCCCGGTGGCAGTCCAGCGCCGGGTTGAGGGTCTCGATCATCATCCCCTGGGACGCCGAGACCTCCCGCAGGCGGGCGAGCTCAGCCGGTGAGAGGGCGCCGGCGTTGGCATGGGGAAGCAGGCCCGTCTCGGCCAGCACCACGGCGCACATGGCGGCCAGGTAGTCGACGGTGGACTGGTGACCGTTGGCGGCCAGCCAGTCGCGGGCCGCGGGGTAACGGTCCTCGGGTGCCTCCCCAAGGGTGAAGAGGGCCTCGTGGCAGCCGGCGCCGGCGCCGGCGGTGGCGATGGCCAGCACCTCCTCCGGCGACAGGAACGGCGACGGCAGCCGGGCAGGGGCGGTGGCGAAGGTGCAGTACCCGCACCGGTCGCGGCACAGCCGGGTCAGGGGGATGAAGACCTTGGGGGAGTAGGTGATCCGGCGGCCGCGGGCCGCGTCCCGGACGGCGCCGGCCTCGGCCAGCAGATCGGCCAGCGATGCGCCCAGGAGCTCGGCCGGCGTCACGCTTCCACAGTAGGTGCAGCGGGCCCCGGGCTCGTCGCTCAGGCCGCAGGCTCGTCGAAGGCGACCGCCCCGGGTCCGAGGCGCTCACCGGTGGGGTGCGATCAGGCCCCGACCGGGATGCCGAGGCGGCGCGCCGCGACCTCCTCCGACCGGCGCGGGGGCACCGGTCGCCCCCAGCCATCGGGCCCCGGCGCAGCCGGGTGACTGTCGACGCCCGGGCCAGGTCGGCGACCTGGGCACCCCGAAGCTCGCTTGTGACGCCGGCTCAACCGGCGGCGGCCCGGTCGACCAGCCAGATCACGCGGTCGGCGTTGATGCGGGTGGCCGGGACGTCGGGGTCGCCCCGGCGCACCGCGGCGAAGGCCTCCCGCTTCGACTCTCCCTCGACGGTCACCACCACCAGCCGGGCCCGGGCGATGCCCGAGTAGGTGAGCGTCATCCGCTGGTGGGGGTTGTTGCCCTTGGGGTCGTCGTTGAGGACCACCAATCGCCCGGGGTCGGCGTCGAGCCCGGCGGAGCCGGGGAACAGCGACGCGGTGTGGCCGTCGGGGCCCAACCCCAGGTGGACGAAGTCGAGCCGCCCGGCCTGGGCCACCCGCTGCTGGTACGCGTCGGGGCCTTCCTCGCAGCGCATCGGGTACACCGCGTTCGCCGCCCCCACCCGTTCGAGCAGTGCCTCCCGGACGAGACGCTCGTTGGAGTCGGCGTCGCCGGGCGGCACGCACCTCTCGTCGCCCCAGTAGACGTCGACCTGCCACCAGTCGATCTGGTCGCCACCGTCGGCGGCCAGACGTTCGTAGCAGCGACGGGCCGTGTCGCCACCCGACAGGACGAGGGAGAAACCGTCGCCGGGCCGATGCAGGAACGCCTCCACCACCCGCTCGGCGAACTCGCCGGGAACGTCGTCGACGGTGATGACCTCTCCGTTCACTCGCCTCCCTCGGCCAGTCGCAGCTCACGGGCGCCGGCGAGCGCCTCCTCGTAACTCTCGTCGTGGCCGAACCTGGTCAGCGCCGACGCCAGGGCCAGCGACGGCCACCGGTGGCGCATGCGCAGCACCTGCTCGACCTGGGGCCCGTCCTCGATGTCGACGCAAGAGCTGATCTCGCGCTCGGCACCGAGGCGGGCCACCGTGAACGTCCCCCTCTTGCCGGCGGAGACGGCATGGATGGTCACCGACACGTGATCGGCCCGCTGCAGTTCCACGCGGGCCGGGGGCAGGTTGAGCCGGCGCATGAGCCACCCGCCGAGCAGGTACCGCGGGCCCCGGTTGCCTCGGACCTCCACCCGGTCCACCGCTTCCAGGAACGGTCGGTACAGAGCCCCCTCGAACAGGCCGGCGAGCATGCTGCGCCACTGCTCCAGGCGCATCCACGACAGGTCGACGACCGGCAGCCGCTTGGCGAGCGCCGCGCTGCGGATGAGCACGTCGCCGCCCGCTTCGGCCACAGCACGGCTGTCGACCACCACCCGGTTGGCGGCCCGCATGAGGGGGTCGCCGGGCGAGGGCAGTCCCGCGGGCAACCAGACCACCATGGGCACGTCGGGAAGGGCGAAGGGCTCGACGATGGAGTCCAGGTGGTGGCGGGCCTTGCCCCGCACTCGCAGGATGACCTCCTCGAAGCACACGGCGCGGCCTTCGCGCTCGATGGCGTGGACCCAGACGGCGGCGTCGGTGGCGTTGGCCGCCTCCGGTTCGTCGTCGACGGTCACGATGATCAGGGTGCGGGAGGGGTGGCGGACGCCGAGGTCGTGGATGATCTGGCGGGCGCCGTCGGCTTCGGCGTCGGTGCGGACCACGGCCACGAGCGTCAGCACGCTGGTGCGGACCGCAGCCCGCTGCTCGTGCCGGCGCAGGTCGCTCAGGGCCTTCTCCACCTGGCCCACGGTGACGTTGTCGGACTCCCAGGAGCCGATGGTGGTCGTTGCCGGGAAAGCCATCGTGCTCAGGGCTTGCGCCAGCGCCGGCCGTCGCGGTCGAGAAGGTGGTCGGCCTCGGACGGCCCCCAGGTGCCGGCCTCGTAGCGGGCGAGGGGCAGATCGCCCTCCTCGAAGGTCTCCAGCACGGGGTCGACGATGCGCCACGCCTGGGCCACCTCGTCGGAGCGGATGAAGAGGGTGGGGTCGCCGAGCAGGGCGTCGAGGAGGAGGCGCTCGTAGGCCTCCGGCGTCTCCTCGAGGAACGCGGCCCCGTAGAAGAAGTCCATGCTGACGGAGCGGACGCGGAACGCCTGCCCCGGCACCTTGGCGCCGAAGCGCAGGGTGATGCCCTCGTCGGGCTGGATGCGCAGCACGAGGGCGTCGGGCTCGAGCCCCTCGGCCTGGCTCATGGCGAAGGGCAGGTGGGGCACCCGGTTGAACTCCATGGCCACCTCGGTGACCCGCTTGGGCAGGTACTTGCCGGTCCGCACGTAGATGGGCACGCCGGCCCACCGCCAGTTGTCGACCTTGAGGCGCATGGCCACGTAGGTCTCGGTCTGGCTGTGAGGGTCGACGCCCTCCTCGTCGCGGTAGCCGTGGACTTCCGAGCCCTGGACCCACCCGGCGCGGTACTGGGCCCGCACCACGTTCTGGGCCACTTCCTCGGGGGTCATGAGGTCGACCGCCCGGAGGGCCTTGACCTTCTCGTCGCGGATGCCGCCGGCGTCGAAGGTGGCCGGCGGCTCCATCAGGGTGAGGGCCAGCACCTGCATGACGTGGTTCTGGACGATGTCGCGCAGGGCGCCGGCATTCTCGTAGAACCCGCCCCGGTAGCCCACGCCCAGCTGCTCGGCCACGGTGATCTGGACGTGGTTGACGTACCGGCGGTTCCAGATGGGCTCGAAGATGGCGTTGGCGAAGCGCAGGGCCAGGACGTTCTGGACCGTCTCC
>DATLHA010000071.1:0-7523 GCA_035540095.1 Acidimicrobiales bacterium | reverse complement strand
CTTGGGGGCGATCCCGTCGCGACTCGGCCCCGGCCCCCACTCCCCCGCCGGCGCCGAGTCGCGACGGGATCGCCCCCAAGTGGCTGGCCGCCGTGGCCGTCGTCTCATTGCTCGGCGGAGGGGTGGCCGGCGCCATCGGCGGTCGGCTGGCCGACGGCGGCACGCCGCCGCCGGCCGGCGTGCTGGCCACGTCGAACAACGGGTCGGTCATCACCCAGACCGGCGACGTCCAGAGCATCCTGGCCAAGGTCCAGCCCGGCGTGGTCTACATCCACAGCCAGGCGTCCCGCGGCGGGCGGTTCTTCCCGACCCAGGGCGCAGGCACCGGTGTCATCCTCACCCCTGACGGTGAGGTGCTGACCAACGCCCACGTGGTGGCCGGCGCCTCGTCGATCCGGATCAACCTGCCCGGGGAGACACAGTCCCGCGACGCCACCCTGATCGCAGCGGACAGCGGCAACGACCTCGCCCTGCTCAAGATCACCGGCGCCAGCAACCTGCCCACCGTCGAGCTCGGCAGCTCCGACGCCCTCCGTGTCGGCGACGACGTGGTCGCCATCGGCAACGCCCTGGACCTCCGGGGCGGGTTCACCGTGACCCGGGGCATCGTGTCGGCCCTGAACCGGTCCATCGGCGCCGTGGACGGGGCACGGCTCAGCGGGCTCATCCAGACCGACGCCGCCATCAACCCCGGCAACTCGGGCGGTCCCCTGGTCAACAGCGCCGGCCAGGTGATCGGGATCAACACCGCCATCGACGGCCAGGGCCAGAACATCGGCTTCGCCATCGCCATCGACAAGGCCAAGCCCATCGTGGAGCGGTTGCGCAGTGGCCAGAGCACGGCGGCCACGCCCCGGGCGTACCTGGGCGTGAGCAGCCAGATCGCCGCCGACGGCACTCCCGGCGCGACCGTCGTGGATGTCGGGGCCGGCACGCCCGCCGCCGGCGCCGGCATCCAGGTCGGTGACGTGATCGTCGGCCTGGACAACACCCAGATCAACGACCCCGACGACCTGTCGGAGGCCATCGGCGCCAAGAAGCCCGGCGACCGGGTGACGGTGACCTACAACCGCAACGGCGCCCGCCGCACCGTCCAGGTCAACCTCGGTACTCGCCCCACCGGTTAGCACCACGCCGAGGACGCGCCAGAACGGTCGCCCACGCCGGCTCTTGCCGGCTTGGGCGACCGTTGGTGCGAAGTCCCCGGGGGCGTCCCAGCTCAGGGGCGCCGGCTGGGGTCGCCGGCCTCGATCTCCAGGTCCGACTCGACCATCATCCGCACCAGCTCCGGGAAGTCCACCCTCGGCTTCCATCCGAGGTTGCTACGGGCCTTGGAGGCGTCTCCGGTGAGGATGTCGACCTCCGCCGGCCGGGTGAAGCGGGGGTCGCTCTCCACCAGGTGCTCCCAGTCGTCGATGCCGGCGGCGGCGAACGCCAGCTCCAGGAGCTCCCGGATGCTGTGGGTCTCACCGGTGGCGATGACGTAGTCCTCGGGCCCGTCCTGCTGGAGCATGAGCCACATGGCCTCGCAGAAGTCGCCGGCGAAGCCCCAGTCCCGGGCCGCGTCGAGGTTGCCGAGGGTGACCTTCTCCTGCAGGCCCAGCTTGATGCGGGCCACACCGTTGGAGACCTTGCGGGTGACGAACTCCAGGCCCCGGCGGGGCGACTCGTGGTTGAAGCAGATCCCCGAGCAGGCGAAGAGGTCGTAGGACTCCCGGTAGTTCATGGTGATGTAGTGGCCGAACACCTTCGCCGCCCCGTAGGGCGAGCGGGGATGGAAGGGGGTCATCTCGGTCTGGGGCGTCTCCCGGACCTTGCCGAACATCTCCGAGGAGCTCGCCTGGTAGAAGCGGATCCGGTTGCCTTCACCCTGGTTGGACGGGCCGCCGACGATCCGGACCGCCTCCAGCATGCGCAGCACGCCGAGGCCGGTGATGTCGGCGGTGAGCTCGGGCTGGCGGAAGGACAGGGCGACGAAGCTGATGGCGCCCAGGTTGTAGACCTCGTCGGGCTGGACCTGCTCCACGGCGGCGATCAGCGACGAGAGGTCCTGGAGGTCTCCTTCCACCAGTTCCAGCTTGGGAGTCTCCTCCTGGATCATGCGGATCTTCGGGTTGGCCTGGCCCCGGACCATGCCGAAGACGTCGTAGCCCTTCTCGACCAGCAACTGAGCCATGTACCGGCCGTCCTGGCCGGTGATTCCGGTGATCAACGCTCTGGGAGGCACCCGGCGACGCTAGCCGCTCCGGCAACCGCTCCCCCAGCCCCTAGCCTGTACGCCGTGCATCAATTGGAGGCGACCGGCCGCCCGCCCGCGATCCAGCAGCCGCCGCGCCGCTCCTCAGGGCGGAAGGTCGTGCAGGTGCTGGTGGTGGCGGCGCTCACGCTGGTGGTCGTCGTCGCACTGTGGGCGATCGACACCAAGGTGTCCGAGGACCGGGTCGGCCGCAAGGTCAGCCTCGGCGGCCGGTCGATCGCGGGCATGGACCCGACGGAGCTGGAGGGTGCCGTCGCCGAGCTGGCCGCTCGCTACCAGGAGGCTCCGGTGGTCGTGGAAGCGCCCGAAGCCGGGTTCGAGGCGACGGCGCCCGAACTGGGGCTCTCGGTCGACCAGGCTGCGACGGCTACCGACGCCATGGCCATCGGGCGGACCGGCAACGTCATGACCAGGATCTTCGGGTGGGCCCGCGGGTTCGTGGCCGAGCGGCCGGCGCCGGTGCGAATCGACGTCGACCAGAACGCGATGGAGCGTATCGTGCGCGAGCGCGACCCGAAGCGTACCGCACCGGTCGAGCCTTCGGTCACGGTCAAGGACGACAAGGTGGTTGCCAAGCCGGGTGAACCGGGGCGTGGCATCGCCGCGCCATCGGTGCTGGCCGCGCTGCGCAAGGCCGGGCCCGAGGGCCTGCCGCTGCGGATCTCGGTGGACCGGGACAGCGTCCCGCCCCGCTTCCCGATCGAGGACGCCCGGCGCCTGGCGGAGCGGGCGGAGGCGCTGAGCGCCGGCGGCCTCCCGGTGACCGCCGGGCCGGCGTCGGCCACGGTGCCGGCGTCGGTCGTCCGCGGCTGGTTCCGTACCCAGGCCACCGAGGAGGAGCTGCAGCTCACGGTCGACGCGTCGACCGCACCCGACGCCTTGGCGGAGCTGTTCCCCGAGCCGGCGGTGCAGCCGGTCAACGCCGGCTTCACGGTCAACGCCGGCCGGGTGTCGATCACGCCGGCCAAGGCGGGCAGCGGGTGCTGCGCCGCCGGGGCGACGGCGGCCATCCAGTCGGCGCTGCTCAACCGGGCGTCGGCCGACACCGCCGTCGCCCTGCCCCTGAAGCCGGTGGCGCCCAGCCGCGACGAGGAGGCGGCCCGCAAGCTCGGGATCACGGAGTCGATCGGCACGTTCACCACCAACCACGCCGCCGGCGAGCCCCGGGTCCAGAACATCCACCGCATCGCCGACCTGATCCGTGGTGCGGTCATCGCCCCCGGCGCCACGTTCTCGGTCAACGACTACGTCGGCCGGCGGACCACGGCCAACGGCTTCGTCGCCGCCCCGATCATCGACCACGAGTACAACTTCACCGACGACGTCGGCGGCGGCATCTCACAGTTCGCCACCACCATCTTCAACGCCGCCTTCTTCGCCGGCCTCGACATCCCGAGCTACTACATGCACGGCATCTACATCTCCAGGTACCCCTACGGGCGGGAGTCGACCATCTCCTTCCCGTCACCCGACGTCCGGATCCGCAACAACACGCCCTATGGGGTGCTGATCTGGCCCACCTACACGGGGACGTCGATCACCGTGACCATGTACTCCACCAAGTACGTCAGCGGCGAGCAGACCAACCAGACCACCGAGAAGAAGGGCGTCTGCACCGCAGTGACCACCGAGCGCACCCGGACCTACGTCGACGGCCGCAGGACCACCGACCGCTTCAGCGGGCTGTACTCCCCAGAGGAAGGCGTGAAGTGCGAGTAGCGGGCACGGAGATCGACGTGGACGCCACGGTGAAGGCGGTGGCTTTCGGGCGCATCGGCCTGGGCCTCTCCTACCTCGTCACGCCCGGGCTGGCGACGAAGGTGTGGCCGGGCCGCGCCGGGAGCACGGACCACGACGAGGCGCTGCTGCGCATGATGGCCCGTCACACAGGCGGTCGGGACATCGGCCTCGGGGTCGGGGCGCTCCTTGCCCAAAGGCACGGCGCTCCGGTGCGCGGGTGGCTGGAAGCGGCCATGCTGGCGGACGTCTTGGACGCCGTCAGCATCGTCTTCGCCTTCCGCCACCTCCCCCGCACCAGGGCCATCCTCATGCTGGGTGCCGCCCTGGGGACCGCGGCCGCCGGTCGGCGGCTCGCCCGCACCGTTGGCTGAGGCCGCCTCCGGAGAGGTCGTCGTGGTCGGTGGCGGGCCGGCCGGCGCCGCCGCGGCCATCACCGTGGCCCGGGCCGGCCGGCCCGTGCTCCTGGTCGACAAGGCTCGCTTCCCCCGCGACAAGTGCTGCGGCGACGGGCTCACCGCCGACGCCCTGCGCCAACTCGAGGCCCTGGGCCTGCGCCCCGACTCCGTCCCCGACTGGCAGCCCGTCCACGAGGTCTTCGTCCGTTCTCCGGTGGGCCGCACCGTGTCCTTCCCATTGCCCGGCGACGGCCTGTACGCCGTGGTCGCCCCCCGGGCCGAGCTCGACGCCGCCCTGCTCGACGTGGCCCGGGCGGCCGGCGTCAAGGTGGCCGACGGGCACGCGCTCACCGGGGCACGGGCGGTCGCCGGCGGGCTCGAGCTCGACGTTGACGGGCTGGGCACGGTGACCACGCCCTACGCCATCGGCGCCGACGGGGCGTGGTCGCCGCTGCGCAAGGCCCTGGGCGCCAACCAGCCCGGCTACCTCGGCGACTGGCACGCCTTCCGGCAGTACTTCTCGGGCGTCGGGCCCGCCGCCGCCGGCCTGTGGATCTGGTTCGAGCCCGACCTGTTGCCTGGCTACGCCTGGTCGTTCCCCTTGCCCGGCGGGCGGGCCAACGTCGGCTTCGGCATCCGGCGCGACGCCGGCATCCCCATACGGGAGATGAAGGACATGTGGCCCGAGCTGCTGGCCCGGCCGGCGGTGCGTGACGTGCTGGGCGCCTCGGCGGTGCCCGAGGGCGTCCACAAGGCGTGGCCCATCCCCGCCCGGGTCGACAAGATGCCCCTGACCGCCGGCGGTGGCCGGGCCCTGTTCGTCGGTGACGCGGCCTGCGCCACCGATCCCATGACCGGCGAGGGCATCGCCCAGGCCCTCCTGACCGGCCGGCGGGCGGCGGAGGCCGTGATCGCCGGCGGCGATGCCGCTCGCACATATGAACGGGTCGTCGAACACGAGCTGTTCGCCGACCACCGCCTGGCCCGTCTGCTCAGCCGGGCCCTGAGCCACCGCAAGGGCGTCCGCATCGCCCTCCGGGTGGCGGGCTCCAGCGACTGGACCCGCCGCAACTTCGGGCGTTGGCTGTTCGAGGACTATCCCCGCGCCGCCGTCATGACACCGAGCCGCTGGCACCGCGGCATGTTCAAGGGATCGGGGGCCTACAGGTCATGAGGGTCGACAGGATCGTGACGTCGGGCATCTTCTCCCTCGACGGCAAGGACTACGAAGTCGACAACAACGTCTGGCTGGTCGGCGACGACGACCGGGTCGTGGTCATCGACGCCCCCCACGACGCCGGCGCCATCGTCGAGGGCGTCGGGGGCCGCCAGGTCGACGGCATCGTGTGCACCCACGGCCACAACGACCACATCAACGCCGCGGTGGAGTTGGCGGAGGCCACCGGTGCGCCCATCGCCCTCCACCCCGACGACCGGATGCTCTGGGACGTCGTCCACCCCGGCCGGGCCCCGGAGGTCGAGCTGGCCCACGGCGACGTGCTCCAGATGGGCGGCACGCTGCTCCAGGTGTGGCACACCCCGGGCCACTCCCCCGGCGGCGTGTGCCTCCACCTGGGCGAGACCGGCGTGGTCTTCACCGGCGACACCCTGTTCCAGGGCGGACCCGGCGCCACCGGCCGGTCGTACTCGCACTTCCCGACCATCATCGAGTCCCTGCGCCGGCTGTTCCTCTACATGCCGCCGGAGACCGTGGTCCACACCGGCCACGGCGACTCCACGACCATCGGCGCCGAATCACCCCACATCGAGGAGTGGGTGCGCAGGGGGCATTAGTCGAGGAGGCCGGCCGGCGGGTCGATGACCACACGGCCCGGCGCCTTGATCTTCACGAACACCAGGGGAACGAGCTTGTCGCCGGCCAGGACCAGCAGGTCAGAGGCGGGATTGGCCTCGACCGCCTCCACCGGCCCGTAGCTCCGGCCTTCGAGGTCGAAGACCTCGGAGCCGATCAGCTCGTGGACCCAGAGCGTGTCGTCGTCGCCCTCGACGGGCTCGGCCGAGAGCACCACGTCGCGGTATGTCTCCGCCCGGTTGCGGTCCTCGACCCCCCGGAAGGCCACGATCCACCGCCCTTGATGGGGGGTGGCGGTCAGCACCTCGAGGTCGCCCCGAGACGACGCCAGCACCGAGCCGGAGGCCAGCCGCAGGTCCGGCCGGTTCGAGATCAGCTCGACGATCACCTCGCCCCGGATCCCGTGGGCCTTGACGATCCGGCCGACCTCAAGCACCGGCGAACCGTCGAACGAAGCGAGCTTGGTTCGTCGGAACGGCAAGGTGCGCCGCCGGAGGCGGCGACGAAGCAGTTCCCGTCGACATGGTCGACTGTCAATCGACGATGTCGACGTGGACGTCCATGCCCTCCCGGGCGGCGGCGGCGCGCACGACGGTGCGGATGGCCTGGGCCGTGCGGCCCCGCCGGCCGATCACCCGGCCCATGTCGTCGGGTGACACGTTGAGGCGCAGGCTGGTGGTGCGGCCCTCGTCCACCTCGACCACCACGGAGTCGGGGTCGTCGACGATGGCCTTGGCCAGGTACTCCAGCACGGCGCGGGGGACGGAGCCCTCCAGGCGGTTGCCGTCGTCGACGTCGTCGTCGAGGTCGACCTCGACGTCGCTCACGGAGCCGCCGTCGGCGCCGGCGCCCCGCCGGAGCCGGGCTTGAACTGCTCCCAGGCGCCGGAGATCTTCAGCAGCTGCTCGACCCGGTCGGTGGGCTGGGCGCCCTTCTGGAGCCAGGCGACCGCCTTGTCGTTGTCGACCTTGATCAGCGAGGGTTCCTGGCGGGGGTCGTAGGTCCCGAAGATCTCGATGAACCGGCCGTCGCGAGGCGACCGCCCGTCGGCGGCGACGAGCCGGTAGGTCGGCTGCTTCTTCTTACCCATCCGCATCAGGCGGAGCTTGACGGCCACAGTTGTTCTCTCTTCCTCTATCCGAAACTCGGCACCCGGGGGCGGCCCTTGCCGCCGCCTTTGCCGCCGAACATCCGCATCATCTTCTGCATGTCCTTGAACTGCTTGAGCAGCTGGTTGACCTCGTTGGTGGTGGTACCGCTGCCCTGGGCCACCCGGAGGCGCCGCGAGCCGTTCATGATCTGGGGCTCCCGCCGCTCC
>DATLHA010000070.1:0-3778 GCA_035540095.1 Acidimicrobiales bacterium | reverse complement strand
TGGAGTAGTGCACGAAGACGTCGTCGCCCTGCTCGCGCGAGATGAAGCCGAAGCCCTTCTCGGCGTTGAAGAACTTGACGGTACCTGTTGCCACGGAAGCTCTCTTCTTTCGCTGAAAAGCGCCCCACCTGAGGCGCTGTCGGGCAGCCTAGGCGGTAGAACTGGCGGCCGTCTGAAGCGGTCGGACAGGGCAGCCCGGAAATTTCCCCGGAAATGCGCGCCGGGGTTGTCGATTCGGGCGGCGGCCGTTCGTAGACGTGGTGAGAGCCGGCAAGGCGCCGGCACCTGCGAGAAGGAGATTCCGATGACGCAGTACCTGCTTTCCGTGTACATGGTCGAGGGTGAGCCCCTCCCCTCCGACGACGTGCTCCAGCAGATGTACGCCGACGTGGAGAAGTTCAACGAGGAGGTCAAGGCCGCGGGGGCGTGGGTGTTCGCCGGTGGCCTCCACCCCGCCGACACCGCCACGACGGTCAAGGCGACGGGAGGCGAGGTCGTCACCACCGACGGCCCGTTCGCCGAGAGCAAGGAGCACATCGGTGGCTTCTGGGTCATCGACGCCGCCGACCTCGACGCCGCCCTGGCCTGGGCGGCCAGGGGCTCGGCCGCCTGCCGGGGCGCCGTCGAGGTCCGCCCCTTCCAGGACTAGCCCTTGATCGAGGAGACCTTCCGCCGGGACTTCGGCCGTGCCGTCGCCACCCTGGTCCGCCTCTTCGGCGACATCGATCTGGCCGAAGAGGCGGTCCAGGAGGCGTTCACCGTGGCGGTGCGGAAGTGGCCCGAGTCCGGCGTGCCCCCCAACCCCGGCGGCTGGATCGTCACCACGGCCCGTAACCGGGCCATCGACCGCCTGCGGCGGGAGTCGTCGCGCGACGACCGCCACGCCCAGGCCGAGCTCACCCAGGATCGCGACAAGCCCCCCGAGGAGGTGGGACCCTTGCCCGACGACCGCCTCCGCCTCATCTTCACGTGCTGCCACCCGGCGCTGGCCCCCACCGCGCAGGTGGCCCTCACCCTCCGCCTCCTCGGCGGCCTGGAGACCGGCGAGATCGCCCGGGCCCACCTGGTCCCCGAGGCCACCATGGCCCAACGCCTGGTCCGGGCCAAGCGCAAGATCCGCGACGCCAACATCCCCTACCGGGTGCCCGGCGACGCCGAGCTGCCCGACCGCCTGCGCCCGGTGCTGTCGGTGGTCTATCTGATCTTCAACGAGGGCCACACGGCCACCGCCGGCGACGCCCTGGTGCGCGCCGACCTGTGCGCCGAGGCCATCCGGCTGGCCCGCCTGCTCGCCGACCTCATGCCCGACGAGCCCGAGGTCATCGGCCTCCTGGGCCTTCTCCTGCTCACCGAGTCCCGCCGGGCGGCCCGCACCACACCCGACGGGTCGCTCGTTCTCCTCGGCGACCAGGACCGCACCCTGTGGGACCGCGACCTCATCGCCGAAGGCCAGGATCTCCTGCGGGCGTGCCTGCGCCGCAACCGGCCCGGGCCGTACCAGCTTCAAGCGGCCATCAACGCCGTCCACAGCGACGCCCCGACCGCGGCCGACACCGACTGGGGCCAGATTCTCCAGCTCTACGACCACCTGCTCGCCATCTCGCCCACGCCGGTGGTGGCCCTCAACCGGGCGGTGGCGGTGGCCGAGCTCGACGGGCCGGGGCCGGCGCTGGCCATCGTCGACTCGCTCGACCTCGCCGGCTACCACCTGTTCCACGCCACCCGCGCCGATCTGCTGCGCCGGCTGCGCCGCCACGAGGAGGCCGCCGCCGCCTACGGCGACGCACTGGCCCTGGCCGACAACGCCGCCGAGCGCCGGTTCCTCGAGGAGCGCCGGCGGTCGACTACCGGCGCGCGATCTCCAGACGGGGGCGGGTGAAGTCCTTGCACATGATGTCGTCGACCAGGATCCTGATCTGGTAACGGGAGCCGGCCTTGAAGATCTCACCCGAGTCGGTCACGCCGCAGGAGCTCTCCTCGGCCAGCCGTACCTGGACGACGTCTCCGCGAACCGACATTGGCAGGTCGACCTCGACCGTCTGGGTCGGCATGAGGGGGAACGATTGTCCGTTGACGTTCAGCACCACCCGATTGGGGTGTTCGTTCACGAAGTTGGCCGTGAACCGGGGGACCGTCGTGGACGTGATGGCCGGGGCGGCAGTGGTCGGCGTGGGGACGGTGGTCGTCGGCGCCGGCGGGCGGGTCGTCGTCGTGGCCCGAGGAGGGGTGGTCGTGGTGCTGCCGGCCAGGGCGTTCAGGACGTCGACCGCGGCCCTGGGAACCGTCGTGGACGTCTGCGCCGTCGGTGGGGGTGTGGACGGCGGCGGCGGCGGCTGCAGCGGGATGGTGACCGTGGAGGTGACGTCCACCGTGCCCTGGCTCTCGGCGGTGGCGGTGACCGCCCGGCTCGGCCGGTCATCCTGGGCCGCGACGGTGCCGGCGGACACCAGGCCTGCGACCACCAGGACTCCAACCGCGTAGGCCAGCCAGCGCGTCACCCCCGACTCCTCCGGCACTGCCCGGTCCATCCTCCCCCTTTCGGTCGCGCGCTGGATGAAGCTGGTCTCAAGGCTGTATCGGCACCTCGGAGGGAGGACTTGAGCAACTTCCGGTCAAAGAGCGGTCAGTCACCCAGCTTGAGGGCGGAGACGAAGGCTTCCTGGGGGACCTCCACCCGCCCGATCGACTTCATCCGCTTCTTGCCTTCCTTCTGCTTCTCGAGAAGCTTGTGCTTGCGGGTGATGTCACCGCCGTAGCACTTGGCGATGACGTCCTTCCGGACCGCCTTGACCGTCGTCCGGGCGATGATCCGGCTGCCCAGGGCGGCTTGGATGGGGACGTCGTACTGCTGGCGGGGGATCAGCTCCTTGAGCTTCTCCGTCATCTTGCGCCCGTACTCGTCGGCCTTGGAACGGTGGAGGATGGCACTGAAGGCGTCGGCGGCCACCCCGTTGAGGAGGATATCGACCTTGACCAGCTCGCTGCGCTCGTAGCCGGTCAGCTCGTAGTCGAGGCTGGCGTAGCCCTTGGTGCGGCTCTTGAGCTGGTCGAAGAAGTCGATGACCACCTCGGCGAGGGGGATGCGGTAGACGAGCTCCACCCGCTCCGGCGACAGGTACTCCATCTTCACCAGCTCGCCCCGGCGGTTCTGGCACAGCTCCATGACCGTGCCCGTGTACTCGGTGGGCAGCAGGAGGGTGGCCACGAAGATGGGCTCCTCGATGAAGTCGAGTTGGTTCGGCGCCGGCATCTCCGAGGGGTTGTCGACCTCCACCACCTTGCCGTTGGTGAGGTGGGCCAGGTACTCCACCGAGGGAGCGGTGGCGATCAGGGCGAGGTCGAACTCCCGCTCCAGGCGCTCGCGCACGATCTCCATGTGGAGCAGCCCCAGGAACCCGCACCGGAAGCCGAAGCCGAGCACGCCGGAGCTCTCGGGCTGATAGGTGTACGAGGAGTCGTTGAGACGGAGCTTCTCCAGGGCGTCGCGCAGGGCGGCGAAGTCGTCGCCCTCCACCGGGTACAGGCCACAGAAGACCATGGGCTTGGGGTCCTCGTAGCCGTGCAGCGGCTCCTCCGCCGGCCTGGCCGCATTGGTCACCGTTTCGCCGGAGCGGGCCTCGCCCACCTCCTTGATGCCGGCGATCAGGTAGCCCACCTCCCCCGGGCCCAGGTCGGCGGAGGAGCCGCTCCACGGCTACGAGGACCCCAAGCCCATGGTCTTCTGCGGCCTCTACCCGGTGGAGGGCGACGACTTCGCCGCCCTGCGCGACGCCCTGGA
>DATLHA010000069.1:0-4536 GCA_035540095.1 Acidimicrobiales bacterium | reverse complement strand
CCCCAACGGGATTCGAACCCGTGCTGCCGCCTTGAAAGAGCGGTGTCCTGGGCCGCTAGACGATGGGGGCCGGGCCGTGCGGGAAGCTCATCGTAGCTGCCACTCGGTGCCCTCGGCGGTGTCGCGCACCTCGACGCCGGCAGCGAGGAGGCGCTCGCGCACGACATCGGCGTCCGGCCAGCGGCCCTCGGCCCGGGCTTGGCGGCGGGCGTCGAGCAGGGCCTCCACGAACGGACCCACCGCCACGCGGGGATCGCGCAGGCCGACTTCGGCGGCTTCGCCGAGGCGGACGATCATCGCTCGCAGGCCGGCGCGGCCCCGGTCAAGTAGGTCCGACTGGGTGGTGTCCCGGGACCAGTCGTGGAGCAGGTCGTCGAGCTCCAGCGCCACCTTGACCGCCGCCGGCGAGTCGCCGGCCCGCAACGCCGAGTCGAACGCCGCCTCGAAGCGGTCGATGTCGGCGGTCAGGGGGTCGGCCACGATGCCACCGACCGCGACCGGCGCCGGCGCCGGCCCGGAGGTTGCCGGCGCACCCTGCGGGGCGCCCACCAGCTCGGCCAGAGCCAGTGTGGTGCCCGTCGGTACCGCCGACATCTGGCCCCGCCGGCGGACCGTCACCGACCCGAGGCCGGCCACGGTCGCGGTGCCGGCGTCGAGATCGAGCACGCACGCGGTGTGTTCGTCGACGCCCAGGATGAACACGTCGTCGGGCAGCATGGCCTCCAGCATCGAGAGCCGACGCTCGCCCATGTAGCAGTAGCGGGTGTCGTGGTTGCCGCCCTCGGCGTTGTTGAAGTGGGGTACGACCGCCGCCGGCAAGCCGGCTTCGGCCAGGAGGTTCATGCCCTCGAGCCACCGGACGCCCTGGCCCACCTTGTAGATCTCGTAGACCGGCAGGGCGAACGGCCCCAGCGTGCAGGCCGCGGCGCTGGCGAAGGTGAGGCACCCCCCAGCCCGTAGCTTGTGGGCCAGCGCCGCCGGCACGTTGCTGGCCGACCACTGGGCCAGGGCGTAGGACGGGCTCCCGGGACCGGCGAAGACGTACACCGCCTCCCGGAGCCGGGCCAGCGTCGTCTCGTAGGCGAGCGGGTCCACCCCCTCGGCGGCGCGGAACGACGCCACGACCAGCTCCCGCCGCACGCTCTCCCGGAAGTAGGCCTGGGCCTTGGCCGAGATGTCGTCGGCGTTCTCCTGGAAGCCGAAGGGGGTGTCGAGCATGACCGCCGGCCCCGGCCCCACCCGGTCGAGCAGGTCGCGGTGCACCTTGGTCATGGTGGGACTCGTCTCGCCCGAGCCCATGATGACCAGCAGGCGTGCCATCGCCGCCATCTTAGAACGCTCCACGCATTTTTAGAAAGCCGCATCCAGCAGGTCGCCGAGCTCCACCGGGTATTGCAGGTGCAGGTCATGGTCGCCGGGCGAGAACCATTCGACTCGGACCAGCCCCGACGCCGCCATCAGCTCCTCACCGATGGCCCGCTTCTGCTGCGCCCATTCGTCACCGGTGTCGGCCATCACCAGGAGGACGGGGACGTCGAGGTTCGGGATGACGGTCGAGGGCTTGTGCTCCCACAGCGCCCGCAGGATGCGCAGGTGGTTGTCGAGGCTGAGCCAGGGACGGATGGTGCCCTCGGGCAGGTGCTCGAAGTTGGCCATGGAGGCCTCCACCCCCCAGTCCGCCCATGAGGGGTGCGAATCACGGATCCAGCCCTCGACCCTCGCCGCCGGCGTCCCGGCCAGCGGCGGCGGCGCCAGCGCCCCCTTGCACCGCTCCCAGTCGGGGAACTGGCGCGAGAGCTCGAGGGCACCGCCGTCGATCCCGGCCACGCCGGCCACCCGCTCCGGCGCCCGGGCCGCCAGGTCCACCACGATGTTCCCGCCTGTGGACTGGCCGGCCAGGACCGCCCGCTCGAAGCCCACCGCATCGAGCACGGCCAGCAGGTCCCCGCTCATGGTGGCGAAGTCGTAGCCGGAGTCGGGCTTGTCGCTGCGGCCGTGGCCCCGGAGGTCGACGGTGGCGACGGGGTGACCGCGCTCGTGGAGGCGCTCGGCGCTGCCTTCCCACAGCCGTCGATTGGACGACAGGCCGTGCACGAGCAGGAACGGGACGCCGGCGCCGCCGGCCCAGGTGTCGCACGCCAGCGCCACTCCTTCGTCGACGTGGACCCTCAGCATCAGCGTGACGGTAGTCACCCCGGCCGGCATCTACGCTCGACATGGTGATCGCCGCCCTGGCCTCGGCCGCCGCCGGCTACCTGATCGGCACGGTGCCCTGCGCCGACACGGCGGCCCGCATCGCCACTGCCGGCCAGACCGACCTTCGACTCACAGGCACCGGCAATCCCGGCGCCGTCAACGCCATGCACGTCCTCGGGAAGTCGTGGGGCTACGGCATCCTGTTCGCCGACGCCGCCAAGGGCGCCCTCGCCTGCGCCGCCGGCCGCCGCCTCGCCGGGGCCACCGGGGCGCACGTGGCCGGCGCCGCCGCCGTCGTCGGCCATTGCCTGCCTGTCTGGAACGGCTTCCGCGGCGGCAAGGGCGTGGCCGTGAGCCTGGGCCAGTGCGCAGCCACCTTCCCCGCCTACCTACCGATCGACCTCGGCGTGGCCTGGGCGGTCGGCAAGTGGACCGGTCGCACCCTTCCCGGCACGGCCGTGGCGTCGGCCACCTGGGTGAGCGCCGCCCTGCTGTGGTGGGGCAAGGGATGGCCGAACGGCTGGGGGCCGGCGCCGACCGCCGCCCTGCCGCTCTCCGCCGCCGCCAGCAGCGCGGTGATCATGTACAGGTTCCTCAGTGCCGACACCCGCCCGTGAGAGGCACGAAGTCTTGATCGGCATGGTGACCGACTCCAACTCCCAGATACCACCTGAGCTGGCCGACCGCTATTGCGTCGAGGTGGTCCCCCTGACCGTCACTGTCGACGGTGAGGAGTACCTCGAAGGGGTCGACATCGAAGCCGGCGCCTTCTACGCCCGCTTCGAGCACAGGCGGCCCATGGTGACGACGGCCCAGCCCAGTCCCGGCCGGTTCGCTCAGGCCTACGAGGCGGCGGCAGAGCGCGGCGCCACGGAGATCCTGTCGATCCACATCGGCGCGTCGGTGTCGGGAACGGTCAACTCCGCCCGGCTGGCCAGCCAGGTGTCGCCGGTGCCGGTCCGCATCGTCGACACGGGGACCGCCTCCTTCGCCGTCACGCTTTGCCTGTGGGAGGCGGCCGAGGCGGTTGCCGCCGGGGCGACGATCGAGGAGGCGGCCGCCGCCGCCGAGCGGGTCGGGGCCACGGTCGGCAACGTCTTCGTGGTCGGTGCCCTCGACGTGGCCCGGGCCGGCGGGCGCCTCGCCGGCGACGTGCCGGCCTCGTCCACCACCATCCCCGTCCTCACCCTCGCCGGCGGCATGATGCGGGAGGTCGACCGCTGTGACGGCCTGGAGGACACCGCCGATGCGATGGCCGGCTTCGTGCGCGCCGGCGGCTCGCCGCTGCGGGTGGGCGTCGGCGTGTCGGATCCTGGCACCCTTCCCCTGGTGGAAGACCTGGAGGAGCGACTGGGAGCCGCTCCCGAGGTGCGGGAGCTGGTCCGCTACGTGATCGGTCCCAGCGTCGGCGCCCACACCGGGCCGGGCACCGTGGGGGCCATGTTCGCGCCCGTCCCCTGACGTCCGTTGTCCAGATGTTGTCCGAGCGTAGAGCTTGGTTTGGCTTGCCTCGGTCACGATCATGCGATGACAGATACCTCCGAGCGCCGACTGCAGCCCGTTGGGGCCGGGATAGGCGGAACGACTGCCACCGCGCCGCGGTGGCGGACCGACCACGCCACACCGGCGCGGAAGAACAATCAGGGCGCGCCGACGACCCGGCCGAACGTCCTCGTCGTCGATGACGACGCCGACGTTCGGATGCTGCTCACCATGTACCTGGCACTGGACGGGTTCCACGCCCAGGAGGCGGAGGACGCGGCCACGGCGTTGGAGGCCATCCGCCGCCAGCGGCCCGACATGGTCCTGCTCGACGTGATGATGCCCGGCCGGGACGGGCTCGACCTCCTGGCCGAGCTGCGCCGGGCCGGGGACATCCCGGTGATCATGGTCACCGCCCGCGGCGAGGAAGCCGACCGGGTGATGGGCCTGCGCCTGGGCGCCGACGACTACATCGTGAAGCCGTTCTCGCCCGCCGAGCTGGTGGCCCGGATCACCGCCGTGCTGCGCCGCAGAGTCGGCGCGTCGCCGCCGGCGAAGCTGGAGTTCGACGGGCTGGACATGGATCTCGAGAGCCGCAAGCTGACGGTCAAGGGCCGGCCGGTCTCCACCACCACCAAGGAGTTCGACCTGCTGTCCTTCCTGGCCTCCTCGCCCTCGCACGTGTTCACCCGCGGTGAGCTGC
This sequence comes from Acidimicrobiales bacterium, assembly GCA_035540095.1. Lineage (GTDB taxonomy): Bacteria > Actinomycetota > Acidimicrobiia > Acidimicrobiales > AC-14 > CADCTB01. The sequence goes on along the minus strand of DATLHA010000069.1, from coordinate 155 downwards.
TGGACAAGGTCTGGGGCTCCTCGGCCGAGTGGCAGGACCCGGGCACGGTCACCGAGCACGTCCGGCGCATCCGCCACCTGATCGAGGACGACCCCGCCCGCCCGCAACGGATCCGCACCGTGCGGGGCGTGGGCTACAGCTTCGAGCCGTAGACC
>DATLHA010000068.1:0-9735 GCA_035540095.1 Acidimicrobiales bacterium | reverse complement strand
TGGTCTACCGGCGGGTCGACGACGACTACCTCGACCCGCTCCAGTTCCGGGCCGGCTCGGTCGTCGGCTGCCCGGGCATCGTCAACGCGGCCCGGGCCGGCAACGTCACCATCGCCAACGCGGTCGGCAACGGCGTGTCCGACGACAAGTTGCTCTACACCTACGTCCCCGAGATCATCCGGTACTACCTGGACGAGGATCCGGTCCTTCCCAACGTCGACACCTACCGCCTGGAGGAGCCCGACCAGCTGGAGGCCGCATTGAAGCGGCTGCCGGAGCTGGTGCTCAAGCCGGTGGCCGGCTCCGGGGGCTACGGGCTGGTGATCGGGCCGGCGGCGCCGAAGGAGGAGCTGGAGCGGATGCGCGAGGTGATCTCGTCGGACCCTCGGGGTTGGATCGCCCAGGAGGTGGTGCAGCTGTCCACGTCGCCCACCCAGATCGGCGACCGTCTCCTGCCCCGCCACGTCGACCTGCGGCCGTTCTCGGTCAACGACGGCGAGCGGGTGTGGGTGGTGCCGGGCGGGCTGACGCGGGTGGCGCTCCCGGAAGGCAGCCTCGTCGTGAACTCCAGCCAGGGCGGGGGCTCCAAGGACACGTGGGTATTGGCCGAGACCGGCGGCTCCCGTTCGGTCTACCCGGCCCGCCGGCCCCAGGCCCGGGTGCTGGCGCCGGCCGCCGCCAGCGCCCCCCTGGTGCCCGGGCCGGCGGTGGCCCAGGCCGCCCAGCAGCAGCAGGGCCGGGGAAGGGGAGGTGATGACCGGTGCTGAGCCGCATCGCCGAATCCCTGTACTGGGTGGGCCGCTACGCCGAGCGGGCCGAGGACACCGCCCGCATCCTCGACGTGCACGTCCACCGAACGCTGGAGGATCCGTCGGTGGAGGAGGACTCCGCCTGCCGGACGCTGCTGGCCGTCATGGGGATGACGGCGCCCGAGGCTCCGCTGGACAACGCCGACCTTCTCGGCATGCTGGCCTTCGACAGCACCAGCACCACGTCCATCGCCGGCAGCCTGGTCGCGGCCCGGGAGAACGCCCGTAGTGCCCGGGACTCGATCTCCTCGGAGATGTGGGAGTGCCTGAACGCCACCTACAACGCCCTTCCCGGCGTGGTGGCCCGGGTGGCCGGCGGGATGCCGCACGCCTTCTTCTCCTACGTCAAGGAGCGGGCGGCCATCCTCCACGGCCTGGCGGACTCGACGATGAGCCGCGACGACGGCTGGCTGTTCCTGGTCCTGGGTCGCAGCCTGGAGCGGGTGGACATGACGGCTCGGCTGTTGTCGGCCAGCTTCGGCGACGGCACCGGGCCGGCGGAGTGGGTCACGACCCTGCGGTGCTGCTCGGCCCACGAGGCGTTCCTGCGCACCTACCGCCGGCGGGTGGAGCCGGAGCTGGTCGCCGAGTTCCTCCTCCTCGACCGGCTGTTCCCCCGATCGGCCTTCAGCGCCCTGGTGCAGGCCGAGAAGTGCCTGGCCGAGCTGCAGCCCGGCGCCGGCCGGGCCGGCCTGGACGACGAGGCCCGGCGCATCCTGGGCCGGGCCCGCACCGAGCTCGAGTTCCGCCGGGTCGAGGAGATCATCGGCGACCTCCCGTCGTACCTGGCCGACATCCAGTCGGCCTGCTCTGACGCCGGCGAGGCCGTGGCCCGCCGCTTCTTCCGCCAGACCGCGCCCCAGGAGTGGAGCCTCGAAGTCGCCGGAGGCAGGGAGTGATGGCAGGTCGACATCCGGCAACGGCCCCGGCTCGCCCGCGGGGCAGGGGCCCCCGCCGGCACGCGACGGGCGGGGTGCGAAGCACCCGGGTGCCCGTCGCCGGAGGCACCGCGTGACCTGGCGGATAGGGATTCGCCACGTCACGGGCTACGAGTATGAGCACCCGGTCTCCTCGTCGTACAACGAGGCCCGGATCACGCCCATCTCCAACGACCGCCAGCTGGTCCTCGAGTCCGAGGTCGACGTCACGCCGCCGGCGTCGATCTACCGGTACTGGGACTGGTGGGGGACGCTCGTGCACTCCTTCGACCTGCAGGAGCCGCATGACGAGCTGGTGATCACCGGCACGTCGGTGGTCGAGACCAGTGGCGTCCCCGACCCGCCGGCGACGCCGGCCACCTGGGAGGACCTGGCCACCTTCGCCGTCCGCGACCAGCACGCCGAGCTGCTGTGCGCCAGCAGGTACGTGCCCCTGACCGGTGGCGTCGCCGATGCCGCCGCCGAGCTCGATGGCTCCCTCGGCCCACTGGACACATGCGCGGCCGTCGTGGCGTGGGTCCGTACCCGGCTTCGGTACGAGCGGGGCACGACCACCGTCTCCACCACCGCCGCCGACGCCCTGGAGATCGGCAGCGGCGTGTGCCAGGACTTCACCCACGTCGCCCTGGGCCTGCTCCGGGCGCGGGGCATCCCTGCCCGCTACGTCTCCGGCTACCTCCACCCGTCGTCGCATGCCGAGCCCGGCCAGGCCGTCGCCGGCCAGAGCCACGCGTGGATCGAAGCGTGGGTGGGCGACTGGATGCCGTTCGACCCTACCAACGGCAGCCCGGTGGGGGAGCGTCACGTGGTGGTCGGCCGGGCGAGGGACTACGCCGACCTGCCGCCGCTCAACGGCATCTTCCACGGCGGACCGGCCAAGTCGCTCGGGGTGACTGTCGAGCTGACTCGCCTGGCATAGCGTCGGGGGATGACGATCGCGGATCCGGCTCCCCCCAGGGAGAGCCCCGTTCCCGACGAGCGGTGGGCCACGCGGGAACTGCGGCTCGCCGTCGTCTGCTACGGCGGCGTATCCCTGGCCATCTACATGCACGGGGTCACCAAGGAGATCCACAAGCTGGTGCTGGCTTCGGCCGCGCTGGAGAACGATCCCGCCAACAACCCCTTCGACGCCGGCACCACCGAGCGCGTGTACTGGGACATCCTCAAGCGGGTCTCGGCCGGCCGGCTCGGCGGTGAGGCGGCCGGCGCCAACATCCGCGTCGTCGTCGACATCATCACCGGCACGTCCGCCGGCGGAATCAACGGGATCTTCCTGGCCAAGGCGCTCAGCGGGAACCGTCCCCAGGACGGCCTGCGCAAGCTGTGGTTCGAGAAGGGCGACATCAAGGTCCTGCTCGAATGGCCGACATGGATCCCCTGGACGGCGCGGTTCGTGGCCATGGCCGTCGCCCGCCGGAAGCCGCCGTTGCGGGGCGGGGACATGAGCAAGTGGCTGTACGGCGCCCTCGAGGACATGAACGGCAAGAAGGTCCTGCCCGGCGCCGACTCCCTCCTGCCCGACGACCACGTGCTCGACCTGTACGTCCCCATCACCGACTTCCACGGCTATGAGCGGGAGATACCGCTCTACGACCCGCGGTTCGTGCGCGACCGCACCCACCGCCACGTCATGCACTTCCGCCACCGCCAGCCCCCCACCAAGCAGGCCGAGTCCCACTTCACCGCCGACTACGACCACACCCTCGCGTTCTCCGCCCGGGCCACCTCCTCTTTCCCGGGCGCCTTCCCGCCGGTCAGCTTCGGCGATTACGCCAAGGCCCTCAAGGTCGACGCCCGAAAGGCGTTCAAGGTCGAGCCGTTCTTCCCCCTCTACGCCCTCACCGGCGCCGATCCGGCGACCACGCACTTCATCGACGGAGGGGTGCTCGACAACTTTCCTTTCGGGCCGGCGATCGCCGCCATCGGCGGCAAGCCGGCGGCCACCGAGGTCGACCGCCGGCTGCTCTTCATCGAGCCAGACCCGGGTGAGGGCGGCGGGGTCGAGGCCGGCGAGCTCAGAGCTCCGGGCCTGGTGAAGACGGTCTTCGGGGGCTACGCCGGCATCCCGCGCAAGGAGCCCATCCTCGACGACCTCTTGGGGCTGGCCGAGCGCAACGAGACCGTGCTGCGCATCCGCGACGTCATCGAGGCCAGCTTCCCGTCCATCAAGGCCAAGGTGGCGGCGCTGGTGGACGGCAGCGCCGCCGCCCTCGTGGAGCCGGCGACCTCGGGCGAGGAGCTCATCGCCATCCGCCAGGACGTCGAGACGGTGGCCGTGGAGCAGGCCGGCTTCAACGCCGCCACCTACCTGCGGGTGCGGATCAGGTCGGTCCTGGACCACTTCGCCGAGGCGGTGAACGTCCTGCTGGGATTCGACGCCGACTCGAACCAGTCGGCGTTCGTCGCCGGCGTGCTGCGGACCTGGGCGGTGAGCGACAAGCTGCTCGAGCAGCGGCCCGATGCCGACGTGAGCGCCGCCCAGGTGGAGTTCCTGTCGTCGTTCGACCTGCCCTACCACCGCCGGCGGATCCGCTTCCTCATCGCCGCCCTGTCGTGGCTGTACCGCCAGGCCGGCGACGAGGAGTACGGCGTCCCGACCCGGCGCCAGCTCGACGTGGCCAAGGCCAAGCTCTACGCCCACCTCTTCAGCCTGGACTCGGCCCTGCCATTGCTCTCGGAGGACCCGACGATCGCGGGGCCGTTGCGCGACATCTTCAGCCCGGAGCGCATCGCCGCCGCCGACACCGGCAGCGACGAGTTCGTGTTCGCACCGTTCGTGGACGAGCACCGAGCCGGTCTGGTCGGCGTCCGCGACCGGATCCGCGGCCGGCTGCGCCGCGCCCTGCCGGCGTTCGAGAAGGGCCTGCAGACCGACCTGCTCCACTTCCTCGACCTCTGCGGCCCCCGGCTCAGGGGCGACGTGCTCACCCGCTACCTCGGATTCCCGTTCTGGGACATGCTCGTCTTCCCCCTGCAGAGCGTCTCCGACGTGGGTGAGCGCGACCACATCGAGGCCTACCGGATCAGTCCCGACGACACCCGGCTGCTCGGCGCCCAGGACCTCCGGGGCATGTCGCTGTTCCACTTCGGGGCCTTCTTCGACCGGGCCGGCCGGGAGGGCGACTACCTCTGGGGCCGCCTCGACGCGGTCGAGCGACTGGTGAAGTTGCTCCTCGACGTGCGCGGCCATCCGCCGACGCTCGCCACCACGGGCGCGCCCTCGGTGGTGGAGCCGGTCGTGACGGGCGGCGAGCTGGCCGCCGAATGCGTGCCCGCGTTCCGGGCCATCCTGGCCGAGGAAGGGCCGGCGCTGCACCACGCCGAGCCTCTGGTGGAGAGGTTGCGAGCGATCGTCGACGGGCTGGCAGGCGGCGGTTAGCCGTCGATCGGCTCGCCCAGTTCCTTCAGGGCGGTGGCCAGGGCGGCCCGCAGCCGGCGGGCGGTGGCCGGCGCCAGGTGGGCGACCACGCCCCGGCCGGCCTGGCCCTCCTCCTCCAGGGTGAGCTCGACCCGCAGGTCGTCACAGCCCTCGCAGTCGTCGAAGAGGACGACCGACCAGGCGGTCTGGGCCCGTTCGGCGTCGCCGGGCGGGTGGTCGTCGGTGCCGTAGTCGGCCAGCTTCTTCATGGCCGCTCACCGTAGAGGGCGACCGGCTCCCCGCCGACGCTCACGGGCGACCGGCTCTCGGGCGGCTCCCTGGTCGGGGCGACGAGCCGCCGGCCGTGGTAGCCACTTGCCGTGCGGGTCCTGACCGAGCGGGAGCTGAACCGGGCGCTGCTGGCCCGCCAGCTCCTGCTGGAGCGGGCCCGCGTCTCCCTGCCGGAGGCCGTGGAGCTGATGGGCTGCCTGCAGGCCCAGTACGCACCGTCGATGTACGTCGGGCTCTGGTCACGGGTGAGCGGGTTCCGCCGGGCGGAGCTGACCCAGGCTCTGGAGGACCGCTCGGTGGTGCAGGGCACCCTCATGCGGGTCACCATCCATCTCGTCTCCCGGGCCGACTACTGGCCGCTGGCGTTGGCCGTGAGGGAGGCCCGCCGGACACTGTGGCTGCGGGCCACCCGTCACGCGGTGATCGCCGAGGAGCTGGAGACGGCAGCCGCGGTGGTGCGCGAGCGCGCCCGCGAGGGGCCGCTGCGCCGGCCGGAGATCGACAAGCTCGTGGGCCGGGACCGGGCCATCGGTATCGGCCTGTGGGAGGACTTCGTGCGCGTCCCGCCCTCGGGGACCTGGGAGCGCCGGCGGGCCGACCTGTATGCCGCGGCCGGGGACTGGCTCGGCCCGCCGCCGGCGTCGCTCGACGTCGAAGCGGCCACCGAGCACCTCGTCCGCCGCTACCTGACCGGGTTCGGGCCGGCGACCGCGGCCGACGTCGCCGACTGGGGCGGCCTGCGCCGCACCGACGTGGCGGCCGTGCTGGACCGGCTCGACCTCCGCCGCTTCGCCGACGAGGAGGGCCGCACCCTTTACGACCTCCCGGGCGCCCCGCTCCCTGATCCCTCGACGCCGGCGCCGGTCCGCTTCCTGCCCACCTGGGACGCCGCCCTTCTCGTGCACGCCCGGCGCAAGGGCGTGATCGCCGAGACGCACCGGCCGCTGGTGTTCAACACCAAGACCCCGCACTCGGTGTGCACGTTCCTCGTCGACGGCACGGTGGCCGGCACCTGGCGCTACGACAAGGGCCAGGTCCGCACCGCCCCGTTCCAGCCGCTGGCGCCGGCGGTCGAAGCCGAGGTCGAGGAGGAAGCCGCCCGGCTGGCCGCCTTCCACGCCTGAGCGGTCTGGTGGATCAGGCGCGTCAGAACGCGCCGGAACCGCCGAACCGGCGCTGCAGAAGTGAGCTGGCCCGCTGGCCCGAGCGCACGGCGCCCTCCATGTGGCCGGCGCCGGCGCCGGCGGTCTCGGTGCCGGCCCACACCAGGCGGCCGCCGAGCAAGGGCTCGGTGAAGGCGGCGTTGCCGTAGGGCAGGGGCTCGGAGAGCCACACGACCTCGTCGTTGGTGTACGGGTCGTCCGACCAGTCCCGCTCGAAGTAGCGCACCGGGTCGGCGGCGCCGGCGCCGAAGAAGCGGCCGAGGTGAGCGAAGACGAGGTCCCGGCGGTCGGGCGGTTCCAGGTCGCGGAACTCGTGCCAGCCCGACATGAAGCCCCCGAGCGCGGCGGTCGAGGCGTCCTCCGTGCACCCGTCGTGGACCTCGATGAGCGGTCCCGAACCGCTGAAGGCCAGGCCGGACAGGCCGTCGTCCCGCCAGAAGGGCGACTCGTAGACGGCCAGGCACTTGACCGCGTTGGCCATGAAGGTGGGCGTGCCCTGCATCACCTGGACCAGGGGGCCCGGCAAGGCCGGCGTGAACGTGATGCCGGCGTGGGCCAGACGGGGCGGCACGGCGATAACCACCGCGCCGCAGGACAGCTCCCTCTCCTCGCCGGCGCCGGCCGCGGTGGTGACCCGCATGCCGTCGCCGGCCGCGGCGACCACCGTCACGTCGGTCTCCAGGATCACGCTCGCCTCCGGGAGCCGGCCGGCCAGCCGGTGGCACAGGCCCTGCGCGCCGCCCACGAACCGCAGCTCGGTGGGGTCGGGCCGGGGCAGGACGACGCGCCGCGGCGGCCCGTCCTCCTCGACCACCGCCCGACCGTCCCGGAACTGCGGGAAGACCTCCATGCCCATCGCCGCCGCCAGCGCCCGGACGGCCGGTTGGTTGCTCCAGTGCCACGTCGCCCCGAGGTCGAGGCACAGGTCCCCGTCGGTCAGCGTCTTGATGCGGCCGCCCACTTGAGCCCGGGCCTCCACGACGGCCACCGTCCGCCCGGCGTCGTGGAGGGCGACGGCCGCGGTCAGCCCGGCCAGGCCGGCGCCGACGACGACGACATCGCAGTCCACCTAGTCCGAGATGTTCTTCCGGGCGACGATGCGGGCGACCTCGGCCATCGGCCGAGCTTACGGCTCAGGCCGCAGCCGGGCCCTCTCCTTCGTCGTCGTGCCACTCGACGGCGCACCGCAAGGTGCAGCGCTGCGTGCCGTTCACGCCCCGGAGCCGGCGGGTGCCGTCCTCGATGACGACGAGGATGTTGTGAGCCGCCACCCGGCCCCAGGCGTACCTCCACGAGCCGTCGGCCCGCCGGCGCAGGGGCGACACGTCGTCGACGTGGGCGGAGACGTTGCCGGCCCGGTCGATGAGGATGTGGAGGCTGTCGGTGACGGCGACCTCCCGGTAGGACACTTTGCCGGGGTGCAGGATGCCGCCCCAGAAGCTGTCGCGGCGGAAACTGGCGTCGGCGTTGAGGGCCTTGACCAGATCGCAGCGGGCGTCGTCGCCCTTGGGGCCGGTGACGGGAACGTCGACGTGGGTCTTCATCTCATTGTGTTGTTCGGAGCGACGGCCGTGATCGGATGAGCGCCGAACGGGGAATGATCACCGCAGCGCCGGCCGACCAGAGGAGCGAAGCGTTGCGTTTCCGCAGGGATGTAGGGCTCGACACGTCCCAGGTGTCCGACCGCCGGGGGGCCGGTCCCCTCGCCGTGGGCGGCGGCGGGATCATCGGCCTGCTCGTGCTGGTGTTCACGCTCCTCAACGGGGGCGGGGGTGGGCTGGGGGTCGACACGCCGGCCGGCGACCTCAAATCGGACCTCTCCGCCAACTGCCGGACCGGCGAGGACGCCAACCAGCGCGACGACTGCCGCATCGTCGGGGTCGTCAACAGCGTCCAGAAGTTCTGGGAGCAGAGGGAGCCGAACTACCGGCGGGCCACCACCGTCTTCTTCACCGGTGGGGTGCAGACCGCCTGCGGGTCCGCCTCATCCGCGGTCGGGCCCTTCTACTGCCCGGCCGACCAGAAGATCTACATCGACCTGGGCTTCTACGAGGACCTGCGCAACCGCTTCGGTGCCCAGGGCGGTCCCTTCGCCGAGGCCTACGTGATCGCCCACGAGTACGGGCACCACATCGAGAACCTGCGTGGCGTCCTGCAACGAGCCCGCAGCCGCGAGACCGGCCCCCAGAGCGCGGCGGTGCGAGTCGAGCTTCAGGCCGACTGCCTGGCCGGCATGTGGGCCCGCGGCGCGGTGGAGACCGGCTACATCGAGGAGCTGACCGAGGCCGACATCCGCGACGGGCTCAACGCCGCCGCCGCCATCGGCGACGACCGCATCCAGGAGCAGGCCCAGGGCCAGGTGAGCCCCGAGTCCTGGACGCACGGATCGTCCGAGCAGCGCCAGAAGTGGTTCCTCATCGGTTACCGGGCCACCAGTGACAGCGCCTGCGACACCTTCGCCGTCCGCACGGTGTGACCGCCGGCCCCGGTTGGGCCATGGGCCCCCCGGCCATCTACGGTGAATGCCGTACATGACCGGAACAGACAAAGCCCATCCCAACGTCGTCATCATCGGCGCCGGGCCCGCCGGGCTGACGGCAGCGTACGAGCTGGTCACCCGGTACGGCATCACCTCCACCATCCTGGAGTCCGACTCCGTGGTGGGCGGGATCAGCCGCACCGTCGAGCGCGACGGCTGGCGGTTCGACATCGGGGGCCATCGCTTCTTCACCAAGGTGAAGGAGGTGGAGGCGTTCTGGCACGAGATCCTCGACGACGAGGACTTCATGCTCCGGCCCCGGATGAGCCGCATCTACTACGACGGCAAGTACTACGACTATCCCCTGAAGGCGTCCAACGCGCTGAAGAACCTGGGCGTCCTCGAGGCGCTCATGTGCGTGATGTCCTATGTGTGGGCTCGCGTCCGGCCGCCGAAGGACCAGTCGACACTCGAGGGCTGGATCGTCGCCCGCTTCGGGTGGCGCCTCTACAACCACTTCTTCAAGACCTACAACGAGAAGCTGTGGGGCGTCCCTGTCAACAAGCTGCCGGCCGACTTCGCCGCCCAGCGCATCAAGAACCTCTCCCTGTCCAAAGCGGTCATGAACGCCCTCATGCCCAAGCGGAACCAGAAGGAGATCACCTCCCTCATCGAGGAGTTCCAGTACCCCAAGTTC
>DATLHA010000067.1:0-20904 GCA_035540095.1 Acidimicrobiales bacterium | reverse complement strand
CAGCGGCCTGCGCACCATGTTCATCGGCTTCGAGGGCATCGACCGCGACGCCCTGGTCGAGTGCAACAAGAAGAACCGCCCCGGCGAGTACGGCGAGCTGGTGGCCAAGGTCCACAAGGCCGGCGCCGGCATCGAGGGCGGGTTCATCTTCGGCTTCGACAGCCAGGGCCCCGACTGCTTCGAGGAGACGGCCAAGTTCGTCGACAACATCAACGTCGACGTGGCCCACTTCTCGATCCTCACGCCCTATCCGGGCACCGCCACCTACGCCCGCATGCTGGCCGACGACCGCATCACCACGTTCGACTGGAAGCGGTACAACATGTACAGCTGCGTGTTCGAGCCGGCCAGGATGACGGCCGAGCAGCTCGAGACCGGCCTGGCCACGGCGTACCGCACCTTCTACTCGAAGCGCCGCCGCCTCAACCGGTTCAAGCGCAACTTCAAGGGCCGGGAAACGGTGTTCCACATGGCCCTGTCGACGGCGAATGAGAACTACGCCTGGCGCTACAAGAACCCCCACGTCTCTCGCGAGCCCGGCTACGAGGCGGCCAAGGAGGACATCTCCGCCCTGATGGCGGCCAGCTCGGCGCCGGCGCAGGAGGCGCTGAACGTCGCCTTCCGGAAGGCGAAGGCCACGAACTGACCCGAACTGGTTGCACCTACCCACCGTATGCGCGGGTAAGTGCAACCAGAACGCCGAGGGGTCAGCCCTTGTTCGGTCCGAGCAGCTTGAAGCGGGCGCCCATGGGGTCGGCCACGGTGGCGAGGCGGCCGTACGGCGTGTCCTCGGCCGGCTGCTCGACGGAGCCGCCGAGCTCGGTCACCATGGCGATGGCGGCGTCGGCGTCCTCGACGGCGAAGTACACCGACCAGTGCGAGGGCACGTGCTCGGGGAGGAACGCAGCGGCGTCCATGACGCCGGCGACCTGGTCGTCGCCGTGGTTGGCCGTGGTGTACCGGAACTCGTCGGTGTCGTGGAGCGTGCTGGTGTCCCAGCCGAAGACGGTGCGGTAGAAGGCGGTGGCGTTGGCGTGGTCCTTGGTGTGGAGCTCGAACCACGCCGGCGTGTCGGTCTCGCCCAGCACGGTCAGGCCGTGGAAGGTGTTGGGCTGCCACATGCCGATGGCGGCGCCGGTGGGGTCGATCAGCACCGCCATCCTCCCGAGGTCGGCGACGTCCATGGGCGGGGCGATCACCTGGGCCCCGTTGGCGGTCGCCACCTCGACGGCCTTCTCGGCGTCGTCGGTGGACAGGTAGATCGACCAGATGTCGGGCGGGCCGGCGTCGGGCATGGCCGGCATCCCGCCGGCGACGGGCACACCGTCCTTCTCGAACATGAAGTACCCGCCGAACTCCTCGCTGGGCTCGTTCGATGTCCAGCCGAACAGCTGGCCATAGAACGCCCGGGCTCGGTTGACGTCGGAGGTCATGAGGTCGACCCAGCAGGGTGCCCCGTTCGGGGCGGTCTCACGGGTGGGCATGGCGGCTCCTTTGCGTGCTTGAACGATGTCTCGCCGTCCAGACGTCGGACCGCCGCCGGACTCATCGGCGGTACCGTGAGCTTATGAGCGACGCCGGCCCCGAAGCCCTGGTCGGCCTCCTCGCCGAGGAGGGCCGGCTGAAGGTCGTGGCCGCCATCGTGCTGGGGGCGGCCACGCCTACGGCCGTCGCCGGCGCCACCGGCCTCGACCCGAAGTCGGTCACCACGGCCCTGGACCGACTCATCCGGGGCGGGCTGGTGGAGGCCACGGGCGCCGGCGGCCTGCGGGTGACCGCGGAGCGGTTCAAGGAGGCGGCCCGGCAGGCGGCGTCCGCCCGGCACCAGCGCCGGCCGGAGGACTTCGGCGCCACCGTCGGCCAGGCGGAAGTCCTGCGCAACTACCTGGTCGACGGCAGGCTGGCGCAGATCCCGGCCCAGCGCACGAAGCGGCTGGTAGTGCTCGACTTCCTGGCCGGCCAGTTCGAGCCCGGCCGCACCTTCCCCGAGGAGCAGGTCAACTACATCCTCGGCCGCTTCCACGCCGACTACGCCGCCCTCCGCCGCCACCTCGTGGAGGAGGAGCTGCTGGAGCGCCGGGACGGGTTCTACTGGCGCACCGGGGGGACGGTCCTGGTCGACGAAGGAGGCAACTGAGCGGGCGAGACGTTCGGGTCACCACCGCCGCTCGGCCACGGCGATGACGTGCTCGACGTAGGACTCGGCGAACCGGCGGGCGGCGCCGGCGTCGAACAGACGGTGCGGATAGCGGAACGTGAGGTGCAGCCGCCCGCCCACCACGACGGCACCGACGCAGAGGCTGTGCGGCGCCCGGGCCGGAAGCGAGCACCACATCGCCGTCGTCTCGCCGGCCTCGGCGCCGAAGGAGGGAGCCTCGTCCAGCCAGCCGACGTTGGCCAGCATGGCGGTGTCGACCTCCTTGTTGCGAGTCAGCGGCTGCAGCACCACCAGGGACTGCTTGGCCCACAGGGCCAGCAGGCCGTTGCGCTCCAGGGCGGCCAGCAGGGCCACGCCGGTGCGGACCCGCTTGTTGCGGGTCTTCTGGGCCGTGATGACCTTGAGGGCGGCCCGGGCGCCCGATCGGTGCCGGCGGCTGGTCGACACCCGGGCGGTCACCGAGAAGTTGCCCACCATCTCGTGGCGCCAGTCCTCGGGGCGGAGGTCGACGGGCACCAGCACGCCGATGCGACGGCCTGGCGTCCCGTGCTCGAGGTTCCACTCGCCGATGGCGAGGTGGAGGGCGGCCAGCAGCAGGTTGCGTGCCGTCCCCTGGCGGTGGACGTTGGCCACCCTCCGGGTGTCGGCCACCGACAGGCGGACGAAGTGGAGGCCGTACCCGGGCCGGTCGGCCGGGTGATCGGGGGCGAGGCGCGCCGGGTTGGCCAGGGCGTCGCGCACCTTCTCCACCGCGACCCGGTACCAGCCCTCCACGACCGACACCGGCCTGGACGCCGGCCGCACCGGGAGGTCGTTGACGGCGAGGAAGTCGAGGGCGGGCGCCGGCGGGCCGGCGTCGGCGTAGGCGGCGGCGATCGACTCCAGGACCCGCACGGCGCTGAAGCCGTCGCCGGCGGCGTGGTTGACGTTGAGCAGAAGCACGTCGCCCTCGGGGTGGTGGGCCAGCACGGCCTGCAGGGGGGGCCACTGGTTCACGGCCACGGGCTCGGCGAGCAGGCCGTCCCGGGCGGCGTCCAGGTCCTCGTCGGCGTGGCACGAGACCACCCGGACCGGATCGTGGTCGACCGGCCGGTGGCCGACGACGGTGTCGAACGCCTTGCGCATGCGGGCGTCGTCAAGGATTCCGGCGACCCTGGCCTCGAGGTGCACGCTCCACGCGGACGGGTCCAGCAGGTGGGCGGGGTCGGGCGTGGGCTCGTAGCCGTCCCACACCCACTCGCAGTCGAGGTGCGAGCGGTGGTCGCCCTTGCGGCCCCGCAGCAGCCGCACCAGGTCCTGGGCCGCGCCCACGGCGTTGTGGAGGGCGGCGCGGTGGAACGAGTAGCCCGGCTTCTCGCCCAGGGGCGACACCTTGTCGACATGGGCCGAGATGTGGTCGTGGTGGATGACGATGTGGAGGCTGTCTGCCGGGGCGTTCTCCCGCAGGGACACGCTGCCGGGGTGGTAGATGCGGCCGAGCCCGCTGTCCTTGCGGAAGCGGCCGCTCGAGAGCAGCCGGCGAAGGTAGGCGACCGGGTCGGCGAGCGTGGGCGCCTGGGCCGGCTGCACGCCGTCCTCGTCCTGGACGCGGGACTGGAGGGTCACGTCGAACGGAGGGCGGCGGCCGCCTCGAGGCGGACACGGAAGTCCGGGTCTTCGGCCCGGGCCGCGATGGCGGTCCGGCTGGGCGCCGGCCCCAGCTCGGCCAGCCCCCGCAGGGCCTTCCAGCGCACCCAGGCGTCGGCGTCGTCGAGGGCAGCCTCCAGCAGGGGGCGCAGCTCGCTCCGGCCGGCGTCGACCATGGCGTCCACCGCCGCCCGCCGGACGGCGCGGACCGGATCGGCAGCGAGGCGGGACCAGGCCTGCCGGGCGGCGGCCGGGTCGGCCTCACGAAGCAGGTTGGCCGCCACCTGGCGGCGGGCGGCGTCGGGGCCGGCGGCGGCGTCGAGCACCTGCGGGAGGTCACCCCGGTCGGCGGGGCGCAATGCGCCGAGGTCGCGCCACGCCTGCTCCAGGCGGGTGAGCCGGCGGCCGTCCTCGGCGGCGGCGGGACGGGGGCCGCCGGACAGCCACGCCGGCCCGCCGGCCGACCCCACGGGCGTTGCCGGCGCTTCCTCGGGGCCGGCGAACTCCTCGGTGACGACGGCGAGGATCGGCGCCAGCATCGTCTCCCAGTCGTCGGGCCGGCGCAGCCCGACGGCGACGAAGTCGGGCCCGACGAGCACGTTGGCCACCCTGTCGAACTCGGCGAAGAGGCGGGCGACGGCAGGGTCGTCGGCGGCGGCCGTCGCCGACTCGTACCAGCGGCTGGTGCCGGCGTGGACCGGATGCCCGAACCCGAACCGGATGGTGCGGGGATTGGGTGTGGCCTCCGGGACGACCGGCCCGTCGAAGTCGAGGTCGATCGAGGGGGGTGACGCAGGGGCGACGGCGGACCGCACCTCGACCCGGAACCGCCCGTCCTGCCAGCCGTAGGCCAGCGTGACGTCGTCGTCGAGCTCCCGCTCCCACCAGCCCTCGCCAGGACCGACGGCCTCCGCCAAGGCGGCGTCGCCCTCCTCCGACCACGGCCCGGCCGACAGGTACCGCTTGAGCAGCGTCTTGACGGGGCCCAACGACTCGAACGGCAGGGACATGAACGCCTCGGTCAAGTGGCCGAACGCAAGCGCGGCGAGATTGCGCTCGGCGACGAGTCGGCGGGCGTCCACACGGTCGACCGTACCGGCCGGCGCCCGGGCGTGGGAACATGCACGCGTGGAGTCGACACCGGCTCGCGTGGTCCGAGACGCCGACCGGCGGATGCTGGCCGGCGTGGCCGCGGCGCTGGCCCAGGTGGCGCTGGGCGTCGGGCTGGTCGTCGCCGGGATCACCGTGTTCTTCGTCACCACCCCGAGCGTGGCGTCGCCGACCACGGGCATCCTGGCCGTCGCCGCCATCGCCGTCGGCCTGGTGATGATCTTCGGGCGATGGTGGTGGCGGCTGAGCCACGACCTGTCGGTCGAACGCCAGGAGCGCATCCGCACCCAGGAGAAGGCCGAGGTGGCGGCCCACATCCACGACTCGGTGCTGCAGACCCTCGCCCTGATCCAGCGGAACGCCACCGACGCCCGCAAGGTCTCCACCTTGGCCCGCTCCCAGGAGCGCGAGCTGCGGGCGTGGCTGTTCGACACGCCGGAGCTGGAGGCGGGGGAGAGCCTGGCCGCCGCTCTGGAGCGGGTCACCAACGAGATCGAGTATCTCTACGACGTGGCCGTGGAGACCGTCGAGGTGGGGGACTGCCCGGTCGACGACCGCCTGATCGCCCTGGTCCAGTCCACCCGGGAGGCGCTGGCCAACGCCGCCCGGCACTCCGGCGCCACCTCGGTCTCCGCCTACCTCGAGGTCGAACCCGACCAGGCCACCGTGTTCGTGCGGGACCGGGGCCGCGGGTTCGACCCCGACCAGGTGTCGCCTCACCGGCGGGGGATCGCCGATTCCATCGTCGGCCGCATGGACCGTCACGGCGGCAAGGCGGTCATCCGCAGCCAGGCCGGCGAGGGGACGGAGGTCGAGCTGGTGATGCCCCGGTGAGCAAGCCGCGGGTGTTCCTGGTCGACGACCACCACCTCGTCCTCTCCGGCGTGCGAGCCGAGCTGGGCGACGCCGTCGAGGTCATCGGCGAGGCGTCGGAGGTCGAGGCGGCCATCGAGATGATCGCCGAGCGCCTGCCCGACGTGGTGCTGCTCGACGTCCACATGCCCGGTGGCGGGGGCCGGGCCGTCATCGATGCGGTGGGCGCCAAGCATCCGGAGGTCAAGTTCCTGGCCCTGTCGGTGTCCGACGCGGCCGAGGACGTGATCGGCGTCATCCGGGCCGGCGCCCGTGGCTACGTGACCAAGACCATCTCAGGTCCCGAGCTGGTGGAGGCCGTGGTTCGAGTGGCCGACGGCGACGCCGTGTTCTCCCCCCGCCTGGCCGGGTTCGTCCTCGACGCGTTCGCCGCCGACTTCCGCGGCCCCGTCGACCCCGAGCTCGACCAGCTGACCGTCCGGGAGAAGGAGGTGCTGCGCCATCTGGCCCGCGGCTACTCCTACAAGGAGATCGCCCGTCAGCTCTCGATCTCGATCAAGACGGTGGAGACCCACGCGTCGGCCGTGCTGCGCAAGCTGCAGCTGACCAACCGCCACCAGCTCAGCCGCTGGGCCAGCGACCGCCGTCTGGTCTAGATCCCCGTCGCCACCTTGACGGCCGCCGGCCCGAGGATGACCACGAAGGTCGCCGGGAAGATGCAGAACACCAGCGGGACCAGGATCTTGACCGGCGCCTTCTGGGCCCGCTCCTGCGCCACCTGCCGCCAGCGCACCCGCATCTCCTCCGACTGGGACCGCAGCACATCGCCGATGGAGATGCCGAACCCGTCCGCCTGCACGACGGCGAGCACGAACGCCCGCATCTCGGGCAGGTCCACGCGCTCGGCCATGGACCGCATGGCGACCGCCCGGCTGCTTCCGGCCACGGTCTCGCCGAGCACCCGGCGGAACTCCTCGGCGAGCACCCCTTCCGTCCCTCGGGCGATGCGGTCCACGGCCTGCTCGAACCCCAGGCCGGCCTCGACGCTGATGGTCAGCAGGTCGAGGAAGTCGGGCAGGGCGGCGCGGAAGGCGGCCTGGCGGCGGCGGATCCTCCGCTGCAGGAGGGCGTCGGGCGCCACGGCGCACGCGACGGGCGGGAGGGCCAGGACCGCGGCGGCCATCAGGCCGGTCGGGTGCAGCACGGCGACGACCAGGGCGCCGAGGGGGACCCCGGTGGCCAGCAGCACCACCTTGGCGGCCAGGTACCGCTCCGCGGTCTCCGGCTGCCCGTACCCGGCGACCTGGAGCCTCTGCCGGGCCCGTTCGGCGAAGAACGGTGGAACCACCCCGACCGCGACCCTTGCCGCCCGGGCGACCATCGAGTCGACAAGATGCACACGCCGGCGCACGACGTCGGCGACGGCGACGCCGTCCGGCCCATAGGCGGCAAGGAGCCGCGACGACGACCGGGTGACCGCTCGGTGCTCCAGCTCCTTCAGGGCGGCGAAGCCGGCGCCGGCGCCGGCGACGAATGCGGCCAGGGCGCCGAGGATCCTCATGGTCACAGCGTCACCGCGGTGGTCTTCCTGATCCACAAGAACCCGGCGAGGGCCAGCACGCCGGCGCCGGCGAGCATGACCCGGCCGAGGGGCTCGCTGAACAGAACACCGATGTAGGCCCGGTTGCTGGCGTAGAGCATGGCGGCGACCCCCACCGGGAGCACGGCGAGGACGATGCCGCTGAGCCTGCCTTCGGCGGTCATCACCTCTACGTCCCGGCGCAGGCGGTCCCTGTCGACCATGGTGTCGGCCACCCGGTAGAGCAGGGCGGCCAGGTTGCCGCCCACCTCCCGCTGGATGCCGAGCGCCTGCACGACGAAGCGGAAGTCATCGCAGCGCGTCCTCGTCCCGACGTCCTCCAACGCCTGCTCGATGGAGCGGCCGAGGCGAGCCTCGGCGAGGGCCCGGCGCAGCTCGCCGGCCATGGGCTCCTGCATCTCACCGGCGGCACTCTGGAGCGCCTGCATGAACGAGAACCCCGAGCGCAGCGCCCCGGCCAGCATGCGCAGCATGTCGGGCACCAGGGCCTGGAACGCCTCGTGCCGGCGCCGGACGCGCACCCGCATGACCACCGGCGGC
Source organism: Acidimicrobiales bacterium (assembly GCA_035540095.1). Lineage (GTDB taxonomy): Bacteria > Actinomycetota > Acidimicrobiia > Acidimicrobiales > AC-14 > CADCTB01. Next base: position 13,057 of record DATLHA010000067.1, on the reverse strand, counting down.
ACGCCCGCCACCAGGGCGACGACTGCCAGCGCGGTCGGCAAGGACCCCGTCGCCAGCAGTGTCACCACGCTGAGGACGGCGGCTGCTCCGGCGGTGCCGGCGAGAGCCTCCGCGGCCCGAAGGGGGACCTCGGCGTCGTCGAGGCGGGCCTGGACGCGCTCGAGCACCCGGGCCCTGTCCACCGCCGGGGCGCTCGCGTCGATCGCTCGCAGCACGGCCTGCCGCCGGGTCTGGCGCTCGGCGCCGGCGTCCGTTCCCGGTCCGTCGAGCGTGTAGGGCGCGAGCGCCCGGCCGAGCGGCGAGGACTCGCGCCAAGCGGCGCGCAGAGCGAGGCGGGCGAACTGGACGCCCACGACCAGCGTGGCGAGGGCGGCGACCTCACGCATAGGGAGTGAGGGGCCCTCCGAAGAGATTGCCCCGGTTCGCGGGAGGCAGCGGGACCGGCTGGTTGTCCGGGGGCACGAGCCTCAGGTAGATGGGCTCGTCGATCGACACGGCCATGGCGATCTTCTCCGCGGCCAGCGGCGGCACCGCGAAGGTGACCAGTCCCGGGTCCCCCCCCACCGCCGGCGGCGGGGTCCCGCTCGGCTCGGTCACCGGGGTCCCCCCGACGGCGATGACGTCGACGTTCTGGAACAGGGTCCGCATGCCCTCGGGGGACGGCACGAGGATGTTCACCTTGTCGCCGGGCACGATGAGGTTGGACACACCCCGCATTTCGTCCACCCGGATGGAAATGGCGACCTGGCCGGTCGGTATGCGCCGAGCGAAGGTGCCGGACGCCGACCGAGGAGCGACGAAGTGGCCGTCGCCGACGATCTGGCCCGGTGCAAGGTCGGCGTCGGCGACCAGACCCTGGATGGCGCCGAGGTCGCGCAACGCCGTTCGCGGGCGGTACTTCCGCGGGATCTCGTCGGTCGCAATGAGCTTCTGGCTCACGGCCTCGGTCCCGGGCGCACCTCGGGCAATGGGCCGCTTCACGACATACACCTGGACCAGATCGGCGTCGTCGTAGGCCCGTTCCTGCACCGATCCGAGGTAGCTCCAGATGGCGACCGCGGCGACCAGTCCCACCACAGGGGGGACGACGAGCATGGCGAGGCGTCGTGCTCTCACCGGGGCGGCGCCGGCAGCGTGAACGAGAAGACGCTGCCCTCCCCTTCGGTGCTCTCGGCCCAGATCCGCCCGCCGTGGCGCTCCACGACCCGTTGGCAGACCGCCAGCCCGATGCCTGTGCCGGAGAACTCGTCCTGGCTGTGCAGTCGCTGGAACATCTTGAAGATCCGGTCCAGGTGCTGTGGGGCGATGCCGATGCCGTTGTCCTTCACCGTGAACCGCCAGTCGTCGCCATCGCGTTCCGCGGTGACTTCGACATGGGGGTCCCGGTCGGGGGGCATGAACTTCAGGCTGTTGCCGATGAGGTTCTGGAACACCCTGGAGAGCTGGCCGGCGTCTGCCATCACCGTCGGGAGCGGCCCGCAGGTCACCGCCTCCCCGCCCCGCATGGACGCGGCGAGCTGCCCCACCAGCGCCCCGCAGTCGACCTCGGTCAGCTTGTACTCGAGGCGGCTGACGCGGCTGTAGGTCAGGAGGTCCTGGATGAGGGTCTGCATGCGGCGGACGCCGTCCACGGTGAAGGCGATGTACTCGTCGGCGTCCTCGTCCAAGCGCCCCTCGTACCGCCGGGCCAGTAGCTGCACGAAGCTCCCGACGGTTCGCAGCGGCTCGGAGAGGTCGTGGGAGGCGACGTAGGCGAACTGCTCCAGCTCGGCGTTGGAACGCGCCAGCAGCTCCGCCTGCTCGGACAGCTTGCGCTGTGCCTCCTTGTCGTCGGTCACGTCCTCGACGACCGCCACGCCGAACTCGATGGCGCCCTCACCGTTGACGATCGGCGCGTAGAGCACGCGCACCGGTGTCGGCGCCGCCCCGCCGGCGATCTGGAGCGAGCCGCAGATCCCGGCATGCCCATCGAGCGCCCACCAGATCGGCCCTCCTTCCGGCGGCGGTGAACCCGATGCTTCTTCGACGATGTGGTCGGCCCACGCCCACGCTCCGGCGCCGGGGCCGTCGCGGCCGCCCAGCCGGCGGGCGGCCGCGTTCTCGTAGGCGACGTCGCCTCCCGCCCGGGCGACGACGACTCCCACGGGCAGAGTGTCGAGGATGGCGGAGAGCCGGCGCTCGCTGTCCCGCAGCGCATCCTCCGCGGCCCGGCGCTCGCTGATGTCGCGCACGATCACCGTGCAGGTCTCCCGGTCGCCGCGGGTGAGCTTGGAGACGGACGCTTCGACCGGGAAGTTCGACCCGTCCTTGCGGCGCCCGAACATCCCCCCGCCGCCGCCCATCCGCCGCGCTCGCTGCGGCCCGCCGGTGAAGCGCTCGATGTGCGACCGGTGGGACCCTCGGACCGCCTCGGGGAGCAGCACGTCGATCGGCGATCCGAGGACCTCGGCGGTGGAGTAGCCGAAGAGGGCCTCCGCCCCTTGATTGAAGAGCGTGATGGTTTGAGTCTCGTCGATGCTGATGATGCCCTCGGGAGCGATGTCGATGAGGTCGGCCAGCCTGGCCTTGCTCTCCTGAAGCTCCTCCTCGATGGCCCGCCGGGCGGTGACGTCGCGGCCGTTGATCACGAGGCCCCCGACCGCAGGCTCGTGGATGACGTTGGTCACGACCGATTCGATCCAGCGCCAGCCGCCGTCGGCGTGGCGCAACCGGCAAGCGAGAGACGACGTGACGCCTCGGCCGGCTGCCGTCCGTTCCAGGCCGGCCGCCACCTCCGTGCGATCGTCCGGGTGCACGAGGTGGAGGAACCGTTCGCCTGTGAGCGAGCCCGGCTCGAAGCCCAACACCGGCGCCGCTGCCGGGCTGGCGTAGGTGATGCGTCCCGTCGGGTCGCTCACCAGGATGAGGTCTCCCGAGTGCTGGATGAGGGCCCGGAACCTCGCCTCGGAACGCTGGCGGGCCAGCTCGCCCTGCTTGCGCTCGAAGGCATAGCGGAGGGCTCGCGCCAGCAGCTCCCCGTCGACCTTGCCCTTGACGAGGTAATCCTGGGCGCCTTGCCTGACGGCGCGGTCCCCGGTGACGTCGTCGTCGTAGCCGGTGAGCACGATGACGGCGAGGTCCGGTGCAGCCTGCACGACCTTGGCAAGGGTTTCCAGACCGTCGGAGTCCGGGAGACCCAGGTCCACGAGCACGACGCTCGGATCGGTGTCCCTGATCGCCTGCAATCCGGTCTCCAGGCTCTGCCTCCAGACGCACTGGTAGGCGCCGGCGCGTTCGGCCAACGTGGCCTGCACCACCAGCGCATCCGACGGGCTGTCCTCGATCAGGACGACCTTGGTCGGGGCGTCGCCCACCGGAGTCGCCTCCGGCGAAGCTTGCGTCGTAAGGGGTTCCGCCAGCACGGGAGGATCGCTATCGGCCCGGCGGCAGCCGCACGAGCGCCAGCCAGAACTCCTCGATGGCGTGCACCGCGGCGAGGAACGGCTCGAAGCCGACGGGCTTGGTGACGTAGGAGTTGGCGTGGAGCTTGTACGAACGCAGGATGTCGGCCTCCGCCGAGGACGTGGTGAGGACGACCACCGGAATGGCCTTGAGATCCTCGTCGTTCTTGATCTCTTCGAGGACCTCGCGCCCGTCCTTCCGGGGCAGGTTGAGGTCGAGGATGATGAGGTCCGGTCGCGGGGCATCGGCGAACTCGCCTTCACGGTGCAGGAAGTCCATCGCCACCTCGCCGTCGTCGACGACGTGCATCTCGTTGGCGATGCGGCCCTCACGAAGCGCCTCGATGGTCATGGCGACATCCGAGGGGCTGTCCTCGACGAGCAGGATCCGGACGGGCCGGCCCATGTCCGGGCTGAAGGACCGGGAGGCGGAACTAGTCACCATCATGGTGCGCTCCTTCTTTCGTCGGCAGGGTGAACCAGAACGTGGAACCGCATCCACCGGGTCCGTCGTCGACGCCGATGGTGCCGCCGTGCCGTTCGACGATCTTCTTGCACAGCGCCAACCCGATTCCCGTCCCCGGGAACGCGTCACGGGCGTGGAGCCGCTTGAACATGCCGAAGACGCGTTCGCGGTGCCGCGGCTCGATGCCGATCCCGTTGTCGGTGACGGTGAATCTCCATGCCTCGCCGTCGCGCTCGCAGCCGACGTGCACACATGGGATCTCGTCGGGAGCGGTGAACTTGATCGCGTTGGCAAGCAGGTTCTGGAACAGCTGCATCGCCTGCGTGGGCTCGGCTCGAAGGACCGGCAACTGGCCGGTCGTGACGATGGCCCGGCGTTCGTCGATCATGGGGGCCAGCCCGGTGAGCACCGTGGCCAGCAGGCCGTCCATGTCGACATCGACGACCCCTGCCTCGACGCGGCCGACGCGGGAGAAGGCGAGGAGGTCGCTGATCAAGGTCTGCATGCGCTGACAGCCGTCCACCGTGAAGGCGATGAGCTGGTCGGCGTCGGGGTCGAGGCGGCCCTGGTAGCGGCGGGCCAGCAGGGAGACGGGGCCGGAGATGGCGCGGAGCGGCTCGGAGAGGTCGTGGGAGGCGACGTACGCGAACTGTGCCAGCTCGTCGTTCGACCGGTTCAACTCCTGGTTGGCCACTTCCAGCTGCTCCGCCCGCCGGCGGGCTTCCTGTTCGGCAGCCTTCCGCGCCGTGACGTCGGTGTTGATGGCCATGACCGCGACCACGGAGCCGTCGGCTCCGAACTCCGCGGCCCAGCGGGTTTCGACCGTCAGCTCCCGTCCGTCCCGGGTGTACTGCACGACCTCGCCGCTCCAATGGTCCTCCCGGCGGAGCTCGGCCTCGATCTCCTCGATCGGTCGGGGAAACGTGGTCCGGAGCAGGTCGTAGCTGACGCTCCCGAGGGCCTCCTCGCCGCTCCAGCCGTACAGATCCTCGGCGCCGTGGTTCCAGAAGGTGATCCTCCGGTGGGCGTCACGGATGAAGATGGCGTCGTGGGCCATGTCGAGGAGTGCCGCCTGCTCGTTGAGACGGCGCTGTCGGGCCAGCCGGTCGGAGATGTCGGCGAACGCGGTGATGGCGAACCGCACGTCACCCGAGGCCTCCTCGGTGATCGGGCAACCCCAGACCTCGAGCGCCACCCGACCGTCCGGACGGCGCACCTCCATATCGTCGATGTGGGAGATCTCGCCGTGAAGCGCTCGGACGAGCGGCATGCGTTCGACCGGGTAAGGGTCGTCCCGCCCGGCTTCGAACGCCTCGTACACCGTGGCAAGCGTGTCCACCTCGGCGGGCAGGACCCCTCGCCCCATCAGCCTCGCCGCGGCCCCGTTGGCGTAGTAGGGCCTTCCGGCGGTGTCGGCGACGAAGACGCCGACGGGCATCGCTTCGAGGAACTGGAAAAGCGTGTGCTCGCTCTGGCGGGCGGTCGCCTCCGCCTCCGACCGGCGCTGCGCTTCCACTCGCAGCTCCTGCGCCAACGCCTCCGCCTCGCGCCGGCGCCGGTTGGCCCGTTGCCCCAGCGATGTGGTCACCGCCAGCAGGACGCCGGCCATGCCGGCGACGAAGAGGGTGGCTTGGGAGGCCCGTGCCTTGGTCACCATGGCGTCGCTGCTCATGTTCACCATCGCCAGCCAGACGAAGGCCACGGTCGAGAAGGAGGCAATGCCCGCCGGCACCGCGAGCCACTCCGACAGGTCGGCCGGAGTGCGCCTTTCCGCCGTCCACGCAAGGGCGAGGAGCCCCGTCGCCAGGAGGAGAATGGCTATCGCCGCCGGGATGGCCATCGCCGCCAGCGCGAACCACCCTGTGGCCGTCGGTATGTCGGCTGCGTAACCGAACAGCGTCACCAGGGCGATGCTGCTCATGATCGCCGCCGCCAGGACGAGGACGAACGGGCGCGGCCGCGGCCCGTGCAGGCGGACGAAGAGGAACGCGGCACCGATGATGGCAAGTGCGACGGCGGTGTTCACCGGCAACCGTCCGGGGTGCGCATCTGGAGCGATGAGGTAGGCCCGCACGAACAGCTCGTCGATGCCCAGACCCCAACCGGTCACATGCTGGACGACGACAGCAGTGGCGAGGGTGACGTCGAACAGCCCGGCGGCGGCCAACCACCTCACCCGCCCCGATGCAGCCAGGGCCAGAGCCGCCCCGGTGAGGGTCAGCGCCAAGGCGGTGTTGAACATGATCGGTGCGAAGGACGAGCTCCCGAAGCGCAGGACGGTCGAGAGGCGCAGGTACCACGCGAGCATCTCAAGCAGGCCGAGCATGGCGGTGAGGAGCCCGCAGACGAGTGCCACACGGCGGATCAGGTCCTGCCGGCGGCTCGGTGCTTCAGGTGCCTGGCCGGTCGGTGCCTCCGCCGACGACTCCGGCGCCGGCCCTTCGGCCGTACCCACGGACTGTGCGGTCATGGTCATGCGACCAGCCCTTCGAGGGCCTGAAGGGTCGCGTCCATCTCTCCGTGGACGGCCGCCGACGTGCACGAGGCTTCCTGTGGTGTGCCGGCCGTGGCCCGGGCCTCGACCTCGGTCGCTGTGCGACAGAGCCGGACGGCGCCGATGTGGGCGGCCGCTCCCTTGAGCCGGTGGGCAGCCCGGGCCAGGCCGGCGGTCGACCCGCCGGCCAGCGCGGCGTCGATCTCCGCCATGAGACGCGGTGCGTCGGCGACGAAGAGGCCGACCATCTCCTCCAGCAGCTTCCCGGGCTCCTGCCCGAGGTTCCTGATCCAGCTGAGGACTTGTTCGTCGAGGACGTCGTCGGCCCCGGCCGTCATCGGGCGGCGCTCCCCTCGGGGGTGAGGATGTCGCGAAGCCGCTCCAGCAGCTCGAACGGCGGGAGGCCTTTCCACACGAAGCCGAGGACCCCGGGTCCCACCAGGGGGTCACCGTACTCGGGGTCCATGCCCGAGACGATGACAACGGAGGCGTCCGGCTTGACCCGCAGGATCCCGGCGATGGCATCGGAGCCGTCGAAGACGGGCATCGAGAGGTCGAGCAGGACGATGTCGGGCTGCAACGCCTGGACCTGCGCCACCGTCTCCATGCCGTCGACGGCCTCACCGATGACGTCAAGATCGGGGAGCTCCTCGAGAACGGCGCGGAGGAACCGCCGGGTGGACGCCTGGTCGTCGGCGACGAGCACCCGCCGGGGTGCGCTTTCTCGGGGGGTCGCTGTCTCGATCGTCACCGATCTCAGTATCGGCATCGGCGCGCGGCCCTGTTACCCCGCCGGTGCGTCATTTGCGCGTACTGCGTTTGCGGTACGCCGCGCCTACAGCGGGTCGATGATGCCTTGGCGGATGGCGATCACGACCGCCTCCAGCTTGGAGTGGACGTCGAGCTTGCGGATCACGTTCTGCACGTGCTTGCGCGCCGTGTTGAGCGAAATGGCGAGATCCGACGCGATGTCCTTGTCCGATCCGCCCTGCGCCATGACCCGCAGCACCTGGAGCTCGCGCTCGGTCAGTTTCCGCCGGTTCTCCCGGGGGTCGCTTTCGAGCCGGGGGAGCAGCCGGGTCAGCATCGAAGGCGACATGACGGATTCGCCGGCCCGGGCGGCGCGCAGGCCGGCCAGCAACTCGTGGATCGGCCGGGACTTGCCCAAGAAGCCGGCGCAGCCGGCGCCGATGGCTCTGAGGGCGATCCCCTCGTCGTCGTCGGAGCCGGTCAGGATCACGACTCGAGTGGCGGGGTTCGCTTCCATCATCGCCGCCGCAGCAGTCACGCCGTCGCGGTCAGGAAGGTAGTAGTCCATCAAGACGACGTCCGGGCGCAGCCGGGTGACGGCGTCCATCCCCTCACCGGCCGTCCCCGCCACCTCCACGACGTCGATGTCGTCGCAGCTGTCGAGGAGGCGCCGGAGGCTCTCGGCGAGCATGGAATGGTCGTCAACCAGGACGACCCGGATGGGGTCGGTCACGCCGGCGCCGCCCGCCGCGCCGGTCGTGCCTGCCCCAGCGCGGTGAAAAGCTCGTCCGGCAGGTCGACCCCACGCTCGAGGAGCTTCTCCAGCGCTCGCGGCCGCCGGCTGGTCGGCCGCAGGCCACCGTCGGCGGGTGCGTCGGGCGACGGCTTCGCCTGGGGTCGGAACGCGAAGACGTCGCCGGTGACCAGCTCGTTGTCCACCACCGCCACCACCTCGGTGATGTTCATGATGAGGCGGGTGCCGTCCCGCTGCCGGACGGTATGGACGACCAGATCGACGGCCGAGGCGATCTGGTCCCGGATGGCGCGGAGGGGCAGCTCCAGGCCCGACATGAGGGTCATGGTCTCGATGCGCGCCAGCGCGTCGTGGGCGGTGTTGGCGTGGACGCTCGTCAATGACCCGTCGTGGCCGCTGTTCATGGCCTGGAGCATGTCCAGCGCCTCCCCGCCCCTGACCTCGCCGACCACGATGCGGTCCGGCCGCATGCGGAGGGCGTTGCGCACGAGGTCGCGCACGGTCACCTCTCCACGCCCTTCGATGTTCGGCGGTCGGGTCTCCATGGGAAGCACGTGCCGCTGCCGAAGCTGGAGCTCCTTGGCGTCCTCGATGGTGATGATGCGCTCGTGGTCGGCGAACCAGCCGGAGAGGACGTTGAGCAGCGTCGTCTTCCCGGTGCCGCTCCCGCCGGACACGACGACGTTCAGCCGGCCTCTGACGCAGGTCTCGAGGAAGGTCGCCGCCGGCCGCGACAGGCTGCCGAACCTGATGAGGTCCTCGATGCCGAGCGGATCCCTGGCGAACTTGCGAATGGTCAGGAACGGCCCGCCGACGGACAGCGGTTGGGTGACGACATTCACCCGTGAGCCGTCGGGCAGGCGGGCGTCGACCATCGGCGTCGACTCGTCCACCCGCCGCCCGACGCGGCTGACGATCTTGTCGATGATGCGCCGCAGGTGGGTCTCGTCGATGAAGTTGGCCGGCACGGGAGAGATCCGTCCCTCCCGCTCGATGAAGACCTCCGTCGGGCCGTTGACCATGACTTCGCTGACCGACGGATCGCGGATGTACCGGTCGATGGGGCCGTACCCCGTCACGTCGTCGACCACGTCCTGGATGAGCTGCTCGCGGTCGGCGGCGGGGAGGGCCGACGGGGTCTGCGCCATGAGGTTCTTCAGCTGGCGTCGAACCTGCTCGCGAAGCGTCGCCTCCGGCAGCTCGTCGGCCGACGCCACGGTGCCCAGGGCCACGATGAGCTGATTGTGGATGTCGCGGCGCAGATCGTCGGCGACGGTGTCCCGGGAGGTCGGGTCGGTGAGAGCCTGGCGGTGAAGGCGTTTGGCCAGCGACATCCTTCCTCCTCTCAGGTGGTGGCGGTGAGGAACCGCTGCGACAGCCGGCGGATGTCGCGGCTGGCGGCGGATCGGGCGGCATGGATGACCACCGGGACGCCTGCGTTCACCGAGGTCGGCACGGCTTCGTCGGCGCGGATGGTGAAACCCACCTCCGCGGCCAGGGCCCGGCCGACAGACGGGGCGTCGATCCCCTCCTTCGGCCTCGGTCGATTGAGGACCGGCGTGACATGCTCCATCGGGATGTCGAGTGCCCGCAACGTCTGGACGACCAGCTTGGCGCTCTTGACGTTGGGCAGGTCGCTCCCGGTGACGAGGAGGATGTCGTCGGAGTGGTCGAGCAGCGCCAGCACCACGTCGGTGAACTGCGCCGGCGTGTCGATGATGACGTGGGCGCACACCTCCTGGAGGATGCTCACGATGCGCAGCATGTCCGTCGCCGACACCTGGTCGGCGAACGCCGGCTCGACCGGCGCCGGCAGCACGAGCAGGCCCGTCGGCTCGTGACGGAGGAGCAGGTCGCCGATGGTCTCGGGGTCCAGCCGGCGTACGACTCTGACCGCGTCCATCACCGTCCGCTCAGGGGCCAGGCCGAGCATGATGGCGACGTCGCCGAACTGCAGATCGGCGTCGACGATGGCGACCCGCCCGTCCAGCTCCTGCGCGAGCAGCACGGCAAGGTTGACGGCGACCACCGACCGGCCGGCGCCTCCCTTGGTGGAGAAGACGGTGGTCAGCCGGCCGCCGGCCCGGCCCGCTCCGGCGGTGGTGGCAGTGTCTCGGCGCCGCAATTCCAGGGTCGATGCCACCTCGGCGACCCAGGCCACCAGTTCCTCGGGGCTGCGGGGACTGCGGATGACGTCGCGCACGCCGGCACGCATCGCCTCCCGCAAGATGGTGAACGAGCCGGTGTCCACCACCATCCCGACCGCCGCGGCCGGGTACCGGGCGGTGAGCTCACCGATCTCCTTCAGGCCGGTGTCGTCACCGAACGACGGCCCGGCGAGCACCACCGCCGGCACCCGCAGGTCGAGCTTCTCTTCCAGCCCCGCGAGTGAGGAGAAGCCGACCGGGTCGAGCGTCTCCTTGAGCAGGCGCATCAGCCGGGCCCGCTCATGGGTGTCGCTCTCGACCACCGCCACCGTGGCACCTTTCGCCCGGCTCATGCGTGCCTCCCCGGCCCGGAAACGCCCAATTCGGCTAATCGGGATGTTATTCTGCCCGCAGCCTGACCGGGTACGTTCTCGTTGCATCACAGATGGCAGAGCGGCAACTCGTCCACCAAGCGGAAGAGGCAGAGGTGATCCGTCGCCGACCTCCGGAGAACCGCCGGCAGAGCGCCGTCGTCTGTGACGACGACCCGATGGTGCGCCGGATCGTCGTCGCCGTCCTGGAGCGCTGCGGGTACACCGCCATCGAAGGCACGGCCCTCGCCTCAGAGGCGGTCGAGCTCGCCGAGGCGATGCAGCCCAGCGTCATCGTGCTCGACCTCTCACTCGACGAGGAAAGCGGCCTCGACGCCATCCCGCTCTTCCGGCGGGTGGCGCCGGGATCGCCGATCGTCGTCTACTCCGGTGCCGAGGCGATGAAGCACCACGCCCGGGTCGCCGGCGCCGACGTGGTCGTCGACAAGGTGAGCCTGGCGAGTCTCGAGAACCTCGAGGCGGGAATCCGTTCGTTGCCGAGTGGCTGAGGCTCTCAAGGTTCGCCGCCACGGTGCCGATCACTAGGTGGAGGTTTCATGTCGACGCACGCGCCCGTCCGCGACAACGCCCCCGCCACCGGCGGAGATTCACCGGGCGCCGGTGTGATCGAGCTCGCCGGCGTGGTGTACCGCTTCATGTCCGGCACGGGCCTCGTGGACCTCGACCTGTCCGTCCCCCGGGGGTCGATCACCGTGATGGTCGGTCCCAACGGCGCCGGCAAGACGACCGCCTTGCGGGTCGTCACCGGCGCCCTGGCACCCCATGGCGGGCGGGTGCGGGTCTTCGGGTTGGAGCCGAGCGGGCCCGACGGCGAGCAGGTCCGCCGGCGCTGCGGCGTGGTGGCCGCCAAGCCGGCGCTGTACGACCGCCTCACCGGCCGGGACAACCTTCGGTTCGCGGCCGAGCTGTTCGGGCTGGGCCGGGCCGCGCCGGTCGAGGAGGCCGCCGCCCGTTTCGGCATCGACCGTTCCCTCGACCTCCGGGTCGCCGGCTACTCGACGGGGATGAGGACACGGCTGGCGCTGGCCCGGGCGGTCCTGCACTCGCCCGATCTGTTGCTGCTGGACGAGCCGACGTCGGGCCTGGACCCCGAGTCGTCGCACGCGGTGCTGGGACTGGTCCGGGAGATGGCCCGTGAGGGCGCCACCGTGGTGATGTCGACCCACCTGCTGCTGGAGGCGGAGGGGCTGGCCGACCAAGTCGTCATGATGGAGGACGGGGCCGCGGTCATGGCCGGTTCGACCGGCGAGCTGATGCGCCGCTACTGGCCCCGGCCCCTCGTCCGCTTCGGGGCCGAGGACCCCTCGGGGCTCGACGCCCTGGCCGGGATGGAGGGTGTGGTGGGCTATCACCGCAACGGTGCCGGCGCCGATGTCGAGCTCGACGACCTGGCCCGGGTGCCGGGGCTCATCGGTGTGTTGTCGGCGGCCGGCGTGCGGCTTACGGCGGTGACGCCGCACGAGCGCTCCTTGGAGGAGCTCTACCTGCGGGTGCGGCAGCGATGAACCGTAGCCACCTGAACCGAAGCCGGATGTGGGCGGTGGCCGGCAACGACCTGCGCCAGCTCGGGCACAGCCCGGACTTCTGGGCGCCGATGCTGGTGCTGGCGGCGCTGTTCTTCGTCATCATCCCGACGGTGCTGCTGCTGACGATCACCAAGATCGGCTCTGTCGGCACCGTGCGGAACGTGTCCGCGGCGCTGGACCTCCTGCCTCAGCAGGCACAGGAGGCGATCCGTGGTGACAACCCCGCCGACCGCACGGGCTACGCGCTGGCCGTCTACCTGTTCGCACCGATGGCGGTGATCGTCCCCATGACCATCTCGACCGCGGTGGGCGCCAACGCGCTGGTCGGCGAGAAGGAGAAGGGGACTGGAGAGTTCCTGGCCCACTCGCCGGCGTCGGAGCGGGAGATCTACCTGGGCAAGCTGATCGCCAGCCTGCTGCCGGGGTACCTCACGACGCTCGTCGGCTTCGGGCTCTATTCGTTGGCGGTGAATCTCATCGTGGGGCCCAACGTGGGCGGCTGGTTCTTCCCGACGCCGGCGTGGTGGGTGCTGATGCTCTGGGTCGTGCCGCCGTTCCTGGCCCTCACCTTGTCGGTGGTGCTGCGCCTCTCGGCCCGGGTCAAGAGCGCGGCTGCGGCCCAGCAGGCGTCGGGGCTGGTGACGCTGCCGTTGATCATGCTGTCCTACGCCCAGTCGACGGGTGGGCTGCTCGGCGCCGGCAACTCCGGCTTCTGGGCGGGGCTGGCGGCGTGGACGGCGGCCGTGCTCGGCCTGATGCGGGGAGCGCACGCCGTCACCCGGCCTCGGCTGCTCGGCGTGGACTCCTAGTCGCTCTGATCACTGCGTTCACCGCGTCCGGCACGCGGACGGTCTCGGCCCGGGTGACGTCGAGGCCGAGTTCCCGGAGCTCGGCGGCCAGGACGGGCGGATCCATGAGGAAGTCGGGGTCCTGCGGGCCCTTGTTGCCCTCGGCCAGGTTGGTCTTGTCGTAGCTGACGAGGAGCAGCGTGCCGGACGCGGTGAACGCAGTGATCAGAGCGACTAGGAGTCCACGCCGAGCAGCCGACGCCGGGTGACGGCGTGCGCTCCCCGCATCAGGCCGAGCAC
>DATLHA010000066.1:0-19785 GCA_035540095.1 Acidimicrobiales bacterium | reverse complement strand
GAGTTCGAGTACGTCGACCAGGAGATCGAGGTGCAGGGGCGCCGGCGGGGCCGATGAACGTCCGAACGTCATGAACGTCATCGTGAAGATCGGCACCTCGTCGATCACCGACGAACACGGTGAGATCTCCCAGCAAGCCATCGACAAGCTGACCTCCGAGGTCGCCGGCCTGCGCAGCCGGGGCCACCGGGTGGTGGTCGTCACCTCGGGCGCCATCGCCGCCGGCCTGCCGGCGCTGGGCATGTCGGGCGCCCGGCCCAACGACGTGGCCACCCTCCAGGCCATCTCCGCCGTCGGCCAGAGCCGGCTGATGGCGGCCTACGACGCCGCCCTCGGCCGCCACGGGCTGGTCGCCGGCCAGGTGCTGCTGGCGCCACTCGACTTCATGAACCGCTCCCAGTACCTGCACGCCCGGGACACCTTCGCCCGCCTGCTCGACCTGGGCGTGGTCCCGGTGGTGAACGAGAACGACGCCGTCGCCGACGACGAGATCCGCTACGGCGACAACGACCACCTGGCCGCCCTCGTCGCCCACCTCATCTACGCCGACCTTCTCGTCCTGCTCACCGACATCTCCGGCCTGCACAGCGCCGACCCCCGGCTCGACGCCGGCGCCTCGCTCATCGAGGAGATCGTGGAGTTCGACCACCACCTGGAGCGGATCGCCGGTGGACGGGGCACGATCCGCGGCAGCGGGGGCATGGCCACCAAGCTGAGGGCGGCCAAGATGGCCTCCTGGTCGGGCATCCGCACGGTGATCGCCGCCGCCAGCCGGCCCGGGGTTCTGGCCGCCGCGGTCGACGCCGAACCGGCTGTCGGCACCGTCGTGCGGGCCCGCGACCGCCGGCTGGGCGCCCGCAAGCTCTGGATCGCCTTCGCCAAGCCGTACCAGGGCGTCCTCCAGGTCGACGACGGCGCCCGCCAGGCCCTCATCGAGCGGCAGACGTCGCTGCTGCCGGTGGGTGTGGCCGGCGTGATCGGGGAGTTCGAGGCCGGCGACGCCGTCGAGATCGCCGACGCCACCGGCCGGATCTTCGCCAAGGGCCTGGTGCGGATGGGTGCCGAGGAGCTGCGGAAGGCCGCCGGCCGGCGCACCGCCGACCTGCCCGAAGGCGCGCCACGCGAGGTCGTCCACCGCGACGATCTGGTCGTCACGGGATCATGACCGCCGCCACACGGCCGGTGGCGCTGGCAAGGCGCCGGCTGCCGGCGCTGCTGGTGCTCGCGGTCGTCGTCCTCGCCGGCTGCGGGCGGGCTGAGGGCGTGGCCGACACCCGCCGGGCCCTGGAGGGCGCCGGCTACCAGGAGGTCGACATCGACCTGCGGGCGCGCCGCGGCATCGGCGTGGCCCGGGTGGAGGCGGCGCCCGGCGGGCCGCCGGCCGACAGAGGCGCCGAGGTGGTCTGGGACAGGCTGCCCGTCCGCTTCGACCAGCTGATCGTCGCCCTGGGCGACGCCGCCACCCCGTTCAGCTACGAGGAGCTGGCCGGCCGCTTCGGGCCCCGGGACCCGTCGCTGGACGGCAAGCAGGTCGACGAGCAGGTGGTCCGCAGCGGCCTGCACCTCATGCTGCTGCTTTCCGCCGGCGCCTTGCTGTCGGTGGGCTTGGTGGTGGTCACCGGCCTGGCCGTCGTCCGGGCGACCAAGCGGGCCCGCGCCTCAGGCTGAGGGGCCGGCCTCCTGGGCGGGGGCGTCGGAGATGGCGGGGGCGTCGGCCGGCGCCGGGGCGATGCCCAGCTGGGCCCGGATGGCGTCGAGGCGGGCGGTGGCCTCGGTGTTCATGGCCGCCTGCTCCACCTCGAGCATGCGCACCTCCACCGACTCGCCGGCGATCTCGGAGGCACCCAGCGCCTTGGCGTAGCGCTGCTCGATCTTGTTGCGCACCTCGTCGAAGGTGGGGACGTCCTGGCCGACGGTCTCGCTCAGCGAGGCCATGGCCCGGTTCATCTGCTCCTGCATCTTGGCCTGGTCGAGCTGGCCCATCAGCTTCTGCTTCTCGGCCAGCTTCCGCTGCATCACCGAGGAGTTCTGCTGGACCGCGGCCTTGGCCTGGTTGGCGGCCTGGGTGGACTGGAGGAGGAGCTGCTTGAGGTCCTCCACCTCCTTCTCCGTGGCGATGAGCCGGTTGGCGTAGGCCTCGGCTGCCGACGTGTAGTCCAGCGCCTTGGAGGAGTCACCGCGACGGGTGGCGTCGTCGGCCATCTGGACGGCCTGGCGGGCCGACGCGTTCAGCTTGCCCAACTCCTCCATCGCCCGGTTCAGCCGCATCTCGGTCTGCTTCTGGTTGGCCACGACGTTCGCCGCCTGCTCGATGAGCCGGCGGTGCTGGTCCTGGGCCTCACTGATGGCCTGCTCGAGCTGCACCTTCGGATCGGCGACCTCGTTGAACTTCCCGGTGAGGGCCGCGGTGAGGTACCGCCATGCACGGCTGAGGAGTTTGAACATGGTCGCGAGGATAGTGACGGGTGGCGAGGCTCTGTACCATCGGGGTAGAAGCGTCTCAAGTGCACATCACGTTCAACGCCTCAGAGCGCTCGAGCCTCGGCGTGGAAGTCGAGCTCGAGATCGTCGATCGCCACAGCCGCGAGCTGGCGAGCGCGGCCTCGGCGGTCCTCGAGGAGCTGGGCGCCGGCCACCCCGGGGGTGAGCACCCGAAGGCCAAGCACGAGCTGTTCGAGTGCACGATCGAGATCATCACCGGCATCTGCTCCTCCGTGGCCGAGGCCAAGAACGACCTCGGGGCGACCCTGAAGGAGGTGGCGGCGGCCTGCGACCGGCGCGGTCTGGCCCTGCTGTGCTCGGGCACCCACCCCTTCTCCGACTGGCACGACCAGGAGGTAAGCCCCGATCCCCGCTACCACAAGCTGGTCGACGAGATGCAGTGGTTGGCCCGCCGGCTGCAGATCTTCGGCGTCCACTTCCACGTCGGCGTGCGATCGGCGGAGAAGTCCATCGTCATCGCCAACGGCCTGACCGCCTACATCCCCCACTTCCTCGCCCTGTCGGCGTCCAGCCCGTTCTGGCACGGCCGTGACAGCGGCCTGGCCTCCAGCCGCAGCAAGGTCTTCGAGAACCTCCCGACCGCCGGCCTGCCCTACCGCCTGGACGACTGGGCCGAATTCGAGCAGTTCATGGACACCCTGGTCAACGCCCAGGCCATCACCAGCATCCGTGAGGTGTGGTGGGACATCCGGCCCCACCCCGACTTCGGCACCGTCGAGCTGCGCATCTGCGACGGCATCCCCACCCTGCGGGAGGTCGCCGGCCTCGCCGCCCTGGCCCAGAGCCTGGTCGAGTGGTTCGACACCCTGATCGACCGGGGCTACACCCTGCCCGTGCCCCGGGAGTGGGTGATCCGGGCCAACAAGTGGCGGGCCGCCCGCTACGGGATCGAGGCCGAGATCATCGGCGACGACCAGGGCACCCGTGTCGCCCTCGACCAGTCGATCCGCGACCTCGTCGAGGAGCTGTCGCCCGTCGCTCGCCGCCTCGGCTGCCTCGACGAGCTGCGGTCCAACCTCGAGGTCCTCGACCACGGCCCCAGCTACATCCGCCAGCGCCGGGTGGTCGAGGGCGGCGGCAGCTACGCCGACGTCGTCGACTCCCTGGTGCGGGAGCTGGAGACCGACCGGCTGAGCTAATTCCGCCCGTTGGCACGGGCGGCGGGGCGTACCGTTGTCCGGTGCGCGGCTCCCAGTCCCGGGCGCTGTGGCGGGTGTGGCCGTACCTGCGGCCGTTCACGGCACAGCTGGTCACCATGGTCGCCGTCTCGTTCGGGGCCATCGGTGCCGCGCTGGCCATCCCGTTCGTCATCCGTCGCATCGTCGACGGCCCCATCGCCCGGGGTGACCGTGAGGCCCTGCTGCCGCTGGCCGCCCTGGTGCTCTTGCTCGGCCTGGTCGAGGCGGGCCTGGCCTTCACCCGCCGCTGGATCCAGGGCGCGGCCGCCAACCGGTTCGAGCAGTCGATGCGCGACGACCTCTACGCCCACCTGCAGTCGCTCCCGGCGTCCTTCCACGACCGGTGGCACTCGGGCCAGCTCCTCAGCCGGGCCATGGCCGACATCTCGGTGATACGGCGTTTCGTCGGCTTCGGCCTGGTCTTCCTGATCGTGAACACGGTCACCTTCGCCCTGGTGATCGTCCTGCTCTTCCGCGTCTACGCGCCGCTGGCCTTCGTGACCGCGGCGTCGGTCGTGCCGCTGGCGTTCCTGTCCCAGCGGTTCCGCCGGCGCTACACCGTCGTCTCCCGGCGGGTCCAGGACCAGCAGGGGGACCTGACCACCCTGGCCGAGGAGGCGGCGACGGGGATCCGGGTCATCAAGGCGTTCGGGCGGGGGCCGCTGGTCTACCAGCAGTACGCGGCCTCCGCCGCCCGCCTGCGGACCTCCGCCGTCGACGCCGCCAACCTGCGGGCGACGTTCTGGTCGCTGATCGACCTGGTCCCCAACCTCACGTTGATGGGGGTCCTCGTGGTCGGCGCCCTGGCCGTGGGCCGGGGATCGCTGACCCTCGGCGGCCTGGTCGCCTTCATCTCGCTCGTCTTGATGCTGGTCTGGCCCATGGAGTCGTTGGGCAAGATCGTGGCCAACGCCCGGGAGGCCGGTGTGGCCGCCGGGCGGATCTTCGAGGTCTTCGACACCGTCCCGGAGGTCGCCGACCGGCCCGCCGCCGTCGACCTGGTCGCCCCCTCGGGGCACCTGCGGTTGGAGGGGGTGGGCTTCCGGTACCCCGGCAGTGAGGAGTGGGCGCTCCGGGGTGTCGACCTCGACGTGCGCCCGGGCGAGACCCTCGCCCTCGTGGGCACGGCCGGCGCCGGCAAGACGACCCTGCTGAACCTGGTGCCCCGGCTCTACGACGTGACGGAGGGCCGGGTCGTCCTCGACGGCCACGACGTCCGGGATCTCACCCTGCCGTCGCTGCGGCGGGGCGTGGCCGTGGCCTTCGACGACCCGCTGCTCTTCTCGGCCAGTGTGCGGGAGAACCTGCTGCTGGGCTGGCCAGAGGCCTCCGACGAGGATCTGGAGACGGCGGTGGCCACCGCCCAGGCCCAGTTCGTCCACGACCTGCCCTGGGGCCTCGACACGCGGGTAGGGGAGCAGGGCCTCACCCTCTCCGGCGGCCAGCGCCAGCGGCTGGCCCTGGCCCGGGCCATCGTGGGCCGGCCGGCGGTGCTCGTCCTCGACGACCCCCTGTCGTCGCTCGACGTCCACACCGAGGCCCTGGTGGAGCAGGCGCTGGCCCGGGTGCTGGCGTCGAGCACCGCCATCGTGGCCGTGCACCGCCCGTCGACCCTGGCCCTTGCCGATCGGGTGGCGTGGTTCGAGAGCGGCCGTCTGCGGGCGGTGGGTACGCCGGCCGAGCTGGCCGAGCTGGCGGGCTACCGGGCCGTCCTCGGCCTCGACCCCCGCGCCGCCGAGGAGGTTGCGTGAGCACGATCGACGCCGGCTGGCGCGGCGTTGCCGCCGAGACGCTCGAGGACGCCCGTGGCGGCCTGGCCGCCTTCCTGCGGGCCCGGAGCCGGCGGCTCCTCGGCTCGCTGCTGACGCCCCATCGCCGGGCGATCCTCGGGCTGGCCGTCGTCGCCGTCCTGACCACGGTGGCCCAGATGGCCGGGCCCTACCTGGTCAAGGTCGGCATCGACCGTGGCATCCCCCCGCTGGTGGGCGGGGGCAGCCCCCGGACGCTCTTCCTGGTCGTCGCCGGCTACCTGCTCGCCGCCCTGGCCCAGGCCGTGCTCACGGCGGTCTTCGTCCGGACCTCGGGCCGCATCGGCCAGGAGGTGCTGTATGACCTGCGTACCCGCCTGTTCGAGCACTTCCAGCGCCTCAGCCTGTCGTTCCACGAGCGCTACACCTCGGGCCGGGTCGTCGCCCGGCTGACCTCCGACGTGGAGGCCATCGCCGAGCTGCTGGAGACGGGCGTCAGCCAGCTGGTGTTCGCGGTGCTGTCCCTGGTCAGCACCTTTTTCGTCATGTTCGTCCTCGACGTGCCGCTGGCCATGGTGGGACTGATGACCTTCCCGCTGCTGTGCGCCCTGACCGCCTGGTTCCGCCGCCAGTCCTCCAGGACCTACCGGGAGGCCCGGGCCGCGGTCGCCCTGGTGATCGTCCAGTTCGTCGAGACGCTGGGCGGGATGCGGGCCGTCCAGGCCTTCCGGCGGGAGGCCCGCAACCAGGCCATCTTCTCCGACGTCAACGACCGCTACGCCCGGGCCAACATCCGCTCCGCCCGCCTGGCCGCCACCTTCGGCCCCGGCACCCGGGCCATCGGCTCGATCACCGTCGCCGTCACCCTGCTCTACGGCGCCCACCGGGTCATCGACGGGGCCACCACGGTGGGTGTCCTCGCCGCCATGCTCCTGTACCTGCGCCGGTTCTTCGAGCCCATGCAGGACCTGGCCCAGTTCTTCAACGTGTTCCAGTCGGCGGCCGCCGCCCTCGAGAAGCTCTCGGGGGTGCTGGAGGAGGAGCCGGCGGTAGCCGAGCCGGAGGCCGGCGCCGCGCTGGCCCGCGGTCCACTCGACGTGCGTTTCGAGGGCGTCGCCTTCGCCTACCGCCGCGACCGCCCCGTCCTGGCCGGCCTCGACCTCTTCATCCCCGCGGGCCAGACGGTGGCCCTGGTGGGCGAGACCGGCGCCGGCAAGAGCACCATCGCCCGCCTTCTGGCCCGCTTCTACGACCCGACGGAGGGCCGGGTGCTGCTGGGCGACGTCGACCTGCGCCGGCTCTCCACGCCCGACCTCCGGGCCGCGGTGGTCATGGTCACCCAGGAGGCGTTCCTGTTCACCGGCAGCGTGGCCGACAACATCGCCTTCGGCCGGCCCGGCGCCTCCCGGGCGGAGGTGGAGGCCGCGGCCCGGGCCATCGGGGCCCACGAGCTGTTCGCCGGCCTCCCCGAGGGCTACGACACGGTGGTCGGCAAGCGGGGCGGGCGCCTCTCCTCCGGCCAGCGCCAGCTGGTGGCCTTCGCCCGGGCCTTCCTGGCCGCCCCCCGGGTCCTGATCCTCGACGAAGCCTCGTCCGCCCTCGACGCGCCCCACGAGCGCCTGGTGCAGGACGCCCTGCACACCCTCCTCGCCGGCCGGACGGCGGTGATCATCGCCCACCGCCTCACGACCCTCGACGTCGCCGACAGGGTCCTGGTCGTCGACGGGGGCCGCATCGTCCAGGACGGCGCCCCCGAGGAGCTGCGGAAGGTGGCCGGCGCCTTCCGCCGCCTCAACGAAGAGTGGGCGGAAAGCCTCGGTTAGGCGATCTGGACCGGGGTGCCGATCTCCACGGTGTTGGCCAGGCGGGTGATGTCGGCGTTCCTCATGCGCAGGCAGCCGTTGCTGACGGCGGAGCCGACGAGGCTCGGCGCGTTCGTCCCATGGAAGGCGATCTGGCCCACGCCGCTGCCGAAGCTCATCAGCACCTCGGAGAAGGCGGCCACCGACACCTGGTAGGGCCCGTAGACCCCGCTGGGATCCGGGGTGCGGACGGCGCCGTCGATGTAGTAGTTCCCTCTGGGCGTCGGCGTGGTGGGGTCGCCGATGGCGACGGCGGCCTCCATGACCGGTGTCTGCCCGTCGTACACGGTGAGCGAGCGCGACGCCAGGCTGACCACGATCCGGTGGGTGACCTGGCGGAGGCTGACGTCGGCCGCCCGCAACCAGGCGGTGGTCTGGTTGGGCCGGGTGTTGAGCTGGACCTCCAGCCAGTCGCCTTGGCGCTGCTGGACCAGGAACACCAACGGCAGCCCTTCCCATGTGGGGTTGTCGAAGACCTCGTCGGCCTCGGACTGGCCCGCGGTGGAGTAGAGGCCGATCTTCGAGCCCTTGACGTCGGCGACCGTGGCCGGCGAGGAGATCGGGCGGGCCACGCCGCGGCGCAGCTTGCTGCCGGCCACGCTGACCAGCTCGGGCACCGGCGGCACCGTCGTGGCCACGATCTCCGGCGGGGCCGTGGTCGTCGTGGTGGAAGCGACCGTACGGACGATGTTGGGGTCGAAGCGGCCGGCGGCGGCCGTCGGGTCCGGCCGGTTCAGGCGGACCCAACCGGCTACCGCCAGCGGGGCGGCCAGGGCCACCACGATCATGGCCATGGCGAGGGGATGCCTCGGCCGACTACCCAGCATGGGCGGAAGGCTAGCTACTCCGGCTCGGCTAGCGGCACCAGCACGTCGAGCAGGGCCCGCACCTCCGGGCTGATCACGGGATCATGCACCGTGATGGACCGCTTCTCCCCGTCGTCGACCTCGATGTCGTACTGAAAGGCGTCCGGCCACGGTCCGGGCGCCGGCACCGTCCGCCGACGTCTTGGTCGTTCGAAGTCCATCTCCGCCAGCGCCGCCTCCACCTTCTCGGCACTTGCCGGCGGCAGTTCGTCCAGGTCGACCGCCGCCACCATCGAGAGGCCCGCCAGCCCGCCGCTACGAGTGAGGCGCACCCGCGTCCCCATGCCTAGGCCTTCACCTTGACCTTGTCCCAGCCGGCCTGCACCGCGTCGACCTCGGGGGAGCCGGCGCCGAAGCGCGTCTCGGCCTGGCGCACCGTCGCCCGGGCGAAGGCCTTGAACCCGCTGGTGGGCTTCATCTTCTCGTCGCGCAGGGAGTCGTACCAGATGCGGCCCGCCCGCTCCCAGGCGTTGCCGCCGAGCTGGGTGGCGGTCGTGTAGAAGGCGTGGTTGGGGATGCCGGAGTTGATGTGCACGCCGCCGTTGTCGGCCGCGGTGTTGACGAAGTCGTCCATCGACGCCGGCTGCTTGTCGTACTGGTTGGCCGTCCCGGGGGCCTTCATCGACCGCAGCGCCGGCTGCAGTGCGGGGCCGACGATGTCGTTGCCGATGAGCCAGTCGGCCGCCTCCGCGGTCTGCTTGTCGGCGTACTGCTTGGTGAGCGAGCCGAACACGTCCGACATCGACTCGTTCAGCGCCCCCGACTGTCCCTGGTAGACGAGGTTGGCCTCGAACTGGGTCACCCCGTGGGTGAGCTCGTGGCCGATGACGTCCAGCGAGGCGGTGAGCCGGATGAACAGCTGGCCGTCGCCGTCGCCGAAGAACATGTGGCCCTGGCCGTCCCAGAAGGCGTTGGCGTAGTTGGTCGAGTAGTGGACGAGGCCCAGGAGCGGCATGCCGGCGCTGTCGATGGAGTTGCGGCCGAAGACCTCCCAGAAGAACCTGTACGTGGACCCGAAGCCGTCGTAGGCCTCGTTGACCGCGGGGTCCTTCACCTTCTTCTGGCCCCCGGTGCGGGCCACGGTGCCCAGGGCGATGGCGTTGCTGTTCTTCTGGTCGTAGATGGTGCGCTGGGGCGAACCCCCCATGCCGCCCATGGGCCGCATGGCCACCTGGTTGGCGGCCACCGTGGCGGCGAAGGCCGCCCGCAGCGTCCGGAACGTCTGGTCGACGGCCATGGTGTCGGCCGCCGCCCCCCGCTCCTCCTCGTTGCCGTTGCGGATGATGTCCCGCAGCAGGTCGGGCGGGACGATGCAGGCGATGGCGCGACGGGTGGGCATGGCGACCTCCTATGGCTGCGTTTGGAGCTTCGGAAGGGCGACGGCCTGGCAGGCGAAGGCCATCGGGTCGCCGCCGGCCAAGGCGATCATGCGGCCGGCGGCCTCGTTGAGCCGCGCCTCCTTCAGCTCGCCCTTCTGCACGGCCACGACGAGGCCGTGGACCATGTCCCGGGCGAACTTGCCGTCGGTGCTCAGCACCCCGTCGGCGCCGGAGGCGATGGCCTTGACCGCGGCCTCCGACCAGTCCCAGCGCTGGTTCACCGCGCCCATGCCGATGGAGTCGGTGATGGCCACGCCCTTGAACCCCAGCTCCCGGAGCATGGAATAGGCCTTGGCCGAGAGGCTGGCGGGGACGTTCGGCTCGATGGCGGTGTAGTCGACGTTGCTCATCATGACGACCGGCGCCCCCTTGGCCACCAGGTCGGCGAAGGGCTTGATGTCGTTGGCCCGCAGGTCGGCCATGGACTCGTAGGAGACGATGCGGCCGACGTGGTCGTCGCCCTCGGCCTTGGCCCGGCCGGGGAAGTGCTTGATGACCGGGTCGATGCCCTTGTCCACCATGCCGAGGGCGTAGGCGTACGCGTAGCGGGCGGCGACGGCGGGATCAGCCGAGAAGGACCGGTCGCCGATCGTGTCGCCGGCCGGGCCGGCGTCGAGGTCGGCCACCGGCGCCAGGTCCAGGGTGATGCCCATGGCCGCCAGGTCGGTGGCCTGGTCGCGGGCGAGGGCGCGCATGGCCTCGGGGGTGCCGGTGGCCGCCAGGCGTCGAGCGGAGGACGTGGTCCCGATGATGTGGCCGAAGCTGGTCACCCGCCCGGGCTCCTCGTCGGTCGAGACGACGAGGCCGTGGCGGGCGGCGCGCTTGAGGTCGCCGGTGAGCTTGGTGATCTGGGCCCGGGTGTCGACGTTGCCGCCCGTGATCAGCACGCCGCCGATCCCCAGCTGCATGAGCTCGACGGCCAGGGGGTGGCCGGCATCCTTGATGTCCGGCATGCCCATGATCAGGACCCGCGCCGCCCGCTCCCGGAGGGTCGCCTGGGGCACGCACGCCGGCTCGGTGGTGGTCGTCGTGGGCGGGGCGGCCTCGGTGTCGAAGCTGGGGAAGAAGAACCGGACGGGCGCGGCCATGACCTTCCTCGGGGTCTCACTGGTGGTGGCGCCGGCGGCGGCAAGCAGCATCAGCAGGCACAAGCCCGCCCCGACCTGGAACCGCCCTGGCCCCGACATCCGGCTCACCTCGTCGTCTCCTCCGGCGCCACCCGTAGGGTTTCAGCCCGCGCTGGCACCCGTTCGAGCATCGGCACCATCATGGCCGCGACTGCGGCGCCGCAACAGGAGCACAGCAGTGGCGGCCGCCACGCCGGCGCCGATCCCCACGATCCCCGGCACGGGGGAGTCGGACTGCGCTACCGCGACGGCCGTCAAGTGCTTCTCGAGGAAGGCGACGGTGGGCCCCCAGGCGTCGGCCCGGAAGTCGAGGGCATGGCGGTTGCCCTGATAGACGGCGAGGCGGTGGTCGACGCCGGCCGCCTTGAGCCGCTCGGCCATGGCCTGGGACTGCGACAGCGGCACGACCTCCCGGGTGCTGTTCACCAGGTACAGCGGGGCGTCGCTGGCGTCGACGTGGGTGACGGGGGACGACGTGGCCAGGCGATCGGGGCACGTCTGCTGGTCGCAGCCCAGGAGGGGGCCGATCCAACTCGCGCCCCGGGAGCCGGCCAGGGCGGTCAGGTCGACCGGTGGCGACCAGGCGGCACCCACCCGGATGCGGGCGTCGCGGTCGAGCGGCCCGGTCCCCAGAGTGGCCAGCATGGCGGCGAGGTGCCCCCCCGCCGACTCACCGACGGCCGCGATACGCGCCGGGTCGATCCGGTACTCCTCGGCGTGGGCCCGAACCCAGCGCACCGCGGCCTGCACGTCGTCGATCTCGGCCGGGAACACCGCCGGCTCGTCGAGGCGGTAGTTGACCGAGAAGGCGACCCACCCCTTCGCCGCCAGCTGCTCCGCCTCCGGCTGCCACGACGCCTTGTCGCCCACCCGCCAGCCGCCGCCGTGGATCATGACGACCGCCGGCCGGCGCTCCTCCCCCGCCGGCGGTACGTAGGCGTCGAGGAGCAGCCGCTTCCCGTTGGCCGAGCCGTACTCGATGTCCCGGCGGACGTCGACACCGGCCTGGGCGCCGGCGGCCGGCGTCACGAGCGCCACCAGACCCAGGGCCAGCAGGCCGCCCGGCAACCGCCTCACGCCTAGAAGTCCGCGTTTCTCGGTGTTCTCGGGAACGGGATGACGTCGCGGACGTTGGCCATACCGGTGATGTAGGCCACCGTCCGCTCGAAACCCAGGCCGAAGCCGGCGTGGGGCACGGTGCCGTAGCGCCGCAGGTCCCGGTACCACCAGTACGGCGCGGGGTCGAGGCCGAGCTCGGCCATCCGGCCGTCGAGCACGTCCAGGCGTTCCTCCCGCTGGCTGCCGCCGACGATCTCACCGATCCCCGGCGCCAGCACGTCCATGGCCGCCACCGTCCGGCCGTCGTCGCTCAGGCGCATGTAGAACGCCTTGATCTCCTTCGGGTAGTTCATGACGATCACCGGCCGGCCGACGTGGGTCTCGGTGAGCCACCGCTCGTGCTCGGACTGCAGGTCCATGCCCCACTCCACGGGGAACTCGAAGGCGACCTCGGCCTTGGCCAGGGCGGCGACCGCGTCGGTGTAGTCCATGCGCTCGAACGTGGAGTCGACCAGGCCCTGGAGGCGCTGGATGCAGTCCGGGTCGATGCGGTCGGCGAAGAAGGCCATGTCGTCGCCCCGCTCCTCCAGCACGGCCTTGACGACGTACCGCAGGCACGCCTCGGCCAGGTCGGCGTTGTCGGACAGGTCGGCGAAGGCGATCTCGGGCTCGACCATCCAGAACTCCGCCAGGTGGCGGGCGGTGTTGGAGTTCTCGGCCCGGAAGGTCGGGCCGAACGTGTAGACCCGGCTCATGGCCAGGCAGTAGGCCTCGACGTCGAGCTGGCCCGAGACGGTGAGGTGGGTCTCCCGGCCGAAGAAGTCCTGGCTGAAGTCCACGTCGCCCTCCGCCGTGCGGGGCAGGTTGGCCAGGTCCAGCGTGGAGACCCGGAACATGGCTCCGGCCCCCTCGGCGTCGTTGGCGGTGATGATCGGCGTGTGGATCCAGGCGAAGCCCCGCTCGTCGAAGAACCGGTGCAGCGCCATCGACAGGCAGTGGCGCACCCGGGTGACGGCCCCGAAGGTGTTCGTGCGGGGCC
Source organism: Acidimicrobiales bacterium (assembly GCA_035540095.1). Taxonomy (GTDB): domain Bacteria; phylum Actinomycetota; class Acidimicrobiia; order Acidimicrobiales; family AC-14; genus CADCTB01. Next base: position 7,025 of record DATLHA010000066.1, on the reverse strand, counting down.
GCAGGTGGGCGACTTCCCGGAGGTACTCGTAGGAGTGCTGCTTCGGGGCGACCGGATAGGTCTCCGGGTCCTCGACCCAGCCGACGACGTCGACCTGCGCGGCCTGGACCTCCATGGCCTGCCCCTTGCCCTTCGACTCCACCAGCGTCCCGGTGACCACGACCGAGCAGCCCGTAGTGAGGTGGGCGACCTCGGACTCGAAGTTGTCGAGGGCCCCGGCTCGGGCGACCACCTGGACGGCGTCGAAGCTCGAGCCGTCATGGATGGTGAGGAAGGCGAGCCCCCCGCCGGCCTTGGAGTCCCGCCGGTTACGGATCCAGCCCTTCACGGTCACGGTGGAGCCGATGTCGACCCGGCCTTGCAGGGCGTCGACGATGCGGACCTCGGCGGCGGGCACCGGCTCAATCTACGCTCGGAGGCCATGGATCCCCAGACGGTGGCCGATCGCCTCGACCAGGTGCAGCTCGTCGACGTGCGCTACGACAAGGAGTGGCAGGCAGGCCACATCGAAGGCGCGCTGCACATTCCCGAGGACGACCTCGAGGACCGGCTCGACGAGCTCGACCGCAACCGGCCCGTCGTCACGGTTTGCCGGGCGGGCACCCGCAGCCAGGAGGCCGCCGAGTGGCTCCGGGGCCAGGGCTTCGACGCCCAGAGCCTCGACGGCGGCATGCTGGCCTGGAAGTGGGCCGGCCTGGCCATGACCGGGAAGCTCGTCGAGCCGGATCCCCCCGTCGGGCTCGACGACGAGGAGATGCAGCGCATCCACCACCAGTTCATCGAGATAGCGCTGGCCGTCCAGGAGCGGTTCGGCGTCGGCGTGCAGCCCTCCGAGGAGGAGATCCGAGGGTTCCTGCGGGAGCGGCTGATCAGCGAGGGCCGGACCCCCGAGGAGGCCGACCGGTTCCTGGCCGAGATGGGCGGGGATTGACCGTCGATGGCCGGTAACGTCGACGGGGTGAGCGCCGTCGCAGAGCTGGGCCGGCGGGCAAAGGCGGCCTCCCGCGTCCTGGCCACGGCGTCCACGCCGGCCAAGGACGCGGCGCTGGAAGCGGCGGCCGACCTGCTGGTCCGGCGGACCGACGAGATCCTGGAGGCCAACGGGTCGGACGTGGCGCGGGCCGAGGAGGCCGGCACCGCGGCGACGGTGGTCGACCGGCTGCGCCTCACGCCGGCCCGGGTCGAGGGGATGGCCGGAGGGCTGCGCCAGGTGGCCGCCCTGCCGGATCCCGTCGGCGAGATCGTCGAGGGGTGGACCCGCCCGAACGGCCTGGTCATCGAGCGGGTACGGGTGCCGCTCGGCGTGGTGGCGATCATCTACGAGAACCGGCCCAACGTCACCAGCGACGCCTTCGGCCTCTGCCTCAAGTCCGGCAATGCCGCCTTCCTGCGGGGGTCCGGCGCCGCGCTGCAGTCGAACCTGGCCATCGCCGGCGCCCTGCGCGAGGGGCTCGAGAAGGCCGGCCTGCCCTCCGACGCCATGGTTCTCGTCGACGACGTCCGCCACGAGGCGGCGGTCGAGTTCATGCGGCTGCGGGAGTCGATCGACTGCCTGATCCCTCGCGGCGGCCCTTCCCTGATCCGAGCAATTCTGGAAAACGCCACCGTGCCGTACGTGATCGACGGCGACGGGAACTGCCACGTGTACGTCGACGCCGCCGCCGACCTCGACCAGGCGCTCGACATCGTCGTCAACGCCAAGACGCAGCGGCCGTCGGTGTGCAACGCCGCCGAGTCGCTGGTGGTGCACTCTGCGGTGGCGGGCGCGTTCCTGCCCCGTGCCGCGGCGGCGCTGGCCGGCGTGGAGCTGGTGGGCGACGAGCGTGCCCGGGTGCTGGTGCCGGCGATCGGCCCCGCCACCGAGGCCGACTTCGGCTCGGAGTTCCTCGACCTCAAGATGTCCGTGGCCGTCGTCGACTCGCTGGAGGCGGCCATCGCCCACGTCAACCGCTACGGCACGGGCCACACCGAGGCCATCTGCACGACGGATCTGGCCGCCTCCACCCGCTTCGCCCGGGAGGTCGACGCCGCCGCGGTGATCGTGAACGCGTCGACCCGCTTCACCGACGGTGAGCAGTTCGGCTTCGGCGCCGAGATCGGCATCAGCACCCAGAAGCTCCACGCCCGCGGCCCCATGGGCCTGCGCGAGCTGACCACGCTGAAATACGTCGTCCACGGCGACGGGCAGATCCGCGCCTAGTGGCTGAGCGGTTCCCGTCGATCCAGGCGGTGCGCGAGGGGCTGGCCGGCGTCGACTACCTGGCCGACGAGGCCACCGCCGGCGTGGTGTTCCTCGCCGACCGGCTCGACAAGCCGGTGCTCGTCGAGGGTCCTGCGGGCACGGGGAAGACGGAGCTGGCCAAGTCGGTCGCCCGCTGGGCGGGGAGCCGCCTGATCCGGCTGCAGTGCTACGAGGGGCTCGACGAGTCCAAAGCGCTGTACGAGTGGAACTACCGCAAGCAGCTCCTGCGCATCCAGGCCGGCGAAGGCCCCTGGTCGGAGCTGGAGGGCGACATCTTCAGCGAGGAGTTCCTGCTCTCCCGTCCGTTGCTGGAGGCCATCCGGGCCGACGAGCCCGTCGTCCTGCTCATCGACGAGGTGGACCGGGTGGAGGTGGAGACCGAGGCCCTGCTGCTCGAGGTGCTGTCGGACTGGCAGGTGTCGGTCCCGGAGATGGGGACGGTGTCGGCCCGGCGCATCCCCCTGGTGTTCCTGACCTCGAACGCCACCCGTGACCTGTCGGAGGCCCTGAAGCGGCGGTGCCTGTACCTGCACCTGGACTACCCGTCGGTGGAGCGGGAGCGGGAGATCGTGCTGGCCCGGGTGCCGGAGCTGCCTGCGCACCTGGCGGGGGAGGTCGCCCGGATCGTGCGCAGCCTCCGCCTGCTCGACCTGCGCAAGCCGCCGTCGGTCTCCGAGACGCTCGACTGGGCCCGGACACTGGTCGTCCTCGGGGTGTCGGAGCTCGACGCCTCGCTGACCGAGTCCACTCTCCACGTGCTGCTGAAGCACCGCGCCGACATCGCCGCCGCGGCCCGGGAACTCAAGACCGCCGGATAATGCTGGCCGTCCTTGCGGCGTTCGTCGGCGAGCTGCGGGCGGCCGGGCTGCCCGTCTCGCTGACGGAGAACATCGACGCCATGGACGCCGTGCGCCACGTTCCGTTGGACGACCGTTCGGCGCTACGGGCGGCGATGGCCGCAACCATGGTGAAGCGGCCGGAGCACCGCCCGGCCTTCGACGCCGTCTTCGACTCGTTCTTCTCGCTGGCGCCGGCGACGGTCGACGACGACGGTTCCGATCTGTCGGCCCTCCTCGAGGATGCGTTGCAGTCCGGCGACGCCGACGCGGTGCAGCGGCTGGCCCGGCTGGCCGTCGCCCGGCTGGCCGGCATGGAAGAGGGCCGGGGCGTCCGGGGGAGCGCGTACGTATTCAAGACCATGCGCATGCTCGACGTCGACGGCGCTCTGGCCCGGTTGCTGGCCGGCGCCGGCTGGCTGGAGCGCGACGGCCTGACTCTGGCCGCGCAGTGCCTGCGCAACGAGGTGGAGGCCGAGGTACGCCGGCGGCTGGTGGCCGAGCGGGGGCCGGAGGCGGTGGCCCGCTCGGTGCGCCGGCCGCTTCCGGAGGACGTCGACTTCCTTCATGCCAGCGGCGACGACCTGGCCGCTTTGCAGCGGACGCTGCGCCCGCTGGCCCGGCGCATGGCCGCTCGCTTGGCCCGGCGCCGGCGCCACGGTCGCCACGGGCGGCTCGACTTCCGCCGCACCCTGCGGCGTTCGTTGTCGGCCGGGGGCGTGCCCGCCGACCCCCGGTTTCGCCGGCCCCGTCCCCACAAGCCGGAGATCGTGGTGCTGGCCGACGTCTCCGGGTCGGTGGCGACGTTCGCCCGCTTCACCCTGCAACTGGTGCACGCGCTGGCGGGGGAGTTCTCGGCCGTGCGGACGTTCGTCTTCATCGACGGGATCGACGAGGTGACCCATCTCCTCGCCGGCGCCGACGACCTGGCCGCGGCCCTGACCCGGGTGCACGAGGAGGCGGACGTGGTCGCCGCCGACGGCCACTCGGACTACGGCCGGGCGCTGACGGCGTTCTGGGCCCGGTGGGGGCGGGAGATCACGCCCCGTACGTCGGTCGTCATCCTGGGCGACGCCCGGAACAACTACCACGCCACCGGGGCCGAGGTGCTGGCCGACCTGCGCCGGCGGGCCCGGCGGCTGTGGTGGCTGAACCCTGAGCCCCGTTCCTACTGGGACACCGGCGACTCGATCGTCGCCGAGTACGCACGCCACTGCCACGGGGTGTTCGAGTGCCGCAACCTGCGCCAGCTCGAGGCGTTCGTCGCCCAGATCGGGTGAAGCGCTCCGGCTGGTTGGCGCTGCCGCCGGTCGCGGCGGTGGCGGCCGTGCTGGCCGCCGGCGCCAAGGGCCTCTACGTGAGTCCCGACGCCGTGTTCTACGTGGGGACGGCCCGGAACTGGCTCGACGGGCTGGGCTTCGCGCCGCCGGCCGGCGTACCACCGCTGGAGCACTTCCCTCCGGGCTTCACCATGGTTCTCGCCGCCCTGGGCAAGCTCGGGCTCGACCCGCTGACCGGGGCCCGGGCTGTGAACGCCCTCGCACTCGGCGGCATCGTGCTGCTGGTCGGGCTGGTCGTGCGCCGTTCTACCGGTTCGGTGCCGGCGGCGCTGGTCGCCTCGGTGCTCGTCGCCGCCGGCGTCGACCTGCTGGGGCTGTCCGGCTCTGCGCTGAGCGAGCCGATGTTCATCCTGTTGGCCCTCGCCGGCATCGTCGCCCTCGCCGCGTACCTCGACGCGCCCCGGCCGGCGCTGCTCGCCGGCGCCTCGGCGCTGGTGGCCGCCGCCTTCCTCACCCGCTACGTGGGGATCGCCGTGGTGGTCGCCGGCGTCGCCGTGCTGGCGTGGCGCCGGCGGTGGGTGGCGGCCGGCGTCTTCGGGGCGGCGACGGTGGCGCCCGTCGCCCTATGGCTGCTGTGGGCCGGCGGCGGCGCCAGTGACCGCAGCGTCGCCTTCCACCTGTTCGGCGCCGACTACCTAGGGCAGGCGGTCCGTCCCCTCGCCCGCTGGATCGTGCCGTGGCCCGGGCCGCCGGCGGGATTCGTGCTCGCCGTGGTCCTCGTCGCCGCCGGCGTGGTCGTCGCCCGCCGGCTGCCGGCGACGCCGCTGACCTGGCTGCTCGTCGCCTTCACGGTCGCCTACCTCGTCGTGCTCGTGGCCAACCGCACGTTCACCGACGCCACCGGCCGCCTCGACGCCCGCTTCCTCGCCCCCCTCCACGTGGCCGCCATCCTGCTGGCCGTCCCCGCCCTCCATCGCCTCGAGCCGCCGGCCCTCTACCTCGCCGGCGCCCTGGTCGTCGCCCAGGTGGCCGGCGCCGTGGTCTGGACCGCCGGCGGCCTGACCGACGACAGCATCCGCCGGCGTGGTTACTCCGCCGCCGCCCTCCAGCACTCATCGGTGATGGCCTTCGACGGCCAGCCCCTCTACTCCAACGCCCCCGACGCCGTGTCGTTCATCGCCGGCCGGCCGGCCCTCGCCATCCCGGTCGAGAAGGACTACCTCACCGGCGAGGCCAACGCTCGCTTCGCTGAGGAACTGGCCGCCATGCGCGGCTACATCGCCTACTTCGACGCCATCACCTTCAAGCGCTCCTTCCAGCCCTCACGGACCGACCTCGAGGCCGCCCTCCGCCTCGAAGTCGTCCTCCACGACGGTGTTGGCACCCTCTACCGCATCCTGTAGCATCTGACCGCTCTTCCCCCTCGGTCCTGGTGCATATCGCGTCGTGATCCGGCCCGAAAACGGCCGATTTCACAGCGCGAAATGCACCGAATGCAGGGGTGGCGATGCGCAGACTGTTCACGACCCACGAATCGGGGCTCACGCCGGCGGCGTTGCGGTGGGGCGAGGAAAAGGGCCGCTGGCGGCGGGCCGACATCGGCGTGTGGGCTGAAGGGCCGGAGGAGCCCGCCCCCCTCGACCGCGCCAGGGCGGCGGTACTGGCCACGGGCGGCGTGGCCAGCCACCACCTGGCCGGCGTGCTGTACGGGCTCGACTCCGTCGGTCTGGACGGCAGGTGGGTGACCGTCCCACGCAACGCGAACGCCCGGCGACCCAGAGTTTGCCGGCGGGCACTGCCGCCGCAATGCGTCGTTCGTGTGTGCGGGCTGCCGTGCACCAACGGGCCCAGGACGATCGCCGACCTGGCCTCCTCGCTCAGCGACCTGGCGTGGGAGCAGGCGCTGGAGTCGGCACTGCGGAAGCGGTTGGTGTCTATCGAGGCGGTGACGGGGAACGAGCCGGTGCTTGCCCGCCGGCCCGCCGGCGCCCCGCCCACCGAGAGCCTCCTGGAGACGCTCATGGTGCAGCTGATCCGGACGGCGCCGGCGCTGCCGGAGCCGGTCAGGCAGCTCTGGATCGAGACGGCGTCGGCCCGGCTCGACCTGGCGTGGCCGACGCTCGGTCTGTTCATCGAGCTCGACGGCCAGCACCACAAGGACCAGCCGGTCTACGACGCCCGGAGGGAGACGGCGGTGGTCGCCGCCACGGGCTGGCTGTGCGGGCGGTTCACCTGGACCGAGGTGGTCCACCTGCCCAACGCGACGGCGAGGAGGCCGGCGGCGCTGGCCGAGCAGGCCCGCCGCCGGCCGGTCAGCCTCTGAGGAGCTCCGCCACCCGGTAGGCGAGGTCGAGCGACTGGCGACCGTTGAGCCGGGGGTCGCAGGCCGTGAGGTAGCGCAGGTCCAACTGGCTGTCCAACACCTCTTCGGCGCCGCCCAGGCACTCGGTCACGTCGTCGCCGGTGAGTTCCACGTGCACGCCCCCGGGCCAGGTGCCTTCAGCCCGGTGAGCTCGAAAGAAGGCACCGATCTCGGCCAGGACGTGGTCGAGGTGGCGGGTCTTGCGGCCGCCGGCGCTGACGAAGGTGTTGCCGTGCATCGGGTCGCAGATCCACACGACAGGGTGGCCGGCGTCGCGCACGGCCCGGATCAGCGGCGGCAGCATC